>JAUWIB010000072.1 GCA_030605565.1 bacterium
ATGACCTTTCGCATATCAAGGTTGCCAAGCCTGACGAACTCCCGTCGGGCTATGCCTTCCGTCCGTTCCCCAAGCTGCCAAAATAAACCAATCATCAGAACAATAAAGTCTCCAATGTCATTTGGCACAAATATAGGCGGGGGTGTGAACCGACGGCTGTCTGTCTACCAACGAATTGAGATCGCCACGACCAACTATGAAAGCCACTGCGTGGCCGCCGGTCTCGCGATGACGGGGAAACCTACTTTACCAACAAGCCCGAACGGCCGGCCCATCCGGCGTCCACTATCAGGCTGATGAGAAAACGTCAGAAAACTGATTGCACTTGACAGTGAGTTCGTACGTCACTATTATGCACGTGTACGTCACCGCCGGTGCCGTGTCCGTAGGGTTTCGCGGCTCGTTTCGGCGGAGCAGTGGTACGTCATATGAATTCAAGTGAGTTAGGGAAAAGGAGATACTATATGATCAGGAAAGTACCGTTATGGGCGGTCATGCTGGCTGTTTCCAGTCTGGTTGTACCGTTTTCCATTGCCCAGGAATTCGTTAAGATGAATGACGAGCAGTTTATTGAGCTTGCCGTGGACCTGGTCAGGAAAGGGGTGCAGCAGGAAGACACGACCAAAGTGTTTCAGGTTTTTGCGCCCGAGGTGACCGTCCGAGGGCAAAAGGCCGAGGATAAAGCACTGCTGTCCCAAAGACTTCAGGCCGTGTTCGATAACGGTTCAGAAAGAACGATTTCGCTGCCGAGACCCACTTTTTCCAGAGAAGACCATCCGCTGAGTACATCCGATTTTTGGGATTTTGACATTCTTGATCCTCATATCAGTATAACCGGAGACACGGCTATTGTATCTTGTGAGTTGGTTCTCTGGGGTGTAACCGAGAAAGGCGCTGGGAACAGCGGCCAGGTGAGCGAGACGTTTATTTTTGTGTCACCGAAGAGACCTGTTCCGGTAATCACATCCGACCGCTACAGCTTGTGGTCCGCTTCACCTAACCGTAACGATGGGATGATTCCGCGGAGTTGGAAGGTCGTGAGTTTTGACAACCTCATCGAATTTCTGGAGAAGCACGGGCGAATGACGCCTGTACTCAAGGAAAGCATGGGGGAGGAGAAGCAATGAAACTCCGTTTCTCACAGGTTCTGATATTGGCCTCACTACCAGTAGTCGCTCTGTTTACGATGGGTTGCGCTGAAATACAAATAGAAGATATTGTTGAGAACCCCCCTGATGTCAATCCGTATTACGACAGTGATGGCGACGGGATCAGTACGGCAGTAGAAGTTAATCCCCCTAATTCTTATCTGAGTCTGGACACGACGGTTTGGGACAATAACCTGTGCGTGGCTCATGGGTCGCCCAACAATGGCTGGCTTGAAAAACCTTATAACATCGTCGACCAGGGGACAGGATACTATCGCTACAATACCGAAGCAGATACTGACGATTGGGGTACCCTGGAGCTGATCTACATGATTGAGGCCGCAGGCAGAGAATGGCACTCGCATAATATGAATGCAGCGAAATTCGGGATAAATGATTTGAGTTACGGAGACTTGAGCACAATGACTTTCGGGGGACCATGGCCAAATTCGGATCACTGGTCACATCAGAACGGCCTGGATGTGGACGTGCGGTATGTTCGGAAGGATGGGAATCCAATCGGGCTCAACATTGAAGATAATCCACAGGACTATGACACCGCTGCCACCAGCACCCTGTTTAACAGGTTCATTCGTAATGGGAGAGTCGACATTATCATTGCAGATACGGCTAACCTCGGTAATATATCCTGGTCAGGGATAATTCATGACGATGACCACGATGATCACTTCCATCTTAGAATCATCGATCCGGATGGAACCGAGAACAAAAGGGGAGGCAAAACCATGCGAGGAAATACAGATGAAAACTAAACTAATCGTTAGCCTATGCCTTGCCGCTGCCCTGGGCTTGATTTACGCAGTAATTGTCGCTGCGCCGCAGCACCACGGGTCTGACGCAGAGCCATTGATCGCGAGGGTGCTTGATCGGGCCAGCGTTTTAAGGTATCAACGAGCGTCAGGTAAAACCCAGGAGGTCTACCGGCCAGACAAGTACAGTATTCATGAACTCACCGTCTCCCCCAACAACAAGTATATTGCCGCTATAAACATAAGCGATCGAGTGAATATACCAGACTCTGTTCCAGAAGCCTACTACATGTATAGTTTAATGGTCCTACACGCCAATGGTGAACTTGCCCGCCGACTCGATATGGATGTGCGCCGTTACGTCTGGAGCCCCGACGGCAAACAGATCGCCTTCTTGACTTTTGCCCCTTGCAGAAAAACGTATTGGTCGTCCTGTCCCACCGGCGCGTGGATACTTGATGTCGAAACATCCGAGGTGACCAAGATTTCGGAAGGAGCTAAGGAGATCAACTGGGCCGCATTCGACAACGCCATCTACCTCTATGAACATCCCCGCCTCCATGAACGTGGCCGCGTAATGAGATGGGATCCGGTTTCCGGTGAGTTACAGCCAAGGGATTATCACGACATTTACTTTAGCCCAGACGGAAAGTACTATCTGAGTCTATGGAAAGACCGAGCTCGCCCAACTCGGCTTTATGATGCGATGTCCAACGAGTTAATCTACGATATAGTAGTTCGCGAATCGTTTCTCTACGATGGTGACATCACCGTACCGTTTCCAGAGGACCTGGGCAGCCTTTTTAACTGCGAAAGTTCCAAAACACCGTGGGGTTGGGTGTTCAACAAGGGGCATTACCTTATGTTCTCCAAGGAAGAGTCAACTGTTGAAACGGAGGGGAGTGGTCCGGTCAAGAGAATTGTCAAGAAAACCGTTCACAGTCTCACTCACTCCATTTATGATGTAGAGCAGGGAAAGGTCATCAAACAGTTTGATGGTGACGTGTGGAAGTGGGTCGGGAGTGGGCATCAAATAGTCGTGGAGAGAGACGGCAAAGTTGTGCTTGAAGAGATACCATAGGCCCATAGTTGATATCGTCTCCCGAAGGAGGAGTTACTTATGACCATAACAAAGAGAACACTGACGATACTCGTTGTGATGTTAATGGTATCATTATGGTATTGCAGCGTAGCGGCACAATCTGAAAGTGAGTATGCGCTGGTCCAGATACCCTTTTTCTCAGACCCGATTATCTGGAACTTGAACAAATTTGTGACCAACGCATACCTGGAGGTCGATCTCTTCAGCAAGCCCCGCGCCTCTTCACAGAGCTACGTTTATCACCCCTATGGTGGATTTCTTTCCGGCATGTCTTTTCAGATAGACCGCAACTGGGACAGGTTAGTTTACTGGGAGTGCCTGGACTATTGGCTGCGAGCCTACGGGTCGCACGGATCGTCGGGTTGCCAGTTTTGGTCCCCGAGCAGCATTGAAGCGTTCGCACCCTGCAACGACCAGGTTTTCTCATACTACTACCGAATCTACGTAGGAGACCAGGAAAACGATCGGATTGTCAGGCTTACATACAACTGGGATTACGCGACCTGGACATGTAACCAGCCTGCGATCAGCGGAAGCGGTTTGGAGCGGCCGCGCGATTTCTCTCTTAACAACAATTATACTTTTTGGCCCGAAACCGGTGATTACCTTTGGGTGATAAGCGGTCAGGACGTAATCAAACGCTTCGAGTGTGATGGAACATATAAGGCTACTCACGACTACCCAGGTTGCGACGGAGTACCGGGAACCTGGTGCCGTCTGACTGCTGTTGCCTCCGGACGCAGCGTTAACGCACCGGATCCTTATGCCAATACTACCCGATTCTTTGTCGCCGACGCTGGAAACAGGAGAATAGTGTGGTTAATAAAGATTACCGGGAGTGAGACGATCTCCTGGTTTGGTGAGGTTCCCACCAGTTCGTCCATCGTCGACTTGGAAGTGGACAATTTCGGTCAACTCTGGGCGCTGGATGGGAACACCGGCATCGTTACCAAGTACACAGACGATCTCTTCCCTCTCTGTACTTATGGAAACACCGGCAGCCACAACCGATTCTTCAATCCGGTTAACATCTCCAACACAGGCGGCTATCTCGCTAGTGGCGTTGTTGTTGTAACCGAGTCATGGTCGGACACCAGCGGTTTTCTACGTTTCGCGATAGGTACCGACATTGTAGACTTCAGTATCAATTCCACCAAGAATGATCAGTGGCTTCACATCAGCTACACATTGATTGACCCATCATTTGTTACAGCCAGGATCTACAACCAACAGGGGGGATTGGTCAAAACGCTCTTTGACGGTCAGCAGTATTCCGGAGCATGTTCTATTATATGGGACGGTACAGATGCATCCGGTCAGCCTACTCCCAACGGTGACTACCGTGTCGAATTGGTGAGCACCTGCGTCTATTACAGCACGGCTACAGGGTTGCCGGTCAACGTTGTGACCAGGGAAGAGTGGTTCTATTACCCACCACCGATGGGCAAATGCTGTTTCGGTGATCCGGAATTCCCCTCGTGCATCGAGAACATCCATTGGGCCTGCGACACGCTGACCGACGGCAGATGGTACGAGGGGGCCGATTGCAGCGGGCCGGATCCGTGTCCACTGGGAATCTGTGGTGATATCGACGGCAGCGGGTCGGAGGTGCTTGACATTTCAGACCTCATCTACCTGAACGACTACATGTTCGTCGGCGGACCGGAACCCGATCCCCTGTGGGTGGCCGATATAGACGACTGCATGGGGTCAGTGGACATTTCTGATCTGGTTTACCTGGTCGACTTCATGTTCCTGGACGGACCGGCGCCATGTGAATTATGTGTCAAATGAGAATGAAAGAAGTAGACGTATTAGCAAACGGCCCGGGGCTTAGTCCGGGTTTCTAAGGTGGGCCGCCTGGCCATGCCCCTCCCGGGAACTCCTTTGCGGCTTGTTCTGTTCTACCACCGTAAACAAATGCCTTGCTATCGGTCGGCGGAAAGCTATATTTAATGCTGGAAAGGAATGGCTGTTCAAGTTTTGAGCAGCCATGCCGATAAAACAAGGAGTAGGTTTGCTTAGTAATTGGCCCATTTTGATGGCCGGCGGACAGGAAACCGGCGGCGGCGGGATGTTCACGCTCGTCTGGTTTGGACTGATTTTCGTCCTGATGTATCTGCTGCTGATCCGGCCACAAAGAAAGAAACAGAAAGAACATAAACAACTCCTTTCTGATCTCAAGAAGGGAGACAAAGTAGTGACCTCAGGCGGAATGTTCGGGATTATTTTTGCCATCGATGAAGAGCGTGGCCGAGTAGTATTGAAGATCGGCAACGACGTCCGGATGGAGTTCTTGAAGTCCTCAATTGCCGCCAAGGTGGACTAATAGTTTTAGGAGTACCGTGTGTCTGAGCGACGGATCGTCATATACGGCGAGGCTGTCCTGCGGGAAGTTTCCGAAGCGGTTGACGAGATCAACCAGCAAGTGAAAGATTTGGTGTCCGATATGGTGGACACGCTCAAAAAAGCTAAGGGTCTGGGCCTTTCAGCCGTCCAGATCGGCGTCTTGAAGCGCGTTTTTATTCTCGATTTAGCGGCGGTCGATCTGACCGAAACTCTCAGAGTGTTTGTCAACCCGGAGATACTCGAAACGAGTGGCGAAGCCGAAATGGAGGAGGGCTGCCTGTCGTTCCCGGGGATTTATCAGAAGATCGTCCGTCCCGCCGTGGTCAAGGTTAAGGCGACGGACCTCGAAGGACGCGAGTTTGTGCTTGAGGCCAAAGGCATGGCCGCTCGCGCTATCCTTCACGAGTACGATCATCTCGAGGGAAAACTGTACATCGACCGCATGACGCCGCTGACCCGCACCTTATTGAAGGGCCGTCTCAAGAAGCTGGCCAAATCTTCCTGCGCGGCGTAGCTGCCGCCCGCTCGCGGGCAGGCGATGCCCTGCCCGACCACATAGCCGACCGGTTCGGCGCACGGTAGACATCAGAAATGCGAATAGTGTACATGGGTACGCCGGCGTTTGCCTGTAAACCACTGGTGGCGCTGCAAGAAAGCCGTCATGACCTTGTGGCGGTAGTCACCGGCAGCGACAAACGTCGCGGCCGCGGCAAGAATACCTGTCCCACTGAAGTGTGTGACACGGCGGCGGAAATCGGACTGCCTGTTATCAAGGCCAAATCGCTCAAGAGCGACAAGCTGTATGACAAACTGGCCGCCATGAAGCCGGACCTTTTCGTGGTGGTGGCTTTCCGGATTCTGCCGGAGCGGCTGTTCACTATGCCGACTTACGGCTCAATCAACCTGCACGCCTCGCTTTTGCCCAAGTATCGCGGCGCTGCCCCGATCAACTGGGCCTTGATTAACGGCGAGAAAGAGTCTGGCTTGACCAGTTTCTTTCTGAATAAGCAGATTGATACCGGCAATGTGATTCTACAAGAACCGATCGCCATCAATGATGACGACAACTTCGATTCGTTGGCAGCCAGGCTTTCGGATATATCCGGGCCGTTTCTGCTGAGAACGCTCGACATGATCGAGCAGCCGGGTTTCAAGCCACAAGAGCAGGATGAGCGTGCGGCCACACCGGCGCCGAAGCTCCATTCGTTCGGCTGCACAATAGATTTCGGTTTCCCGGCTGAGAATGTTCGTAACTTCATTCGCGGACTTTCAACTCAACCGGGCGCCACCACCACTTTTCGAGATAAGAATGTTAAGATCCTCAGCAGCCGCGCTGCCGATAGTATTGGCGGCCTTGCCACCCGCCCCGGCAGTGTCCTGCCGGACAAGAAGCGGCTATTGATTCAGTGTGCCGGTTCGGCCATTGAGATAACCTCACTGGTACCCCAAGGCAAGAAAGAGATGGATGGTTGCTCGTTTATCAACGGCTTCCGTCCTCAGCCCGGTGAGTTGTTCGGTGAGGTTTCACCAGGGGAGAAGGAGAAGATTTGAAAAAGGAATTGTTAGTAAACTCGACTGAGTACGAAACCAGAGTCGCCATTATCGAAGACGGCAGGCTGGTTGAACTGCAAGTGGAACGAGCCGATGCCGACCGGATGGCCGGCGATATCTACAAGGGCGTGATCAAGACCGTGTTGCCCGGGATGCAGGCGGCCTTTGTCGATATCGGATTTGAAAAAGCGGCCTACCTGCACTCATCGGACGTCGGCAAGGTGTATGGACGCCACGGCGACTCCGAAACAGTGGATGAAGAAGCTCCGGCTGAGATAATCCGCAAGACCCGTCGCGCCGGTATTGAAACCGTTCTCAAGCGGAATCAGGAAGTGTTGGTCCAGGTTATCAAAGAACCGATATCCACAAAGGGACCGCGCGTCGCCACCGAGATTTCGATTCCCGGGCGTTTCATGGTATTGATCCCCGACGATGACCATATCCGCGTATCCAAGCGGATCTCCAATTGGGCGGAAAAGAAACGACTGCGCAAAATCGTGACGCCCCTAAGGCCGGAAGGGTTCGGTCTGATCCTGAGGACCGAAGCCGAGGGTAAGGGCGAGCGTGAATTCGCCGCCGATATCAAACGGGTCATGAAGTTGTGGGTACGTCTCAAGAGAAAAGCCGACAGCTCGAAAGCGCCGGCTTTGATCCACAAGGAGGCGGAAGTGACCGTGTCGCGGATTCGCGACATTTTCACCGACGATGTGCGCAAGCTGATTGTGGACAACCGCGACGACTACAAGAAGATTATCAGCTACGCTCGTCAGGTCGCCCCGCATCTTAAGAACCGTGTAGAATTGTACAAGGGGGAACTGCCGCTGTTCGATCTGTACAATCTCGAGCCGGAAATCGAAAAGATGTTAGAGCGCAAGGTCTGGATCAAGAAGGGCGCCTATCTGATAATCGACCAGACCGAGGCGATGGTGACCATCGACATCAACACCGGACGGTTTGTCGGGCGCAGAGACCAGGAAAAGACAATCTTTGAAACAAACATCCAGGCGGCCCGCGAAGCGGCGCGACAGATTCGCTTGCGCGACATCGGCGGGCTGATTGTCTGCGACTTCATCGATATGTACAATCGTGACAATCGTCGCAAACTGTACGAGGAATTCAAGCGCTGCTTTGAGCTGGATCGCGCCAAACGGGCTATCAATCCGGTAACCGATTTCGGCCTTATCGAAATGACGCGGGAACGCATCCGACCGTCACACATGCACCAACTGTCGGAACCATGTCCGTACTGTGCCGGGCGCGGCCGGATCATCTCCAAGGAGAATATGGCCACCAAGGTCGAACGATGGTTCAAGCGGGCCAAGGCCGACCGCGAGTTCGATTCGTACCATTTGGTGATAAATCCCGAACTGGCTGAATCGATGATTGACAATGGTACCGACCGGGTGGCACGGTTAATGAAAGCGCACCGGTTCAAAATCAATGTCGTACGCGACGCCACCATGCCGATTCCGGAGTACAAAGTATACGACGCCGGCACCAACGAGGAGATCACGGAGCGGTATTTGGTCCGATGAACTGACGCATCGGAATCAGAAGGATTGTTATTGCAGGGCAGGACCCCTGCGATCCTGCCATCCGCACCTCATGGTGAGCGGAGTCGACTGGTGAGCTTCACCGCCATCTTGTATCTTACGTTACCCTTCGACTCCGCTCAGGGTGACGGTGGTGTGTTCGTGGTGCACGAATCCTCAGATTCGGCCACAGGATAAAAGAAGACCCGCAGAGTCTGAAGACTCTGCGGGCACAACGAATTGGTTACCTTACATGCAAAGTTAGTAGGGCACGATCCCGGTGATCGTGCCGTTTTCGGCAGGAGCGCAGGGCTCCTGCCCTACGACTCCCGCGAGTCCTACGATTGGTGAGACGCGCGAAGCGCGAGAGGGCCGGCTTGACCGGCTGCCTGCTACGCTACCGTCACCTCTTCACAAAGATAGACATCCTGGATCGCGTTCAGCAGTTCGACGCCGTCCTTCATCGGTTTCTGGAACGCTTTGCGGCCGGAGATCATACCCATGCCACCGGCGCGTTTGTTGACCACGGCGGTGCGTACTGCCTGAGCCAGATCGCTGTCACCGGAACCGGTCGAAGCGCCACCGGAGTTGATCAGACCGGCGCGACCCATGTAGCAGTTGGCCACTTGATAGCGCGTGAGGTCGATCGGATTGTCGGTGGTTAGTTCGTCGTACACTTTCTTGTGCGTCTTCGCGAACTTGATGGCGTTGAACCCACCGTTGCAGTCCGGCGCTTTCTGCTTGATGATATCGGCCTCAACCGTCACGCCCAGATGGTTGGCCTGCCCGGTCATGTCGGCTGCGGTGTGATAATCGGTGCCTTCGTGTTTGAACGCGGAGTTGCGCAGGTAGCACCACAGCACGGTGAACATCCCCAACTCATGGGCCAGGGAAAACGCTTCAGTGACTTCCTGAATCTGGCGCATCCCCTCCTCTGCTCCGAAATAAACCGTGGCGCCGACGCCCACCGCGCCCATGTTAAAAGCGTTCTCGACGGTGGAGAACATCACCTGGTCATACTTGGTCGGATAGGTCATCATTTCGTTGTGGTTCAGTTTCAGAATGAACGGGATCTTGTAAGCGTACTTACGTGCGATCGAACCCAAGACTCCGTAAGTCGACGCCACCGCGTTGCAGCCGCCTTCGATGGCCAGTTCGACAATCTTCGAGGGATCGAAGTAGTCCGGGTTGGGGGCAAACGACGCTCCGCCGGTGTGCTCGATACCCTGATCGACCGGCAAGATCGACAGGTAGCCGGTGCCGGCCAAACGACCGATGTTGAACATCCAGTTCAGCGAACGCATCGTCGCCGGTGTGCGATCCGACTGCGCCACCACCCGGTCGATAAAATCCGAACCCGGCAGATGCAAACGTGACTTTGGTATTCCCTTGCACTCGTAACTCAAAAGGGGTTTATCCCCACCCAACAGTTGCTCAATCTTGTTGATCATGGCTGGATCTCCTACGAATTGTGATTATCTCATTTCGTGTCAATTAAGAACAGTTGTGTTATCAAAAGCAATTGTAAAGAATGGGGTAAAGCCACTTTTTTCTCGGCTTTGCCACCCGTGCCGGTGGATAAGGGGAGGTTGGCTGGCCGTTGACCCATTCTGGGAGCCGGGTAACTCCATCTGCAATACTCCTTCCCAACCGACGAAACATTGGCTACACTTAGCGCGAGTTCCTGATAACTCGTACAGGCGTAAGACCTCTTGATCACCCGGTCTGAGGGCTACCGAGCATGCTCAGGAGACCCAGCGATTTGGATAATTAACCAATAATTACTGAAGGAGTGAGTGATGGAAAACGTACTTGAGAAGCTCATGGAATGGGGTGCCTTGTACGGCACCAAGGTTATCGGTGCTGTTGTCATTCTTGTGCTGGGGCGACTGTTGACAACATTCTTTGCCAATCTCGTGGGACGTCTGATGGAGAAAAGCAGAGCCGATCGTACCTTGACAGGTTTCGTAAGGAATCTGACAAGGATATCGCTGCTGGTTTTCATAGTCATAGCAGCTTTGGGAGCTTTAGGGGTGGAGACCACGTCATTGATTGCTGTGATTGGCGCCGTTGGGTTGGCCGTCGGTTTCGCTCTTCAGAGTTCGCTGTCGAACATAGCCTCAGGAATCATGCTCGTTGTGTTTCAGCCGTTCAAAGTTGGAAACTACGTTAGCTCAGGTGGAACAAGCGGTGTTGTCGAAGAGATACGTATCTTCAGCACGATTCTCAGAACATTTGACAACCGCAAGATTATTGTCCCCAACAGCCGGATCACCACTGACAATATAACCAATTACTCGGCCAAAGAAACTCGACGTATAGACCTTGAGTTCAGCATCGGCTACCACGACGATCTGAAACTGACCAGGAATATTCTGGAGCGGATTGTGAGGGCCGATGAGAGGATTCTCAAAGACCCGGCTCCCGAAATTGGTGTCCTGGAGCTTGGTGAGAGTTCCGTGAATTTCTTCGTTCGGCCATGGGTAAAGGCGGGTGACTATTGGTCGGTCAAGTGCGACCTGCTCGAAAAGGTCAAACTGACATTCGACGATGAAGGCATATCGATTCCTTTTCCTCAAAGAGACGTTCATTTGTACCAGGCTTCTGCGGTCTAAGTCCGCCCAACGTCTGAATACTTAATTGCCTGGCGCACTTGTGCTTGTCGGTACGTCTTCTTCTTAGGAATACCGCTTGACAAGAACCCCCTACCATGGTTTCTTGCTGCCAATGGGAAGGACATAGTATGGGGGGCTGGACGCCCCTCTATTCCAATCCCATCTGCACTTGACCGGCATTTCAACGATTTCGACCAAGTCAGACAGGTATCCGAGGAAAGTTGCTTTCTCTCTGCCGAGAGGTGGTGCGAGCGTTTGGATATGAACAAGTCGATTTCGATACTGAATCACCTTAGATCAATCTTTGAGGATGTACAGCGAGTTGTGGCCGCCGGAGACCTTGGCTCCACCCGGACGGCTACTCGTAACGCCAAAGGAGATATCGTCAAATGGTTTGATCTGGCGGCCGATGAGGCGGTCTGCGCTTACCTCCGGGAGCATTTTCCGTGTTCGGTCGTGCTGTTGTCTGAAGAGAGTTCGCCTCGTGAGTTCGGTACCGGCCAGCCCGAATTCACAGTGGTGTTGGATCCGGTAGACGGCTCGGACAACTTCGCACTCGGGATGACGCCTGTCAGCATGGCTGTGGCATTGATTCCGTATTCATGCCCGATCTCAGTTGAATCAGTTCAATACGCACTGGTGGGCGACCTGATCACCGGGCAGATATGCACCGCACAGCAAGGAAAAGGCGCGTTCAGCAACGGCCGGCAAGTCCGCACTGCCACCTGCAACGCTGTGAAGAATGCTATGATCAGTTGCGAGATGAACCATTTTGCGGTGAGAGCGCCTTTAGCGAATGTCCTTTCTCACGCCCGGGGGGTCCGCTCCCTGGGTTGCGCGACTCGAGCGATTACGTTGGTTGCCTCAGGTTCCCTCGATGCCCATCTGGATCTGCGCGGCCGCCTTACTCCTGAAAACTTCCTGGCCCCTTCTCTCATTCTTACCGAGGCAGGAGGAACCATATCCGGCTCTGAAGGGGAACCGGTTCCTGATATCACAAACCTGATGCAGCGTTATTCAATCATTGCCAGCGGGACCCCCAAGCTGAACGCAGTTCTCGTTCAACAATTGAAAGGTGATACAGTATGCACATGACAGTTGACACAGCAGTCAAAGCCTTTGCGAGCACAGTACCACCTGCTGTGATATTGGCTGCCGGTGAAGGGCACCGCCTGAACGGAGTGAATAGAGGAATCCCAAAGCCTCTTACCCCGGTACTCGGTCTGACTCTCCTGGAGAGAGCCATTTTGTCGTGCAAAGAAGTCGGGGTTTTGGAGTTATACGTCGTTGTTGGATATCATGCGCACATATTAATCCCCTACCTGAGTGCACTTGAGCAAAAACTATCGGTCTTGATCAAACCGGTAGAAAACCCGGATTGGAGAGAGGGGAATGGGTCCTCCGCTCTGTCAGCAGCTCCGTATATCAATCGTCCCTTTTTTCTGTTAATGTGTGACCACCTCTTTGATCCTGCAATTTTACGATTGTTGCTTGCAGCAGGAAAGAACACATCTGATTGTCTGCTGGCCGTAGACCGTCATTCTGACCGCGTGTTTGACCTGGAAGACGCCACCAAAACACGATTGGATGGAGACGTTATTGTCGGTATCGGTAAGAAGGAAACGCTATTCGATGCCGTAGATACGG
>JAUWIB010000080.1 GCA_030605565.1 bacterium
AAAGATCATCTCTGGGGCATCCTCAACGCCATCGTGCTGAAGGTGAGTAATGCCAAATCAGAAGGTATCAATTTCAAAATACAGAAGTTGAAATCACGGGCATGCGGTTATCGGAATCGGAGTCGTTTACGCAGGGCGATCTATTTCCATCTGGGCGGACTGGACCTCTAACCAACCAGCGTAAGAGGCTCATGACGTGAAGTGGAATCGCAGTCACAACCCACACGATTCCCAGAAGGGCCAAATAATAAGAGCACCGCCGGTGCTGTCGGTGCCTTTCTCTGCAAAAGGACCGATAGTTTGAAGCGCTTTCAGAAGCCTCTGCGATTCGCGGGTTTCCTTTTCGGTGTTGCGTACTTTGACAATCAAATCAGGACAGACTGCGTGCGCCTGAGGAACGGTACTGTTTATCAGAACGCCGTGCTCCGTCGCCGCCTGGTTCATGGCGACGATCGGCGCCGACTTGCGATCATCCTCGGTGAGCGCCAATGGTTGCGCCGCCGCCGATGGTTCCTTTTGGTAGAACATCTTCAGCGAGAATTCCTCGAGCAGTACGCAGGCGATACGTTTGTTATTCATTTAATGCTATCTCCATGTGCGCTCCTTCCCTGGAGATTCTGCTTTTGGTGACGGTGACTTTTAGCTGTGAGTGCATCAGGCGAACCACTTCCAGCCGTAACGCCACGGTGCTGGCCGGGATTATCGGGTGGGAAGCGTTGTTGTTCTCGGTCAGGAAAATAACCAGCGCTTTGGAGCGCGCTGTTTGTTGCCGCAACCGATGCAACAGTGACGACAGTGATAAATCAGTTCTTTGTGACAGATCACTCTTTTGGTTGGTCAGGTCCAGGACAATACAGTGAGCCACTCGCTTTGACAAAACCAACTCCGCCGCGCGCAGGCCGCAGGCAAGAGAGAAGTTTGTGGGCGGCGTATGTCCACATGCGCCGCCTTGCCGTAGAGCGCGAGATCTCGCGGCAGATGTGGACATCTGCCGGGCACCGAAGTCCGGTCTCACCACAACCAGCTCTTTTATATCGACCCCACAGGTAGCCGCCGCAGCCGGAAAGAAAGAACCGGAAAGATCGATGTACACCACTGTCCCGATTTTGGTGAGAGCCGCCAGTATCATAAAGAGGAAACTTGTCTTGCCCGACCCATCCTCACCGGTGATCTCGATAAGTTGGCCGTACGGAATGCCCTGCCGGGGGAAAAGAGCATCAAGATTTGCAATACCGGTTTGGAAAATCGGTTCGGATAGCCCGGCGGTCAAAGCGACGGCTTCGGGCCATTTTTGAGTTATCAATTGCCGTAGTTGATCCGGCGGTAATTTATGTCTTTCGATATTCACTTTCTTTACCTTGCGAACGCGTGTAGCGCGCACGGTCAAGCCGTGTCTCTCGCGCTGCGCGCGTAGCGCGAAAAGCGCACTCACATACTACCCATTCGTGCAGTACATGGTACGCAATAATCTTCATTGGCCAATCACATATTTGGTGTATCTCGTCGACTACATGTTCACCGGCGGGCCTGCGCCGCCGCCGTGTCCGTAATCCGATAGATATTGTCGCACGATCGGAGCGTCACATTCTGTCCGTACTATATCTAATTCTGAATCAACCTGCTTGACGGTTAGGCGTCAACCGCTCTGGATGTTTATGGCGGCAGGCCCGCTCAACCTAGTGCGGTCCGGCCTCGCGGGCTTTCTCATAATGTCGTTCAGCGTCATCCGGGCGGGAGATTGAACGATAGTAATCGCCCAACAGCTTGTGGGCCGGCGGGGGAATGTCCGGCCACGTGGCGACATTCAGGAGTGTATTGACGAACTTGTCATGCGGTCCGTGGGTCGAGTACAGCCTGAGCAGATTGAGCGCCGCTTCGGAGTCGTGCGGGCTGATCTGCAGGATGTCCCGCCAACAGCGTTCAGCTTTCTCGATCTTGCCCTGGGATGCATAGACCACGCCCAGTTCATTCAGGATACCGGGGTTGCCGGGGTTGAAGCCATCGGCGATTTGAAACAGGGCTAAGGCGCTGTCAAGACGGTTGAGTGAAAGCATACACGAGCCCAGGTGCTGGTAGGCGGGGCTTAACATCGGGTTGTGCTTTATAGCTCTCGTCAACCGCGCCGCCGCCTCCTCGTACTGACCGTTGTTCAGCAACTGCTTGCCCTCGTCTAACAGTTGCACCTCGATGAACTGTGCTTTCCAATCGCGGGCCATTGCAGAGGCTTTAGCTGTTTGTTCGCTCCGGCGGTAGTAGTCTTGAACGGCGCGGTAGATGTACAGTCGTTTCCTTGAGTCGGTCCGTCCCCAATTCTCAGCGTGCGCTATGGCCACATCGGGAACCAATTGCGTTGCCACCCGAGGTACCAGGGCCAAAACCTGCAGCGCTATGACCAAAACCATGATGGCTCGGTAGTTGCTGATGTGCTTCCTGGCTCGGAGGATCAGGTCGGCGCCAAACACGACGAGAGGTATCCCGACGAATCCAAACATGTCCCAGTCTCGCGGCATTCCCAACTGAGGATTGAAGACAAGCACAGCGCAACCTGACGATATCAGCAGTACTGAGAGGAACAAGAAGCGCGGTTCTTTCAGGAACCGACGTATCGGGAAAAACGGCAGCAGGCAGCCTGTAATCAGGATGGCCGGGGATAATTGGATAAGCAGGTTCAGGCAGTCCACAAGATGTCTTGTGGAGAACATCGTATAGCCGTCAACCGTGAATTGATTGGTCCAGATCGGTAAAAGAGAGAAGCGGACGAAGTGAGAGTTCGACCGGAGTGTGTACAGGCCGATGAACAGAACCAGGCCTGTCGTCACTATAACCAAGACCCTGACCGACCAACGCAGATCCTTGAAGGACCTTCCGAGCTTGCTGTCTGACATAAGGAGATAGATGAGTGATGGCAGCAAGATTACACCGAAGACGTGCAGAAACATGGATAACATAACCAACGGCAGAGCCAACCACCGGCGTCGTCCGGTGCCGGTGATTCGCATCCCGACCAATGTGTAGATTCCCACCGCCGGGACGAATAACGTGTAGTTTTCGACATAACCGAAAAAGAGCAGGGCGTAACCACCGGTGACTACGGCGAGCATGAACAACATCCGGTCGATGCGATCCTCGATGAGTCGGCGCGAGAGAAAGACGACCGCTGTTACGAAGATGACCCCGCCGCCGATTGAGGCGATCTGGTAGGCGACCAAAGCCGGCTGGTTGACCGAATCCACCATCAGACGGTACAACAGTTTCAGCACCGTAGTCGCGCCGAAGTCACTGATGCGCAGGCTGGGATTGACCATCGCGAGGGTGTCCAGACGCAGGTACCCGTCACCGTACAAGTGAATCTGCGAACGAAACAGGTAGAACGATGCCGCAAGTGCAACCGGTACGAATACTGTCACCCAGGATATCCCGGCCAGCCAAATCCGTGTGCTGCTGCGGTGCGTGCCGCCCCGCCCCCACCAAAGTAATGCCGGTACCACAGCCAAACCGACCATCGCCGCAACAGGAACCACCCAGTCGGGGAAGTACCCCCATTGATTGCAACCCCAAATGCGCCCCTCCGGCCTTAGACCGGCCAGAGTGAAGACGCCTACGGTGGCAAGACAGGCCAGAAGACTCACGCGAAAGGGGGTGCGAGGCTCTGGAATTCGTTTGTCTCTTGCTTTTTGCATGATTTGGAAGATAGCGCCAAACGCCTTCCGCGTCAGCTTTATTTCGTAGTGCGCACCTGGTGGTGGTGACGATCTGATGTCACCGTCCGCCTACCGAGAATACCCCTTGATAAAACAAACTATTTGGTTATTTTGCCAACTAAGCAAACGGAGATTGGTATAACCGGTATGAATGAGAAGACGAAAAAACGGTACGAAGCCCGAGCGCACATCATAAAGGCGCTGGCCCACCCCACCCGCCTGTTCATCATCGATGAACTGGCGAAACGGGAGCGGTGTGTCTGCGAGCTTCGGGACATGATCGGCGCCGATGTCTCTACGGTCTCCAGGCACCTGACCGTGCTCAGGGAGGCCGGTGTCGTAGAGGACGAGAAACGCGGGCTGCAAGTGTGGTATCGGTTGAAGGTGCCCTGCATTCTGAATTTCTTTGGCTGTGTTGAGGACGTGCTGAAAGCCAATGCTCGGCAGATGGCCGCAGCGATAAGGCGATGATGTTTCTCGGCAGGTCATCGGTGTAACGAATTACCTGGAGTGACTCGGTCCAGTATCGAGAGTGCGCAATATGGATTGGAAACGTGAATGGAAACCGCTGGCCGTGATGGCCGGTGTCTTTTCCCTGTTCTTCTATCTTCCGATTGAGTCGGAACGGGTTCGCGCGGCTGTGTTGGAGGCGCTGCATCTCACCAAATGGTATGCGCAGGAGCATGTGCTGTTATGTCTGATCCCGGCGTTTTTTATTGCCGGGGCGATTGCCGTCTTTGTGAGTCAGGCTGCCGTCATGAAATATCTCGGGGCTAGGGCCAATAAGGTGCTCTCCTACGGTGTGGCTTCAGTATCAGGCACGATTCTCGCGGTTTGTTCGTGCACTGTCCTGCCGCTGTTCGCGGGTATCTATCGGATGGGCGCGGGCCTCGGACCGGCCACCGCGTTTTTGTACGCCGGTCCCGCCATCAACGTGCTGGCGATCATTCTCACGGCTCGGGTGCTGGGATTGGAGTTGGGGATTGCGCGAGCCATCGGTGCGATCTTATTCAGCATTGTCATCGGCTTGTTGATGCACCTGATATTTCTCAGGGAAGAGACGGAAAGGGTCACCGCCCAGATGGCCATGCCGGAACCGGAGGTCAGTCGTCCTCTGTGGCAAAACGCTCTGTATTTTGCCGCCATGGTGGCGATCCTCGTTTTTGCCAATTGGGGCAAGCCGGAGGCGGTGGCCGGCATCTGGTATCATGTCTATGCGGCAAAGTGGATCATTACCTCTGCCATCGCGATCCTGTTCGGCCTGCTGCTGGTCGCTTGGTATGGATTGAACAAGTGGAAGGTGCTGGTGACGGGTGGAGTAACGGCCATTGTGGCGGCGATCTTTCCGCATGAACCGTTGCTGCCGTTCTCGGCGGCGGTGGTGGGGCTGTCCATCATAACATCTCGAAGTGACGGCGAGGCGGGGGATTGGTTTGCACAGACCTGGGGTTTCACCAAACAGATCCTGCCGCTGTTGTTTGCAGGCGTGTTGGTGGCCGGGTTGCTGCTGGGGCGACCGGGACACGAGGGCTTGATTCCGTCTCACTGGATCAGCGATTGGGTCGGCGGCAATTCGATAGGCTCTGTTTTCTTCGCTTCGGTGTTAGGGGCGTTCATGTATTTCGCCACGCTGACGGAAGTGCCGATCCTGCAGGGCCTGATCGGTAACGGCATGGGCAAGGGTCCGGCGTTGGCGCTTCTGCTGGCCGGGCCGGCTTTGTCGTTACCGAATATGTTAGTCATACGATCAGTGATGGGGACGAAAAAGACAGTCGTGTTCGTGACTCTTGTGATCGTCATGGCCACGATTTCCGGATTGATTTACGGTTCACTCTTTTAGGAGGATATGCGATGAAAAAAATCAGAGTGCTCGGCCCCGGCTGCGCAAAATGTGAGGAGCTCATGAAACTGACTCAGGTGGCGGTTGAAGAGTTGGGGCTGGAATGCGACCTTGAGAAAGTGACCGACATCATGGAGATCACGACGTACGGTGTGATGATGACGCCGGCGCTGGTTGTTGACGGACAGGTGAAAGTGTCGGGCAAGGTGCCGTCGCTGGATGATCTGAAGAAAATGTTGTCTTGATGAATCACGGGGTTTACTTAAGAGGTGTGTTGTCCGGAGCTGCCCGACCGCATTCTCGTTTGTGAATCCCATCAACGCGGTGATGTCAAAGCCATCTATAGTGTCCTGTCCCAGGATTGCATTTACACCGTCTTGTGCCCGGCAGGTCTTCAGACCCGTCAGGAAACCACGCTCAAGCGGGGCGATCTGAAAATCACACCACCACAACGTGGGCATGTCGTTATGAAGGCTACTTTAGGGACAGAACACGCGGACCTTCATTCACTTAATGGACTAAACGTATGACATTGTCGCTCCGGTCAACCATACTGGCTACATGAATCATTCAACGATGAGCCCGCACCTGTTCCACATTCCGGTGATGGGCACCGGTTTCAGTATTGACACGCCGCTGAAAGTGGCGAGATACGGTATCTCGTCCGTGGTCTCCCTGGTCGATGATGTTCTCATTGAACAGATGCGGCCGAAATCGGGATACCTACGGCCAACAGCGCAATCATCATCTAACCGGCCCAACTGATCTGAACAATGAAACTGCAATCACAGCAATCGAAAAAACACCTCGTCTTTCAAATGTTATAATAACCCTTTTGAGACAGCCTCCTTGCTGTGGGCTACTCGTTAGGACGTCTGCCGCCCACAAACAGATCGTGGGTTCTTGGGAGGTTCCTTGCGTGGGGAATGACATGGAATACAGCACCCGTGCACACAGCCTACAGGCGGTGGGGCGCCCGTGAACTGAGTTTGAGGAGGAGATTACGGTTTGCGTTTCAGGCGGGCGCAGAAGGAACCATCAAGGTCATCATGCGATGGGTAGGTTTTGACGAAACCGCGTTCGGTCACGAGACTCTCATCGTAAAACTGGGCGGCGGAATCGATCTCGAAATCGTTATGTTGCAATAACCATTCCTCGACCACCTGGTCGTTCTCAGCGCGCATGATGGTGCAGGTCGAGTAGACGAGGATACCGCCCGGCTTGACCAGTTTGGCGGCATGGTCGAGCATGCGGGCCTGGATGCGGGCGAGGTTCTTGACGTCCTCGGCCGTTTTGGTCCAGCGCAGATCGGAGTTTTTGCCCGCCGTGCCCCAGCCCGAACAAGGGGGGTCCAGGAGTACACGGTCGAACGGTCCGCCGTGAAAATCGAACAGGTCGGAGGCGACCGGCGCAATGATCTTGATCCCCAGGCGTTGAGCATTCTCTACCAGCGGGATCAGGCGCTTGTGTGATTTGTCCACGGCCGTTACGCGTCCGCGATTGCGCATACGGATGGCGGCATAGGTGGCTTTGCCGCCCGGCGCCGAGGTAAGATCGACCATCGTGCTGTTCGGACGGGGATTGAGCAGCCGCACCGCCAGACCGGCCGACTCATCCTGAACGTGCACTTTGCCGGTGCGGAGCAGTTCCCCTTCAAGCGGGAGACCGCTCTCCTCGATATGTATGAACTCCGGCAGATACCGACCGAATGAAAACTCCACCCCGTTTTCTTGGAGCATGCGGGTCACCTCATCCGGCTTGGACTTCAGGTAGTTAACCCGATAGGTAACATGCGGCGGTCGATTATAGCGGTCGAGAAGTCGCTTCGTGTCCTCGAACCCAAACTCAAGCAGGCAGTATTCGACAAAGTAGTCGGGATAGCTGTAGTAGTCGGCCAGGTGCCTGACCGGTTCATCCTCCGGGGATACGAATTGCGCCCGATGGGGCTCCCGAAGGCTTGCTCTCAACACGGCATTGACCAGATTCGCGCGCGAGCGATCGAGCATGAAGGCAGCCAGGTTAACCGACTCGGACACCGCCGCCGCATCCGGAATGCGATCGGTGAAGCGAAGCTGGTAGAAACCCAGCCGCAGAATGTTGGATAGTTTCAAGGGAAGTTCTTTGGAGGGTCGGGAGAGATAGAATTTTATTTCATGATCCAGCCGGCGACGCATCTTGGTGGCGCCGTTGACCAGTTGCAGGAGGAACCGACGATCGATAGGACGGAATTCACGCTCGGCCATAACCTGAGTGACAGCTTCATCAGTCTGCTCACCCTGCTCAATCAGAACCAATGCCTCAAGGGACGCAGCCCGCACCGGGTCATATTTCTGTTCGGTTGTGTTTTTGGAACTCGAAGTCATGTTTGTCAAAGCTCCATTGCAGAGGTGATCGAGCCGTCATCATCTCGGCGATACATAGATTTGCGATGAAACGGCAGACCGGACACCGCCACAAACTCGTCCGTGAGTAACAATCCGGCGACTTCGGTGGGCCGCACGTAAATTCCTTCCCCGACCCCGAGCAGCATTTCGAGCCGATCCTCCACGATCGTTAACTCGTAAATGCCCGGACGTACATCTACCAGCTTGGTATCGGACTTGGTCTTTCGTTCAATCTCCAGCCGCCGCTCGGCCAGGATAACATCGATACGTTGGCTTATGTCGTCGACGGGTATCGCTGCCTCGGGTACAGTATAAAG
The DNA here is from genome assembly GCA_030605565.1 of bacterium. GTDB lineage: Bacteria > Zixibacteria > MSB-5A5 > GN15 > FEB-12 > JAJRTA01. The sequence goes on from JAUWIB010000080.1 coordinate 8,243, forward strand.
CACCCGGTTCAGACCGGCCGAAAGCGACTGCGACTTGCCATAAACGACGCGAGCTTCCAGAATCTCCAGACCTTCCGGCATGCAACTCTTGAGTTTGTCGATCATATACGGCATCAGGTTATCTTCAAGAGTGATATCGACACATTCAGCCTCCGAGGTGAACCCTAACGGCAGGGGGGGACCAAACGACAGCTTCATGGTCGGGTTGAAGCCCTGGCTGAAAGCCACCGGGAGTCCGGCCCGTCTGATGGCTCGCTCGAAGATGCGCATGTTGTCAAGGTGCGACATGTAGCGGTACCGGGCCGTCTTTCCCCAGCGTAAACGCACTCGATTCTTGGTCGGCGCCGAACTCGTGTTCCGCCCGGGGACCTTTTTCCTGGTCCGGCCGAAACTGATCGGCTGCCCACCCTGAGCTGACTGGTCCGCCGCGGCGGCTCTGGGATGGTATTCCCGAAGCTGCGTTGAGGTTCGCTGTCGCTCCTTCTGGAGTTGTTCGATGGAGGGTCCCTTGATGATATGTGACCACGGCAGCTCGGTACTGAACGGAATCGGTTGCAGGCAGGACTCCAGATCGATGGAATGTTCCTCAAGGGCGGCGAACCACAATTCGTGATTGAAATCTTCGCTCCAGCCGTCGAACCGTCCTCCCTTCTTGAAGACCGACTCAATAACATCTGCCATAGGTCGGTCGGCCCGACCGATGACACCTTGCAGAAGAGCTGATTCAGTGTTGTGATGTTTGTAATTCACACCGCGAACACGGCTACTCCGTTTGATGAACTGGATGCGGCGCAGCATCTCGGCGGCCGGGAGAATCTCGTCCCATTGCAGAGGAGTATGCGGCTTGGGCGTGAATGGTGACAGCGTGATATTGATCGTTTTTCTGCCGGAATGCTCACGGCCAATCCGATGAATCTCCTGCACCATTTTGACAATGCCGAGCAGGTCCTCTTCCGTCTCACTGGGTAGACCAACCATGAAGTACAACTTCAATGTCGTCCATCCTTTTTCGTAGGCCATGCGTATCGTGTCGAAAACCGCCGCGTCCGGAAAATCCTTGCGCACAAACGCTCGCAACCGTTCCGTACCGGCCTCGGGAGCCAGCGTCAGGCCGGACTTTCGAACCCGGCTGACAGCATCCAACAGCGTTGGACTGATTGTGCCGGGCCGTAAGGCCGGTAGGGCAATAGACACCCGCTGCGACTCCAGCCTCCGCGCCGCGGTGACCGCCAGTTCGTCGATTTCGGGATAGTCCGACGACGACAACGACACCAGCGCAACTTCCTCATAACCGGTCGAGTCCATCTGGGCCTCGATCTGCTGCAGGATTTCGCGTCGTGGTCGCACTCTCACCGGACGATAGATCGGACCGGCCTGGCAGAAACGGCATCCCTGGGGACATCCGCGCATGATCTCAACGGCCAGGTGAGGATGGACGGTTTCGATAAGCGGTACTATCGGTTGCTCCGGGTAGTACTCCGGTTTCAGGTTGGCGATCAAACGGGCGCGAATCCCGGCGGGGGCGAAATCAACCAGCGGACGGCGCTGATCATCGTAGAAACGAGGCACGTAAACCGATTCGACCTGGCTCACCAACTGTCGAAGCTTCTCCTCACGCGACGCACCCTTCATCTCATGCAAGACCGAAAGCATCTGCGGCAAACCATCTTCGGCATCTCCGATGAAGAACAGATCTATGAAAGCCGCCATCGGTTCGGGGCTGTAAACGGCAGGACCACCTGCAAAAATGAGAGGATCGTCATCGGAGCGATCCTTCCAGCGCAAAGGGATACTGGCCAAATCCAACATGGTCAGCACGTTGGTGTAAACGAGTTCATAGGTCAAAGTGAAGCCGATAGCATCGAACTGCCGCGCGGGTCTGGATGTTTCCAGTGAGAAGAGGGGGATGTTCTCGCGACGCATGATTTCCTCGGCATCACGATCGACCGCAAATACGCGCTCGGCCAGGAACCGATCATCCCCGTTGACCAGGTGATACAATTCCTGCAAGCCGTAGAAAGACTGACCGATTTCGTACTTGTCAGGAAAAGCGTGGAGGTAGTTCACACGACCGGACGGGTCTTTAACGATCTGGCCCGGTTCGCCCCCGGCGTACCGCCCCGGCTTAATGACATAAGGGAGGAATTTCTCTTCGATCAGTTTTCGCATATATAATAAGTGCTTCGGTTACCGTTAATCTACCACACGATACAGGAAACGGAGAGTCAGGGCAAGTGAGAATTTGGTTGATGTCGCAGGCCGTTTGGCAACGCTCACTTTTGCCGGAATGATGTTTTGTGCTCGGTGTAAGTCCTCGTGCGCCACGTGGGCACAGAGGCAGACGAGGACGTTTGCCGCCCACGGCAAGGGAATTATTCACCAACTGGTAGTTTTTGGAAAGCCCGCCCTCGCGGGGACCAACAGTGTGTGTGGACCGAATGGTCGGCGTTGTGCGCTCGTCAGACCTCGACGAGCTTGCGGTCTTCTTCTTTGTCAGGAAGCGGCGTTGTTGATTCGTCCGTACCATGCTCGTTGGGATTCGACAGCCGATCTCCGTTAATCCAGCCGGCCAGTCTTGTCCTGATGTTCATGGGAAGACTAATTCTCGACATCCATCGTTTCTTCGGACGCGGCTTCTCTGGACTGTGCTCCTTTGGGCCGTGTTTCAAGGTGACGGCAGCCTTCTTGCGGGCGACTTCATATTCAGCCAGTACGCGGGCCAAATCGAGACGATAGGTGATAGCCTGCCGCAAGCGGGCGATATTATTGTACAGCGTAGTGGCAAACGTCTCGGAATCATCCAGCGAAACCTCACGGATTCGTTGGGCCGAATGGCGCTTGACGCGATCGAAAACGAAGTCCGGCCCTTCGAGAAAGTGGCTCCCGGCGAGGGCCATAAGAACGACAATAAGATCGATCGCCAGCGCCAAAGCGAGAGAAAACGCCGCCAGGTAGTCCATCTCAAACAGGTCGTCGATCACCAGCATGAACGCCTCCTGACGGCTGGTCGGCTGTTCCACGAATTCAGCCATCTCCGGCGGCAACGGCAGGGCTGGCAGATCGCCGCCCAACATCCCGATTTCACTTATAGGAAACGTCACCCAGGCACTGTTGACCAGACGGTACTGATCCTTAACCGGCAACCCGGTGTTCAGCGACAGCATCGCCGAGTCGGTAGCAGTTGCGTAATCCTCGATCCGGCCGACAGCCATCTGAGCCTGGTTCAGGCTGCTCTCAAGAAAGTCGGTAATGATTCCGTACCCGGCGCCCTGACTGTACTCCGCGCCGTGCAAATCCTCCCAGGAACCGGTCGTGTAGCGGGCGCCGTCAATCACTGACTGGATATAGCCGTCTTGCATTCCTTCGTCGCTGACCGTGGCCCAGCCCTTCTCCTGCTCCATTATGACCAAACGGTTCAGCCGCTCCAACTGGTAGTGTCCGTGCAAAGCCGCATTCTTGGCAATGGAACTGTAAGCATCAAGAGCTGGTCGTGCCTCGCCGGTATAGTCTCCGCGAGCATTGGCCGAGCGAGTCGGCGCTTTCAGGACGGAGTCGAAATTGGCGTAGGAAAAGAACACCGAGAAGGTCGCAGCCACGGCAAATACGGTCAGGTAGGCGCCTCGGCTATCCTTGTTCCTGATTAAACTCCAGGCGATCCCCAGGAGCGCAATTTGCAGACCGAGCGAGCCGACCAGGGCCAGTGGCGTGTCAAGAAGGATTTCCATACCGTAAAAGCTGGTGAAGAAGGAGAGGACCGAGAGCATCGCGGTCCCGGTATAGATCATGATCATGGTCAGTTTCGTCAGCTTGGAGGTAAACATCCATTCTCCCTTACAAATGCCGGTCGTGGTTCAACAGTCAAAGCCCGCCTTTGAGCGCTTTCATACTTTTATCGGCTCTGTTGGCGGAATCATTATGACAACCGATACTGCTGATACAACATATAGAGTGGACACGGATTTCGACCGGATTCCCAGTTCAGGCTTTCATTTTCTGTCAACCAGAATGAAACCAGCGGGTACAAAGAATGAAGTAGATAATTGACGGTTTGATTAATGCAGAGACGTACAGCACAACCAGCCTCAATCCTGATGGTAGCCAGTGGGCGGCCTGGGTCGGCCTGCATCACCGAGCAGCAGACGCTGCTTGAGGACTTCCTGATTAATCGCAGTTGGCTGCAAACTTTGGGTCAGTTGCCGGATGCTCAGGGGAACAATCGCGCGACCGGTCCGTTGGCGGCTCTCGACTTGCTGCGCAGGTTTGTACGGTCGTTGCCGGGATGCGACATCGTTCATTATCATCTGTCCGAACCGGGATTGTGGACTCTATTGGTGGTCGTTCAGGCTCTTATCGCTCGTTTTTTCGGTAAGCCTCTGTTGGTTGATTTGCGTGACTGTGTCGACCGTCTTGACGATGAAAACCTGCCGATCACTCTGCGCATGATTCTGGCCTTGAGCGCGATCGCCGTAGTGCCATCGGAGCAGGCTGCGGCGAACCTGACCCGGAATGGTTACTCTGTTCATTTGATCCCCGAGGCGATAGCCGATGGCGCCTTCTCCGGCCGCCTGATAAACTCCGTACAACCCGGAATCTTGACGACGCTCCCTCCTGGCGATCAGGCTGCCCTTGGCTGTCTCACAAAGGCATTCCGTCTGGTAAAGGAGAAGTATCCGCGAACGGAGATGACTATAATCGGGGATGACCGAGATCGCGAAGACTGTCTGAGAACCCGGAACGGTGGGACGGCTGGAGGCGTTACTTTCGTGTCTGTCGGTGACAATTCGGAGGCCCAGAGGTGTTATTCGCAATGCGATTTGTATGTCAGTCCGTGCCCTGAGACAGGTCGGCGATCCACCCTGAGAGCCATGGCAGCCGGGTTGCCGGTTCTGGCGGCAGCCGATTGTGGTCAGACCGGGTTCATTAATGATCGTTGCAACGGATTGATTTTTCGCTGGAACGACCCGGGCGCGTTGGCCGATCGCGTTATCGAGATGATCGAGACACCCGAATTAGTGGCCGAGCTTTCCGCTATGGGCCGGGCGACCGCTGATGCCCACCGATGGTCGAAAGTCAGCCGGCGCTGGATGGATTGCTATCATCGATTGCTGTCGGCAATACCGGTCAGAGCCGCAGTTCCCAGGCGCGACCAACGAGTATCGGTACCACTACAGACACCGATTTCCTCCAAGTGAATTAACACCTGCGGGTTAGTGTCCTGTCCCAGGACTCACCTGTTGTGTTAGGCCTTGATCCCGTGAAAACGGGATTGTGACCTGACACACAAGTACATGTGAGACAAGAGCGGCAGGTCACACGAATACGCTTGCGCGGATTCGCAAGACCCGCCGCAACTATCTACAGTGACTTTTTCAACTAGTCCGTTCGTTCGGGTTCTCCCCGTTTTAAGCTTGTGCCGCTCAGGATACCAAACTATCTTGGCCGCAAGATGCCACAACCACGTGCTTCAAGACTGGATCGCGGTAAGCGACAGCGGCCGGGCTTTCTTGCCAGGCATTTGCCGCCCGGAACCCTCAAACGGAAAATCGTTCTGTGGGGTGTTATCCCCCTGCTGGTGCTGATCATTTCGTACGTGGTGGTTGATGATATAGTCATGCCGACCATCACGCGCCACGGCAGTGAGTTCACGCTGCCGAATTTCGTCGAACAACGTCTGATCGAGGCTCGCATGGAACTCGATGATCTCAATTTGCGCTTTGAAATGGCTTCGGAGGAGTACTCGCCCGGCATTCCTGAGGGCGTGATCCTGAGCCAGTACCCGATAGCCGGCACCAAGGTCAAGGGTGGCCGCGCCGTGAAGTTCGTAATTTCGTTAGGCCAGAAGATGGTGCCGATCCCTGACCTGGCCGGACAGTCAGTGCGGCAGGCGATGATGGATCTGGAAACGGCTGGCCTGCAACTGGGCGAAATAACCTGGGCTTTCTCCGACACGCTGCCTGAGAAAGTTGTCGTGTTTACATATCCCGCCAGCGGTACTGAAATTGCCCTGGGATCACCCGTGACGCTCATGGTCAATCACGGCCGTTCGGCAGACTATACATATGTGCCGACGGTGGTCGGCCTGACGCTGAATGAGGCGAGAACGCTGTTGGATTCCAAGTCGCTGCGCACCGGCGTAATCACCTATCGGTTCGAGATCGATCTACTGCCGGAAACAGTTCTGGAGCAGTCCGAACCACCAGCCACCGAACTTGAGATCGGCACCGAAATCGACCTGGTCGTGAGCACGCTGGATTGAGGTAGGGTTTCGAATAGAGAATGTAGTGGACAATGCCGGTGCCATATAGTAGGTGACAGACCACATGGTAATTCGTATAATGCCTTGGATGGCGGACCGACAAAGTCGGATCAGAGATGTGGGAGACTATAGGCTGGCCAGGCATCGTCACTAGTTTCAGGTATTGGTATGAGGAATCAAGAATACAGTCCTTTTTCTCCAGGCAATCCTGTCCCGGTGGAGCATTTCGTGGGGCGTAGCGTTCAGATCGAACGAGTGCAGCGAACTGTTCGTCAATCGGCTGCAGGCAGACTCAGGAGCGTGTTCATGACCGGAGAACGAGGTATTGGAAAGAGTTCTTTGGCATCGTTCATCAGGTTCCTGGCGTTGAAGAAGGAGGGCTTTCTAGGCATTCACGTGTTCTTGGGTGGCGTGAATTCGCTGGACGAGATGGTGCGTCGCGTTTTCGATGAACTGTTGAAGAGTTCTGTTCAACAGAGTTGGTTCGATAGGATTAAGGGACTGTTCGGGACTTCCATCGAGCAGATAGGTCTATTCGGTGTTTCGGTCGGATTCTCACCGCGCCAAAGGGATCTGCGGCAATTAGTTGGCAAGTTCCCTGAGGCAGTCGCCAATCTGTGCAGAGATTTGAAGCAGGACAGAAAGGGGCTACTGATAGCCCTGGATGATATTAATGGTCTTGCCGAGACTGACGAGTTTGCCAATTGGTATAAGAGCTTGGTTGATCAGGTTGCCACTCACTTTGATAAATCCTTCCCAGTGACCATTATGTTGATCGGCCTCCCGGAAAAACGTGAGAAACTCTCAGAATTCCAACCGTCCCTACTTAGGGTGTTCGATGTTGTTGATATTCAGAAGTTGCCGGATGATGAGGTTCGGGGATTCCTTGAAAAGTCCTTTGAATCAATAAATATCGAAGTTGAGAAGCAGGCAATGGATACAATGGTTCATTACTCGAGCGGGCTTCCCATCCTGATGCATGAAATCGGCGATGCCACGCTGTGGTTTGATGATGATGGGAAGATCAATGCCAGTGATGCTGAGACGGGTGTTTTGGAGGCCGCTGATCGAATCGGAAAGAAGTACCTTGACCCGAAAGTGTATCGAGCAATGCGGAGTGAGCGTTACAGGTCAATCCTTCGAAAATTACCTCGCATATCACTTAGCCCCTGGTTCACGCGAAAGGCGGTAAAGGAACAATTGACTGCACAAGAGCTAAAGGTATTCGACAACTTTCTCAGGAAAATGCGAGAACAGGGCATCATAGAGCAGTATCCGGATGGTGGTAAAGGAGCTTATCGATTTGTGAACGAGGTGTACCCGGTATACATAATGATGGAATCCTCGAGAGCCAAGAAGACTCGATCCTGATGGCGTGGTCACTTCGCTTCCCACCGTAAAGCCAGTAATGGTAACAGAGTATCGGTATTTGTCTCATCCCAAAGCCTAAGGCGTGTGGTTTCAGATCCTTCCCACAAACTGCTTGCCAAAAGTCTCGATTCTGATATATTAGTAGGCTTGTTTCTACCCGCTCGGGACCGATGCTGTTTCTGTAGGTTCTGTTGGTCCTGTCGGGAAGGGTAAAATTTGGCCGTTTTACGGCCTAAACGTGTTGGTTTTTGTTCGATAGCCATGTTTGAAAGTCTGTCCGACAAACTTGAAATCGTCCTGAAGAAGCTCCGTGGCGCCGGCAAGCTCACCGAGAAGAACATCAAGGACTCAATGCGCGAAATTCGCCGGTCGCTTCTGGAAGCGGACGTCAACTACAAAGTCGCGCGCGATTTCATCAAGGCGGTCGAGCAGAAGGCGATCGGTGCCGAGGTGCTCAAGTCGATTGATCCGGGGCAACTCATAGTCAAGATTGTCCACGACGAATTGGTAGCTCTTCTGGGCGGTAAGAACGAACCAATCGCGCCGGTGGACAAGTCACCAACCGTCTACATGGTCTGCGGCTTGCAGGGATCGGGTAAAACCACGCTCACCGCCAAGATCGCTTTGTCTTTCAAGCGCAAGAACAAGAAGGCGCTTATGGTGGCGGCGGATATCTATCGACCGGCGGCGGTGAAACAACTCCAGGTGCTGGCCGACCAGATTGCGGTCGAGCACTTCTCACTGGAAGGCAAGAAGCCACCGGAGATTTGTCACGAGGCCGTCAAGTATGCTGAAAAGAATTTCATCGACCTGGTACTTCTCGACACCGCCGGACGGTTGCACGTTGATGACGAACTAATGACCGAACTGGAAGAGATCAAGGCTCTGGTTGACCCTCACGAACTCCTGCTGGTGACCGATGCCATGACCGGACAGGATGCGGTCAAAGTAGCCGAAGAATTTCACGGTCGGCTCGGCATCACCGGTGTGGTACTCTCCAAGCTCGACGGCGACGCGCGGGGTGGGGCCGCTCTTTCCATTCGCGCTGTCACGGGCTGCCCGATCAAGCTGGCTTCGACCGGCGAGAAAGTATCCGACCTGGAGCCGTTCCATCCCGAGCGGATGGCTTCGCGCATTCTCGGCATGGGGGACATTGTGTCACTTGTCGAGAAAGCGGAAGAAACTATCGACATGGAACAGGCCGAGCAGATGCAGGAGAAGCTTCTCAAGGCTCAGTTCAATTTCGAGGATTTCCTCGAGCAGATGAAGCAACTCAAGAAGATGGGTCCGTTGGACTCGCTGCTCGGCATGATTCCCGGTGTCGGTAAGGCGATGAAAAACGTTCAGGTTGACGAGAGCGCAATGGAACGAATGGTGGCGATCATCAAGTCGATGACTATAGAGGAGCGTCGCAACCCGACCATTATCGACGGTTCACGCAAGAAACGGATCGCCCTCGGTTCCGGCAATTCGGTGCAGGCCGTCAACCAGTTACTCAAGCAATTCAATGCTATGCAAAAAATGTTTCACAGTATGAGCAAGAAGAAGTTCAGGGGTCTGCCCAAAGGGATGATGCCCGGAACCTTCGGCAACTTTTAGGAACGGAGGATTTGTTGGCCGTACATTTAAGACTTCGTCGCATGGGAGCCAAGAAGAGAGCCTTCTATCGGATCGTAGCCGTCGACTCACGTCGCGCACGTGGCGGCAGCTATCTGGAAAACCTTGGCACCTACAATCCGATAACCAAGCCGGCAGAGATCAAAGTGTCGGAAGATGGACTGATCCGTTGGTTAGACCTCGGAGCTGTCCCCACTGACACTGTTTGGTCGCTGCTTAGACAGATCGGCTTCTCCACCAAGTACCAACAGTACAAGAAGGGAGAGGATGTTTCGGAAGTAACTCTTAAGACCACGATCACGGAACGCCCGAAGAAGACAAGGAAGATGAAGAAGGCGGCTGTGGCGGCGGAAGCTGAAGCAAAGGCAAAGGCTGAAGCCAAGCCGGCTGCTGAGACGACCGAGGCTGAAAGTGCGTCTGATACTGCCACCGAGGCATAGACGGAAGACTCGTTGTTGACTCGTCCCGGTCCGTCGATTCGCTGAATAAGGACAATGCTACGGTTCCTCTATCGCAACCGAAGAGCAGAAAGGAACTTTGCCATGAAGGATTTCGTCGTATTTATCGTCGAGCACCTGGTGGACAATCCCGATCAGGTTGACGTGACGGAAATAGTCGGGACCCGTACGACTGTATATGAACTGCGCGTGGCACAGGGTGATCTGGGCAAGGTTATCGGAAAACAAGGCCAGACTGCGAAGTCCATCCGAATTATACTTTCGGCGGCGGCGGCTCGACAGGGAAAACGTGCCGTCCTGGAAATTCTCGAATAGCCTGTGCCCTCTGACGAGTTGGTCATAGTCGGCAAGCTCGGCCGGCCGAGGGGACTGCATGGTGAAATCCACGTGACGCCGGCGACCGACTATCCGGAGCGGTTCGACGGCATGGATGAAATCCATGTTAGCACTCGGGACGGTTGGGAAATTTTGAGGATCGCGTCGACAACGATGATCGGCAGACGGCCCGTGATCAAATTCGAGAACGTTGATTCTCCGGAGGAAGCTGCGCGTCTGACCAACCGCGAACTAGCGGTGCCGAAAGATCAATTGGTGACTCTTCCCGAAGATGAGCATTTCATTTTTGATCTGATCGGCTGTGAAGTGATCGAGCAACAAAGTGGTGATCGGATCGGTGAAGTAGTGAATGTAGAGCAATACCCGGCCAATGACGTCTATGTGGTGAGAACGACATCCGAGTCGCCCCTGATGATCCCGGTCGTAGGCGAGTTTGTTAAGGTGATCGATATCGAGGCCAGGAGGATCATAGTGGATACGACAGGATTGACTGATGCCTGATGACACCGCATATGCAGGGCGGCCGGATGATGACATGCCGGTAACAGGCTGATGAAGTTTGAAATTGTAACGCTGTTCCCGGATTACTTCGAACTGTCGATGAGACAGTCGCTATTGGGGCGAGCGCTTGATAAGAAGCTCTTTGAAATCGAGATAATAAACCTCCGTGACTTTGCCACCGATCGGCATCGAAGTGTTGATGACAAACCTTTCGGTGGCGGCGGCGGGATGGTGCTGATGGTCGAACCGATTGATCGGTGTTTGCAGCAGTTGGGCTATCAGCGACGTGAGGCTGGCGTGGTTGATGATGATGAACGAATTGTGCTAACCTCCGCGGCCGGTGAGACGTTTCGGCAGGCCGCCGCAGTCAGGTACTCGCTGTGTCAACGTTTGACGATTATATGTGGTCACTACCTGGGTGTTGATGAGCGGTTGCTGCAGTTGTATGATATCGATGAGGTTTCGATCGGTGATTTCATCCTTACGGGTGGCGAGCCGGCTGCGGCGGCTATGGTTGATGCGGTGGTGCGCCTGATCCCCGGCGTGCTGGGTAATTTCGAGTCGGCCCTGGATGACTCTCATATGGAAGGGACCCTCGGCGCTCCCTGTTACACCCGGCCGGCGGTCTACGAGGATTTGACGGTTCCCGAAGTGCTGCTGTCGGGTGACCACAAGGCCATTGAGACGTACCGGCGCCGTCAGGCCGCGGCCAAGTGCAGGGAGGTCAGGCCCGATCTGTTTCGGGCAGCCGGATTTGATATAGACAATGACGCTTGAATCATAGATTTGAATTGTCGACATAATTGGTGAAAAAGAATGTTTGATGGATTGATAGAAAGGACAGCACAATGAAACGTATAGCCCAGATTGAGAAGAAATACATCCGGGATGACCACCCCGAGTTCCGAACGGGTGATACGATACGCGTACATGTCAAGATCAAGGAAGGTGACAAAGAGCGCGTCCAGGTTTTTCAGGGTGATGTCATCAGCCGCCGCGGTGGCGGTACGGCGGAGACCTTCACCGTGCGCAAAGTGTCAGCCGGAATCGCAGTGGAGCGTGTCTTTCCCTTGCAGTCGCCCAATGTTGCCAGGATCGAGCGGATCCGCGCCGGCCAGGTCCGCCGCAAAAAGCTGTATTACTTGCGCGGGTTAACCGGTAAGTCGGCCAGAATCAAAGAACAGATCATCGAAAGTTCCAAGGCTAAGAAGGCCAAGGCTAAGGCCGCCAAACCACCGGAAGTCACACCGGAGTCACCGGCCGAGAACGCTTCCGCCGAATAGCCATCCGTACCGATTTAGAACCATTAGAAAAGCGCCTCTTATCGGGGGCGCTTTTTTTCGCGAGTGGGTTTTGACTTGTGCTGTAGGTCGGTGTACCACTACTGAATCGGCCAGCCGCCGTGTTGGTCGATGGTAGCGTCAATCTCGGCCATCAAGCGAATAGTCTCAGACAGGGCGGAGACGACATGCTGGTAGTGGTCGATGTCGTCAATCGACAAGGTGCGGCCTTTGCGGTCCTTGAGCCACTTGTGGCAAACCTGGTAGCCGCCGATATGGAACTCCCAAACCTCGCGCGGCACGCCCTCGAAATACTGCGTCTGATTGATCCACACCTTACCGGAAGTAGACGCCGCCTGTGACTGATCGTCATTGCGAGGCGGCTGCGAAGCGGACGCCGCGGCAATCTCATCCGTATACCGCACCTTGTCCACTACGGAGTCGCCATGCTGCTCAAACCGCGCCAGCGGTGGACCGTGTTGTTCCATCAGATGCAACCCAACCAACTCGCTGCCAAGTCCACACAGAGCGCGAAAGAGCGGCCGCTTGAATGTCAACGGCAGGCGTGGGAAGTCGATCTTAAGAAACTCGGCGTACCGGCTGCGATAGGTTGGCGAATGAAAGACGGCGTACATGTAGTGAAAGATGTTTTCGGGTCCGAATGTCTTCTTGAGATCGCCGACACCGTCCGGGATGAACTTGAGCTTGATCTTCTTTGCTACATCCTTGATGAACTTCGGATTCAGGTTCGGCCGCCTGCCACCGGGCGCGTCGCTTGTATAGCCATTGTCAAACAGATCACCGTTGGGGTAGAGGTAGAGGGGGAAGAGGTAGTTGACTTCCTTCAAAGAGACGGCATGGTGCTGAATCATCTCGGCTGTGCAAAGAATGTGTTCCCAACCCCTGCCGATTTCAATCGAACGAGTGGTGGTGATTGCGAGGTTAGAACCAAAGGTCATGTGTTGCATGGTCTCGGCGCGGGGCATACAGTGAAACCCTCGGGAGCGACCTGTGTAATATGTACTTCTTATGTCGAATGGGCGGTATAGAATCTGCGACAGGTTCTCCTTAGTTGGTCCCGAATCTTTAATATCCTCGTGAGCAAGTGCTACTTTCCAGTCTCTGGTATCTTCACCGAGTTTGAATTGTGCCCTCGCTTCCTCTATCGATAGCCCTAAGAATCGAGTTATTGTATGCCACATGTCTGCGGTATCCCACTGGATCGCGAAACTGTCCCGTGCAGTAACAATACCTACCGATTTGAGTGGTATGGCATCCGTGATCTGCCATGCGGGTTCGTATTCCTGAGACAAAGCTCGCTTCTGAGGCCGCAATAGATAGAAGGACGACTGTGGTTGCGCAATTTCCCATTTAGTGCCTGCAGCATCGGTGCCGCTCAGCCAGTGATACTTTCCCCCAATTGTCACCGTCTCACCGGATGCTTTCTTCTCCTTGACTCTCCGCAAGCCCCACAGGTCAGCATGATGTACGCTGGCCGGCTTGGTTTTGGCGTTGGAAGATGCGGTGTCGTCTTTGTGTTTTACGAAGATGCCAATCGCCACACCTTGCTGAATGTCGAAGACGTTTTCATCTTTGGAGCCATCTGGACAGACTTCCTTCTTTTTCGAGTTTCCGTGTAGATCGAGAACGTAGATATCGTCAAACGTCTGCATTAGGCTTTGGCGCATGCCACGAAACGTCGGATTGTCCAAGTAACCGTGGTTTGAGATAAATCCGAGAACACCGTAGCCCGTTTGCTCGATTCGCCATTGTGCGAACCTGATGAACTTCACGTAGTCATCGTTCAGCCATTTCGGGTTGCGCTCTCCTAACGGTTTGCCATCTACCTCGAAGTAATTCCCGGTGGACTGCTCGGTCAGACTGTCTTTGCCACGAAGGAGGTTGTGAATCCACTTTCCCTTGTTTTCCGAATGTCCAGAATACGGCGGATTGCCGAGGATGACCATGACCGGTTTGTCTTGCTTCACATCACTGGCGGCATTGGCCTCCTCGGCGATGAAGTTGGCAAAGGGCAGGGTGGCCTGTACGGAATGTGCTTCTTCGAGACTGTTCGTTAGATAGATACCGAGTCGTTTCTCCTCTTTGTCCTTTGGGGGTTTGTAGCCGGTGTCTGCCAGTTGCAGGCCCAGCTTCAGGTGGGCGATAGCATAAGGCGCCATCAACAGTTCGAATCCGAACAAGCGCGGTAGCAGATGTTCATAGACGTAGCTCGACCAGCTCGCCGATTGTCCTTTCTGAACGATGTGATCGTGGATATGATCGATGACACCATACAGGAAACTGCCGGTACCGACAGCCGGGTCGAGGATCAGCACTTTGTGACACTCACCGGTTTTCTTGCGCCTCTTCTTGCCGTTTTTGTCAGTGACCGTTTCGTAGACTGGTATCTTGGTGCGGTCGGCCAGACCGTCTTTGATGCCGAAGTCGGTCTTCAGGATGTGATCGATACTGCGCACGATATACGAGACAACCGGCTCCGGTGTGTAGTAGACACCGCGTGTCTCGCGCAGTTTGGGGTCATAGGCGGCGAGGAATGTCTCGTAGAAATGGACAATTGGGTCCTGCCTTCGAGTGCGCTTGCCAAAATCACTCAGGATGGCGTGAAAGTCGGCATGATTGAGCAGATTTATCAAGTCTTCCACAGCCCAGACGACGCCGGTGTGCAAATCCGGCCCGGCCATGTACCCGAACATTTTTCTGAGGAACGGGTTGGTCTTCGGCAGATCGTAGGCAACGTCGCGGCGCGATATGTTAGAATCCAGTTTGTTACACTTTGCTGCAAAGAGGCCATAGCAGATTGTCTGGGCGTACATGTCGGCAAACTGTTCATGCGTCAGCGAGTGCAGAAGAACAGTTCTGAACCCTTCCAGTTGCGCGTGCAACGAGTCGCCCTTGTCCTCACCTTTGAAAGCGCGCTCGATACTATCCCTGATCACGCGGGCCAGCGCGGCCATGCCGGCGGCAAGTTCTTTCGGGCTGCCGATTGTCGGTGTCTCCTCCTTCAGAAAGAGGCCAAATAGCTCGGAAAGCTGTTCGGGACCATCAGCTTGTTTGTGCAGTTTACCCTTGGTGTCGACAGTCGCTAATACGATGGTTTGCCGCCGTGTGCCACCAACGTACCATCGGAATTCCAGATAGTCAGTGAAGATCAGATTGTTGAGACCCTCGCGATAGCGTTTCAGTTGTCGCCCGTTGTCGGTTTTGGGATTCTTCTTCTGTGAGTCAGTCTCGATTTCGCCAAGCGACTTGCCGATGTCTTTGGTCTCAATGTAGCCGAGGGGTGTGCCGCCTTTTGTGACGATCAAGTCCGGCGCGCCACAGGCTTGGCGCTTTGGTTCATTGATAATTACAAGTTTCTTGCCCTGAGCCGTGACGAGAGATTCAAGTGCCGACCGGTAAGTATGTTCAGTGGCCTTGCTGGTCTCTAGTTGTTGCTGTACCGTACTCAGGTATTGCGATATCGCATCCATAATCGTATCCCACAGGTGACTGCGAAAGTATTCGTCTATGATGAGTATAGGGTGTTGGTGTGCCCACTTTCAACTACTTTTTGACATCTTTGCTGTGACCGAATCTGAGGATTCGGTCACCACAAGAGATTGGTACGCCGCCCTTCGACTCCGCTCAGGGTGACGTTTGAGAGACTCAGGGTGACAGTGAAAGGCTCAGGGTGACGTGCTTTGAAACCCGGACGAACGTCCGGGCCACCCTGCCCCTCTTGTAGCGGGCCGGGGTGTGTTCTTACGGTAACCGCAGCACCGTGAACGTAGTGTTGCCATACTTGCGCTGCTGGGAGATTTCGAAATCGTGGAAGTCTATCTTCTTCGTTTCGGTAGTGTCATGCTGACAGATAAGCAAACCGGACGGCGCCACAATCGGATGGCGCTGCAAGTATTCGAGAGTACGGTCAACCATGCCCTGGTATTGCGGTGGCGCGACCATAACGATATCGAATTGCCTCTTCTGTTCATGCAGCCGAAGGATTGCTGCGAACACGTCCTCACGCCGACATTGCAGTCGGTCAGATACGTGGTATTTCTCAGCATAGCGCTCGATGGACGCCACCAACTCCGGTTCCATCTCCACGCCAAGGGCTGATCGCACGCGCCGTGACACCGCCTCGAACAAATACGATCCGGTACCGCTGAACAAGTCAAGATACTCCGCGTCGAGAAGGTATGGGCTTAGAAAGTCAAAGATCGATTTGCGCAACCTACTCAGTGGTGGTCGCGTGTGCCCGAGTTTGGGAGCGCTTATCCGTCGCCCTTTGAGATCACCCGCGATGATCGTGAATTCGAATCTGTCTGTTCCGTCTTTACCCATTTTCGGGCCGATCTGTGCAATTAGCGTGCGCCTGGTGTCATATTGTTGAACACATTCTAATAAACGCGTGAATGCGTCCGATAACAAATATAGAATTATTTTATTGATGGCGCGGTATGTTTTGACCTAACTTGGAGTGTGCAGTTGAAATTCACATTGGATGACCAGAAGAACGGTCTCGACTTCGGTGATGTGGAAGCGATGCTGATCGACAAAGGGTATCAAGCTATCTGTGGAGTCGACGAGGTCGGTCGCGGACCGCTGGCCGGACCGGTAGTGGCAGCGGCGGTGATCGTGCCACCGGAGTTGGAGATTCCCGGAGTAGACGATTCCAAGAAACTGACGGCGGCACGTCGTGAGAAGGTCTTCGATACTATTGTCAATCTCGGCTTGCCTTGCGCCGTGGGGGTGATCGACAACGAGTGCATCGACAAGATGAACATTCTGAAAGCATCGTTGATGGCGATGCGCAAAGCTGTCATGGATCTCAAGCAGTCCCCGGACTTCGTTCTGGTGGACGGCAACTATCCCATACCGAACATCTCCCAGCCGCAATTCGCCGTTATCGGTGGGGACCGACGCTGTCAGGCCATTGCCGCAGCATCGATAGTGGCCAAGGTCACCCGCGATCGGATCATGGATCGTTACCAGGCGCTCTACCCGTCGTTCACATTCTCCCAACACAAGGGATACCCGACCCCGGTCCATCTCGATGAACTCAAAGAGCACGGACCCTGCGAGATACACCGTCGCACGTTCAAACCGGTGGCCGATTTGATAGCCGATTATGCCCTCTTCTAAGAAACGTTCGGGGGTGCCTCGGCCGGACCCGGCCTGGCGCAGCTACGAGAAGCTGGCCGGCCGTTTCTACGAAGAGCAGGGATTTGAGATTCTTGCCCGGAACTGGCGCGCCGGTCGCCTGGAAATCGATCTAATCGTTCAACGCAACAACCTGATTGTATTCGTCGAGGTCAAGTCGGCGTCATCGAAGCTGTTCGGTCATCCGGCCGAACGGGTCGACGAAAAGAAAACAGTCAACCTCACCCGTGCCGCTCAGCAGTTCATTGAACAGAAGAAAGTAGACAACTGCGATCTGCGATTCGATGTGGTGACTTTTGTCAACGGCCAAATCGAGCACTTCCCAGGCGCTTTCGATGCCGCCGAATAGCTACTTGATACTCATAGAATCGATCGTTCGGGACCGGCCGGGCTTAATGAGACTGTCGGTCATCGGCTGAGTCAGCGAATCGATATATTGTTTGACCAGCCGTACATACGGGGTGTAAGTCTCCGGTCGTTTCGAGTATCTTCCCAGATACTCATCGACCTTTTCGAGCGAGAGCCCGGTCGCTTCAAGCAATGAATCGCGAAACTTGAGAAACTGCTGCGGCTCATCGCGATACTCAGCCGAAGCCAGCCAGACCTGGGCCGTCACCAACGCATAGCGCTCGGCATCTTCATGAAACCGCTCAGCCGTGTGCTGTTGGTATTTGGTGTAGGCCATCCAACCGGCGACAATCAACACCAGCGGTAGTAGTCGTTTCAACCAGATCAATTTCGTTCAACTTCCTGTTGCATCGTTACGTAGAACGTCCTAAACTAAGTGACGTGTGACAGCCGGTCAAGTTTGGATATGGACGATATGCTTTCTACAAAACGACGACCATGCCGCGCCGTAAAAGTCGGCGATGTTCTGATTGGCGGCGGTTTCCCGGTGGCGGTGCAATCGATGACCAACACCGACACCCGCGATGTCGGCGCTACGGTGGCCCAAATCAGGCAACTGTTCGAGGCCGGCTGTGATATCGTTCGGCTGTCGGTGTTGAACAAGCAGGCGGCGGCTTGTCTCGGCAATATCCGCAAGCAGATCGAAGGTCCCCTGGTGGCCGACATTCACTTCAATCACAAACTGGCGCTGGCGGCGATTGAGGCTGGTTTCGACAAGATACGCATCAACCCCGGTAACATCGGCGCCGACTGGAAAGTGCGCGAACTGGCTCAGGTGGCCAAAGAGGCCGAGGTTCCGATACGCATCGGCGTCAACTCGGGCTCGCTGCCTGA
Organism: bacterium; assembly: GCA_030605565.1. GTDB lineage: Bacteria > Zixibacteria > MSB-5A5 > GN15 > FEB-12 > JAJRTA01. Next base: position 26,467 of record JAUWIB010000080.1, read on the forward strand.
GGACATCCTTGAGAAGTACGGCCACGATGACCCTCGCGCCTTTGTTGGAGCAGCGCTCAGAGAAGCAGCGCTTTTGGAAGAGAACGACTTTCAGAACATCATCATTTCCGTGAAGTCGTCCAGCGCGGCCACGTCATTTCGGGCTTATTCGATGTTAGCTGAGAAGTGCGACTACCCGCTGCACATCGGGATCACCGAGGCGGGTACGCTTGAAACCGGGACGATCAAATCATCGGTTGGGTTGGGTGCGTTGTTGCTCCAAGGTATCGGCGACACGATGCGCGTGTCATTGACTGCCGACCCGGTCCACGAAGTTCGCGTGGCCAGGAAGATTCTGAAATCGTGCGAACTCGTCTCCGAGGGGGTGGAAGTGATCTCGTGCCCGACCTGCGGACGGTGCCAGATCGATCTGATCCCGCTGGCCGAGTCGATCGAGGCCCGGACGCGGCACATCAAGATGTCGCTCAAAGTCGCTGTCATGGGTTGCGCCGTCAATGGTCCGGGTGAAGCGCGCGCGGCTGATGTCGGCATCACCGGCGGTACGGGGAAGGGGCAACTCATCAAGAAAGGCGAGGTCATCCGCACCGTCGACGAGGCCGACCTCGAACGCACGCTCTTGGACGAGATCGAATCGATGACGGGGGAGAGTCTTTTGTAGGGCAGGATCCGTGTGATCCTGCCAAGAGTCCTTTTGGGACTTTCCAAAAACTACGTGGATAATAGGAAATTCTACTGACACGTTCTGTCAGTGGGGTGTGGTATCTTGGCGGTATGAAATGGCGAAGATGCCACACGAGACGCCACACGAGACGCTTGACAAACGGCGACAAGGTTGTATACTGTGATTAAACCTGTCTATCTGTCTTACCGGAGGAATATGCTATGCGTTTGTGCTTGATGCTGATAGTATTGACGATGTTGGTGTTGACCGTTGTCCCCCTTGGTAATGCATCGGAAACGCTTGAATGGGGAAACGACGTTCCGAAGTATGCATTGGATGCCGCCGGCACGACCGTTGCATACATGAAAGACATATCAATTCTAATGGGTATTGATGAGAATGGTGCGTTCCCACAAACGCACACTGAAATTGACCGAGACCGCAATAGCGCTGGTGCCGTCCACCAAATGCTGTTTACGGCACATGTTGCCCTCCTGTCATTCCGTTATTTGTCTCAACACATGCTTGACTGTGACTGTCCCACGAACGACGGCTGCTACGGTCTACTCACATTTCTTGAGTATGTGAGTGGTAAAAGGGATCAGATCCAAGGGCGCCTTCGGCTCATCAAGAGCCAGACACTATCCACCCAAGTATACGATGCCAAAAAACATCTGGATGATGTTGTGAGCACGCTTCGACGTGCTATTCGCGACAATCCCTGCGACAAACACTATTTTGATGAAATGGAGAAACTCAAGCGAGTCAATGGTCGTTAGGCGTCTGCCGCCCACAAAC
>JAUWIB010000098.1 GCA_030605565.1 bacterium
TCGGTGAAGGGTTGTCCGTTCTTTTTTGCTAAGTATGATATCCTGTGCTACTCGCATCTAAAACACCTCCACCGCAATAATACGGCAGAGGAACGCCGAAGTCAAGATACTGCCTACTATTTATGCATCACACCACTAGGATACACTCGAGAGTACTGGCCGACCGAGTATTCGGTTCCTCCGACCACCGCGTGCGGGTTCTCCGAGTAAACACGAATGAATATGTCTTGTGGTGTCTGATCCTCTTCAAGGTTGAAGACCATTCCCAGATCAGCCCTGCCTGACCAATCGGTCCATCCACTCAGTAGCACCTGGCCGGTGTCGCCCGGATCGGCATCCCGCAATTCGATCCGCGCACTGTCTGCACTATGCCATATCCCACCGAAGGCATTCTTCAACTGCTGGAATTCAACCTTGATGTACGCACCGATAGTGGCAGACACCCACTCAAAGGCTTCATCATAGGAGTTGTCGTATTCGTCGGATTCATCCACTTGACTGAGGTAGTCGATTTCGATGGCTAAGGTGTGCCAACCTGAGCCCGGCAGTGCGATGTAATGCGGGAAGTCATCCTCCTCATGCGCTGCGCTCGGTATAAGAGGCGGCACCAGTACTTCCTGTATGACCTGACCATCGTACTTTAGACGGGTCCAGAACGAGCCGGATATAGTATCGCCGGTGTTTTTCACCGCCCAGTCGATAAAGGTGGTGTCGCCGCTGTAGAGCGTACTCGGTTGGTGGTTGCCGCGGATCATCGACGGGGTAACGGGTCCATACCAGCCGGGCAGATAGCCAGGCTCCAGATTCACATACCGAGGCGGCGAGTAAAAGTAAGCTACTTTCTGACACTGGTTATTCCCCTCGTCGGATTCCGCCACCCATCCTTCAGGGTCGATTTCGAGATGTATCGTGTGCCAACCCGGGTCCACGACGATAATCTGTTCGTCGGTCCAGTCAATGCACTCGCCGATATCAATATTGGAGACGCCTTTGTCGTAGCACCATTCGTCGTCTACGTAAACCGCTACATTGAAGCCACCGGCCGAGGTGTCACCTGTGTTCTTTATTGCGATATCAACGTACGTGATCTCCTCAGCCGTCAGAGAATCGTTCTGGAACCCCAGCTCCGATGAAAGCACGATTGGACCTGACCAGCCGGAGGGGGTGCAACATTCCAAGTCCGGCTCGGCCGGAGATGAGGCAGTTAGGGAGAAGTCGTCCAGAAATGCTCCGGCCCAGCTTTCGTGACCAGATGTGCCGCTGTGAAAGCGGAACTGCTGGTAGTACCTGTTCTCATCGCTTGCGATGGCGAAGATTAGGGAATCCCACCCGGCGACGAAACCGGTGTATGCCTCTGCCCAATGCCAGGTTATGCCGTCAAAGGAGAATATATCGGAAAACCAGTCGTCGTAGTCTTCCATAGTGTACCAATACACATACTTTCCGGTGTCATTCTGACTAGTGCTGATGTTTATTCCACCGGTCATTATCATAACCGCCTCCATGTTGTCATCATACCACCAGCCTTCAGGCATGTCGCCGTTTTCTGCACACCAAATAGAAGAGTCGCCACTGAAAACCCAAGAGGAATCATAACTTACCCTGCCCCAGTAGTCTCTTCCGTTGGTCGTGTTAGAGTCAGTGACTATCGTCCATTTGCTTGACCAGTTTGTCTCACCTCCGTCATAGAATAGAGTATCCCTTCCCCTTGAACTACTGCCGCTTGATTTTTTCGGCGACGGCTGCCGTTTCGGCGGCGAATCAGGCATTCCGGGATGCATCGATGGTTTCATGGGGTAGTAATTCCAGAGAATGCCGCGCTTGCTTACTTTGTCCAGATCCTTGTTATTTATCACAGTCTCATATATTCCGGCGTCTTCGTGTGGGACAAGACTGTCGACAAGAGTCCGCACGAAATCAAGATCTTCGGCGCGGCGAAGGTCCAACGTAACATGTGTTTCCGGCTTCACCCCCTCGGCTCTCCGACGTTGTTTAAGCTCTTCGATGTAGGCGGCTGGGTCAGTGACTGGCTCCGATTTGTGGAATTCGTATTCACCCTTGCTCCGGATCCAGACTTCGCCGCCGACACCGTATCGCTCGCTCCCGATCGTACATGGTTGCTTCTCTTTTTCCCGCATCTCTGCGTACAAGGCGGCGGTCTTTTTCTCCTTCTCCAGTCGCTCGTATTCCAACCTCTCAGCCTCAGTATATCCTCCTTTCGGGTTAACTGCGTGGGCTACGCGTGAGTCGCCGCTGCGCCGCGATGGTGATGTTTCGTCCTGTTTGTCAATCTCAGGCACCCAAGGTTCGAAGTCAGGCGGTAGTGAATCTTGGTGGCAGAAGTTGCCATCCTTGTCGTATAAACCTTGGCGGCTGGTTATCGTGTCGCGAGGGGGAGGTGACGGCAATTGCGCGATTGAGTCTCGCGCACGTTCTATTGCACGTCGGTTCGCTGCCATCCGGGCTTCAATCAGCCTGTCGCCAGATTTGCTTGGGTCACTGGGATAGAACTTGGCATCGACGGCAGTGGTAGTGAAATAGGCTGCGGCCTGGATCCTGCATTTGCAGCCACCGACCTCGAACACCAAGCCTGTGGTGTCGTTTTCTGGTAGCTCTACAGAAATCGGAAAATACACGGTATCTCCCGCTGAGGCCTCAAAGGTCCATGACATTTCCCCAAAGTACTTCAGGTTATCGACCTCCACGACAGTAACCACAAAAGCCTCACATATCCAGTGCGGTACGATTCGCAGGCTGAAGGTCACAACCCCCGGTGTCAAAGGTGCATCATTAAGCACGGGCTCGATATCGCAGCAGAGTTGACTGGCGTGGACCATTATTCCTTGGCTCAGGGGATTCTTCGATTCATCAATGGTCCGGGACTGCAGGCTGAGCGGAATCGCGCATAGACCGATCATCAACCACATCGACAGGCTGACAAGCCATGATGTCTTCTTCTTCATTTTCCATATCCTCCGTTATTCGTTCTGTACATGATCCTCATTACTACCTGACTGCTACGGACACGGCACTGGCGGCGGTCCACCGAAAAAACGGTACATCCCTAACAGCTTTCGTTACATATATCCACCTTGTTTTGGTTTCTCGTACAGCCAATATCCCGATCAGTATCAATTATCTTGTGCCATGTCTATGATAGTGACGTACAAACCGCCCGTCAAGTGCAATGCGAAAACATGTCAAGGTGAAAATAGCCAACGTGATTCCCAGCCAGAAGTGAACTCTTCCCTCCACAGTTCTTCGTGCGGCTGGGTGGCATGGTCAAACTTGTTTGGCCATGAACGAAGAGCAACCCGCCCCAAACAAGTTTGAGACGGCCACTCGTCGTAGATGTTTTGGGGAAAGCCCCCATTTCTTTTCTCGCTTGCGGACTGAACTTTTTTGGGCTATGTTCGTCCAGATTATCATGAACTGCAAGCAACTTCCATCGGAGGAAACATGAATCGCAACGCTCTAATCACGGCAACCATGCTTCTGATTCTTCTGGCCCCTTTGTCTTTGATGGGCCAGACCGGCGAAGAGGAACCCGCCTCGCTTCTGTCCAAGGGTGAGTACATACCCGATATCGCGACCTTTCTCAATATCGGCGGCAACAGCCCGGCGGGCTATAGTTGGGATGGAGAGTCTGTCTTTTTCAGATCTTCCATGTCCGGCGCCTCGCAGATCTATCGGATCACCGAAGATGGCTGGCCGTACCAACTGACGACCTTTGATGATGGAATCGATTTCTTCGTTTTGTCCTACGGTGGCGCAATGGGAGTCATCGGAGCATCGATCGGTGGTTCCGAGCAATCCCAGTTGTATCTGATGGACACCAGGACGGGTCGCGTCCTGCAGTTGACCAGCTTCGAGGACGTTCAGACAGGCTCTGTCACCTGGGCCACAGATGACCGGTCGATCTTTTATCGTTCCAACCAGGAGAACGGTCGCGATTTCTTTATCTATCGCATGGATATCGCCACCGGTGAAGACAAGAAGATCTTCGGCGAGGAAGGCGGCGTGGGCGGCTACAATTATATCGCCGATATCTCACACGACGGCACTAAGCTAATCATCGCCAATTATACTTCCAACGCTAACAACGAGCTTTATCTGCTCGACCTCGAAACCGGCCAGTACCAGAAGCTGAATGACGACGATCACGACGTCATGCACGACTCCCCCACGCTGATGCCTGACAGCAAAACGATCTGGCTTACCTGCAACGACAACAAGGACGGCATCCAGCGCCTGGCCACAATGACTATCGGTGATCCCAAGATCAACTTCGTCGACGATGGCTGGATCGACCCCAGGTGGGAAATCGACGGCATGCATTTCTCGCGCGACTTCAGGTACCAAATCGCTGAGGTCAACGAACACGGCTATATGCGTCTGAAAATGCGTGAGTTTGAAACTCGCAAGGAAGTGCCCGCCCCACCCCTCGACGGCATTCTGGGCGGCGGCATGTTCGACCAGCACGGTTCCTGTCTGGTTTCGTTTACGGGTCCGACACGAGCGCCGGATGTTTGGAAGTGGAACCCACAGACCCTTGAGTTGAGACAGTTGACGTTTTCGATCTATGCCGGCATCGATCGCAATCTCTTCCGCGAGCCGGAGTTAGTTCGGTTCAAGAGTTTCGACGGCTTGGAAATCCCTGCCTTTTTGTATCTGCCCCCGGATTACGAGCAAGGCAAGCCGATTCCGTTTATCGTTCATGCTCACGGCGGTCCCGAGAGTCAGTTCAAACCGTACTTCCTGCGCAATGTTCAGTACCTGATGCTCAACGGCTATGGCATCTTTGCGGTCAACCCGCGTGGTTCTTCCGGCTACGGCCGTGACTACATGAACCTCGACAACTATAAGCTTCGCAAGAACTCGCTCAAAGACTACAAGGCGAGTGTTGACTGGCTGCTTGAAAACGGCTACACCAAACCGGGCATGATCGGCATCCGCGGCGGCTCCTACGGCGGCTATGTCGTGGCCGGAATGATCACGGAGTATCCCGACCTGTTCGCCGCAGCCATCGATATCGTGGGAATTGTCAACTTCAAAACCTTCCTGGAGAACACAAAACCTTACCGCCGCCATCTCAGAGAAGCGGAATACGGCCCACTGACCGATCCGGAACACCTCAAGAATATCTCGCCGATCCACAAAGCCCACCTTATCAAAACGCCGTTGCTGGTGGTGCATGGTGAGAACGATCCACGAGTACCGGTCGATGAGGCGCGTCAGATTCTTGCTGCCGTGGCAGCCAATGGCGGCATTGTCGATTCACTGATCTTCCGCGACGAAGGTCACGGTTCCGGAAAACGCGTGAACACTATCAAAGAGTACCGCAAACAGGTGGAGTTCTTCGACCGACATCTGAAACTGTTGGACGTGGATAAGAAGTCTAACTAGTGGTGTGATTCATCCTGTTGGGGCATTATCCAATGCGAGTCTCGCTCGTCCGACTTTCTCGATTATCTCGTCTGCGGTTTTTCTCCAGACGAATGGTTTCGGGTCTTTGTTGTGGTGGCCGACATAACCCATCACTGCATCAATCAGTTCGGGCACACTTCTGAAGATCCCTCGATGCACTCGCTTTTGATCAAGATCGCGAAAGAACCTTTCGATGACATTGAGCCACGAGCTGCTTGTCGGAATGAAGTGGACGTGGAATCGCTTGTGGCGTTTGAGCCAGGCTTTCACCTTCGGATGTTTGTGTGTCGCGTAATTGTCGACAATCAGATGAAGATCCAGATCTTTCGGTGTCTCTGCATCTATCTGCTTCAGGAACTTGATCCATTCCTGGTGTCTGTGGCGGGGCATACATGATGCAATGACTTTGCCTTGAGTCATGTCAATGGCGGCGAAGAGAGTTGTCGTACCGTTGCGTTTGTAGTCATGGGTCATTG
>JAUWIB010000090.1 GCA_030605565.1 bacterium
TTGGACACGCCAAAGGCGTCGGCGTGACCCTGCGATTCTTGCTAAGTCGTTGTGGGAATGCAGGCTTTTGAACCGCCAGTTCACACGCTCGCCTTCGGCGAACGCAAGAACCGGCGGAACATACAATTGCGACACAGCCTGTCCGCTCAGGGTGAGGTGAATCGCGGATGAGTAGCCGTTTGCTACCGGTGAATGTGATCGCCGATTTTTCGGATGCGGGTCATCTCTTCATCGGACAGCGGGCCCCGGGCCAGGGCGGTGATGCCTGCATCAAACTCCTGCTCGTTGGATGGCCCCATCATGCAAAGATCGACATGTGGATTCGACAAGACAAAACGGTAGCAATCAGATGCTGAAAGCGGCTCTTCGCCGGGTGGCATCTTTTTCTTTTTCAATAGTTTGCCCCAGCATGTCGCGGTGTAGACAGTCACACCCGATCGGTTGTTGTCGGGGAGGTGGGGAAATATCTCGTCCTCGGCGCCTTTGTGAACGGCGTTGTAGCGCAGCATGAAGATGTCTATCGGTGAATCACTCTGCCGGGCCAGTTCACCAAAGAACTTTCGGTTGTGCCCCGACATGGCTATGAAACGAAGGAGTCCCTCCTCTTTCATTTTGAGCGCCTTGTCGATTGTGCGCCGTGAGGGTTGTCGGTTATGCCAGCCAAGAAGGAGGACATCGGTGTAGTCGACACCAAGAACCTTCAGCCCTTTGCGAACCGAACGCTTCACGCTGATTCCGAAGTGGTCATACGATTGCAGGGCGACTACGATTTTGTCGCGGTGGTTCTTTACCAGGTTGCGCAGGCCGTCACGCATCCCGCGCCTTCTCGGAGTGCTCCAGTAGAAGTAATTTATGCCATGCTCGTGGAAGGCCTTCTCCACTGTCGACGACGGTACGCCGTACCCGCTGGCCAAACCGAGTCTGCTGACCTTCAGTTCCGTGCGACCCAGGGTTGCGTGTTCTTGAAGGTTTATCCTGTTCACCTTTGGTGTCATCAGTTTGCTTTTTAGAAATAGTCGCTGATGTATATGAATCCGTAGCCCAAATAGATGTACCGCACAAAGCGGCCCGCCACCAGCGTCATCAGGAAAGGCATGACGGGAAATCGTTTGGCGCCGCAGGCGGCGTACACGATGTCGCAGGGAATCGGCGATGCACTGCCGAGGAAGAGCACCAGGCTCACATACGCTCTTGATTTGCCATGTGTCCAGGGGTGTTCGCGAAGCCGGGGGAAACGCCTTTGCACCCATGTCCGATTACCGTAGTACCGCCCGGCCGCAAATGTCACCAGCCCTCCCAGGGCCGAGCCGAGCGCCATCACGAGTGCGAGTCTGGCAATGTCAAGACCCAGGGCCGCCCCAGCCACAGCATACGCCCACACCGGTAGCATCAGGGGCGTGCAGGAGATCGCCGTGACGAAAAACAGGATGACATCGACCCACCCCTGACCGAAGCGCGTCATCAAGTCGACGCCGTACCCATTGATCTCTTGGCTGAACAGCACGGCCAGAATAGTACCCGTCAGTATGATTATCAGGGTAACAAGATGAGCGGTCATGGCGCTCTTCCGTACAGGTTCATCCTTCACCGACGGAATGACTACTGACTGAGCGCTGCTGGATGTTTCCGGGTCGGTCATACTACCTCTCATTGGTGTTATATGTCAGAGTACGCACCTTGTCATCCGTTGTCAACCAACGAGTAGTCGGGGCAGCCACAAGTGGCGGTCATTGGCAGGGGGTGGCCCACCATTCATGGCTTGGTGAAAAACCCCGAAAGCCGTCATTGCGAGGAGCGAAGACACTCGTGTCGTAGCGACGCGGCAATCTCAGACGGTTCGTGGTGTCGGGCGATCTTGTGCGTACCATGACATAGGTCGCCCGACGCCTCTATAAAAGCGTCAAGGCCGTCAGCCGAGGTCGGCTGACAGCACCTCAACCTCCGGATATCAGCTACTCGTGGTGAAACATCGAAAAGATTCTACCCGCGGCCGCCGGTTACGGTGCGTACCAACTGCCGCCGAGGTTGGTTTTCAGGAGGGTGCCATTCTCGCCGACAATCCAACCGTTATGCGCGTTGATGAAGGTCACACTGGTCAGATTGCGCTCGGTCCGTCCCCCCTGGATAGTCCAGTAGTCGCCACCGTTGAAAGTGTACAGGATGAGTCCGTCACTGCCGACCGCCCAGCCGGTACGCTGGTCAATAAACAGTATATCGCTCAGGTCGTGCGATGTCCCCGACGGTTGACGGGTGAAAGTCACGCCGCCATCGAGAGTCCGGTAGATACTGCCGTTCTCCCCGACCACCCAGCCGATATCCTCATCGATAAACGACACCGCCCACAAAGCGACAGTGGGATCGATCACGCGCGTAGTGTCGAGTCCCTCGCTGAACCAGTGTTTACCGCCATCGAGCGTACGCATAAACAGTCCGCTTTGACCGACCACCCAGCCCCTGGCATACCAAACAAACTCGATATCGAATACTCGGGAGCGTGTCGAATCCTGTAGCCCCCAGGTTTTTCCGCCGTCGTCAGTATGGTAGATAACACCGCGGTGTGTTTTATGTACGGCGCTGCCGACCGCCCAGCCGTCAACGGAATCAGCGAAGATCAGTGCTTTGAAGGTGGCGCCGTTGATACGCGGCTGCGCCTGCCATGTTCTGCCGCCGTCGAAAGTGCCAACAATCAATCCGTCGTATGGATACAGACCGACACAGCCGACCAGCCAACCGGTGTCGGGGTTGATAAAACAAGCATCGTAGAACCACGAGTTTTTGCGAAACGACTGATAGTCCCAACTGCGGCCCCCATTGACCGTGCGCAGAATGGTACCGCCGTAGCCTACCGCCCAGCCGTTGTTATCATCGACAAACACTACCTCCTCCAGCGTAGCCAGCGGGAAAGTACCAGAGGAATTGTCGACCCAGCCGTCACCGTTGCCCGCTCGCAGCAACGTATAGGCGCCGACAATCCATCCCCCGCCGGTGTCGACCGCGAGCCCGTAGAGATCCTGGTGAGTGGGACTGGGTTCCACATTCCATTGATTCTGGTCGTCAGACGTGGACAGAATTGTCCCATGTTTACCCACCGCCCAGCCGGCGGAATGGTCGACTATTGCGACATCGATCAAATCCTCGGTCACCGGACTTTCATACACCGTCCAACTCGCTCCGGCATCCTCGGTGCGAACTATGGTACCAGCGGCACCCACCGCCCAACCGTTGTCACCTGCAAAACAGACGGACAACAATGTCTCCCGAGTGGGCACGGTAACCTGGCGCCACGATGCGCCGCCGTCGGAAGTGTGCAGGATGGTCCCATCTTCGCCGACAATGGCGCCACACTCGGAGTCAGCCCAGGCTATCCCGCGCAAATCGGATTCAGTGTGAGACGAGAACGCCCGCCAGATGCGGCCGCCGTCGGAGGTGGTCGCAATCGTTCCGGTGTCGCCCACCGCCCAGACGTGGTGAGCGTCGGTGAACGCCACTGCATAGTAGTTGTGATCGGGGACGCCGATAAGACAGGGCAGCCAGGCATCGCCGCCATTAATCGTGCGCAGGATGACACCCTTGCGTCCCACCACCCAGGCGGTATCAGCATCAAACGCCGCCACCCCGCGAAGATCGCTGACGGTACCGGAGCTTTGGTACTTGAAGTTGTCCCCGGCGTCATCAGAGTGAATAATCGCACCTTCAGCGCCGACTATCCACCCGACGTTGTCGCCGACAAAGGCCACCGCATATAGCTGGTTGCCCTCGAACCGGGCGTGCTGCGCTTCCCATCCGGGCTGCGCCAAATCGTCACTGTTGAGACCGCCGCCGCGGTTGCATGAGACCAATAGCAGACACAACACGACCAGAAACTTCGTGACATACTCTGTACAGGTAAACCGCTGATTACCCTGCGTCATAGATCTGTCTCCTCCGACTGGCCCTCTAGTTCCATCAACAGGACGAACATAACACTCAAAACGCTTAATGGGAAGGGGAAAATGTGTGTGGGGACGGGCGGATTACCATTGTTAGTCAAGAACGAGTTTCTTGACTCTCGGAGAGAACACTCTGTAGAACGACTCCGCCGATTCGAGGAGCCATGTATTCAGTGTTTCCCACTCTTTCCTGTTCTTAGTATTGCCTTTGTGATATCGTATGATTCTGCAGCCTTGACCTTCTGGCAGTTCTTGCCATTCCAGGTTACCCAGCTCTAATTCGATTTCTTGTTTCTGCTGAACGAGGTGGCCGAACGCTTCTTTTGCCTTGGTGCCGCGCAAATATAGCTCGCATCCTGTGCGTTTGGCCTGAGTGTTCGTCGTCAGCCTTATATGAAACTTGGAACGACCTACTGCAAGTGAGTACCAATGTTGTGCTCTCGGGGTCCTTAACCTGAGTTCCGAATCATGCTCGTCAGCGTATGTCTTGAAACCGTTCCAGAACTCAAGATGCAGTTTCTTAGTATCCGATAGTACCTTGGAACTGGTATTGTCCCCTATGGTCTTCGACCAGTCGTTCGGGCTGGATACTATGTTGAACTTAGGGGCTGTATCTGATTCGCCGATTTTCCACAACTCTATTTCGCAGACAAAAAAGGCCACTTCACTAGTTGTCACATTGTTCAACCAATCTATAGCTTCCCGATGTTCATCCGTGACTGCCCTGCATATCCAAATTACTATGCTTGCACCGAGTCCGGAAGCATAGGTGATTAGTTGTCCCAGGTGTTTGTGGTCAGTCTTATTCAGTTGATTTTCAATTAGTACTGTACGTCCCTCGTTGTCTCTGGCGACAATGTCAGCCTTGTACGAGCCGATGTACTTCTCAGTTTCCTCGACCTCAATGTCTACTCCAATGGCATCAGACAGGACCTGGATGTTCTCGTACTTCGCTAACCATGGTGTAAAGTCCTGAGCCTCATTTTCCCATTGATCCCTAATATCAACAGCTTCCAGACGACTTAACGGCATACCATTCCCTCTTCAGTCTTTCCTCGGCCTCTGAAACATCGGGTGACCTTCACCCATATCCCGTTCTTAGCTTCCACACAGAAGATAGTCGCTGATCTCCTTCCTGTCAATCACAAGCTCACCCTGTTCAACTCTTGAACAACTCCCCCCCCCCCTTGCACCCCGTTACACATACTGAACGTGTCTGCAATCATAGGCGGTTGGATGCATCATCGATAGGCCAGCCGTGAGAGTGGGGACCGAGCCACACATAGGGCAGCAAGCGGTTGGGTGGCAGGTTGATAACGCAACAGCAAGGGGGCACAGGCTGAATTTGGGAGCATCGGCACAGCCTATGCTCAATCAGGTCCAGACGTACGAACCACGAAGGAGTGTAGATGCTGGACACCAAGTTTCAACGAGGATTCACGCCGGAAAAACTGGCCCTGTCAAAAGAACCTCGGATTCGCAAGGACGACTCCGGATATTTTGTGATGTCTCTCTCGGAGAACAACAAAGTCTATTTCGATGACTATTATCGGTTCATGGAGATGGTGTACAGTCGCTCCCAGGCTGAGCGGGCCTTGCTCGACCAGAAGATCGCCGCCACCCCGCTGGATTCGGTTGAAACGGTGGCCTATTATCGTGCTCGCGGTGTTATTGTCGACCTGCTCATTCAGACGGTTCGTCGCTTCTACACCGACGGCGCCAATCTGGGCGTTATCATGACGCCGTGGTGCTTCGGCACCGTCATGTTAGAGAAGGTCGAGGTCTACCGTGACCGTCTCGGCAAAGGAGAAGTGCAGGACGCCAACGTGCCGGAGTTTCCCTACTACGTCATTCGTTATATCGACGAAATCTACAAGACAACCCTGCTGGAACTTTTCGATTTTCCGGAGAAAGCTTTCCAGATGCGCTGGCAATACTCCGAGTTGCTCAAGAAGTACTCACGGATTCTGTCGAATATCACCACTTCGCTGAACTCGGTTTTGGGAATGGTGCGCAACTACGGTTCTTGAAAACTCCTACGTCTCCATATATTCTCCTTGGTTTGCCTCCGGTGAAAGCCGGAGGTTTTTTTTAACCTAATGCTGCCACGTGCCGATAATGAAGTGAACGTACCTTTTTCCGATAACTGGACTGTAGTATGCCTGTGCCGGACGCAAAAAAATCAGCACCGCCGTTTGGGCGGCCCCAACACTCAACTGAGACGAGCTATATCCCGATCTACCTGGACTGCCTGCGGATTGATTCAATTCTGGACTTCGACCTCTACCTGAGGGTCAACAAGGGCATGGTGCTCTATCGCTCGGCTGATCTGCCGTTCACCGATCGTTCCCGACAGCGCCTGATGGAGAACAAAGTCGATCGGCTCTTTGTCCCCGGCGACAGTAAGAAGAACTATCAGCGTTATATCGAGAAGAACCTGGACAAGGTGCTTGTCGATCCGGAAATACCGGACATAAAGAAAGCGAGCATTCTCTACGAGACCTCGACCGGTCTGGTAAAAGACATTTTTGCCAATCCTTCTGACGATGACAACGTGGGTCGCACGCAGGAAATGGTCAGTTCGACGGTGGGCTACATCCTGCAGGGTCAGGAGGCGTTTCACAACCTGTTGAAAATAACCTCGTTCGATTACTATACCTACACCCACTCGGTCAATGTCTGCACGTTTTCGATAGCCCTGGCTCAGCAGTTGGGCCAACAGGACGAACAGTTCCTGCATGAGTTGGGAGTGGGCGCCCTATTGCATGATCTGGGCAAATCAAGAATATCCGAAAGGATTATCAACAAACGTGCAACTCTGAGTCCCTACGAATTTGAGATAATGAAGAAACACCCCAAGTGGGGCGTCGAAATTCTCAAGGACGACGACGAGTTCCCCGCCGCATCAATCTACCCGGTGTTGCAACATCACGAACGGGGCGACGGCAGCGGCTACCCCAACGGCATCAGTCTTTCGGAGATGCATATCTACTCTCGCATCGTCGCTATCTGCGACACTTTCGACGCTATGACCACCGAACGGGTGTACCAAAAAGCGATTGACAGCTACCCTTGCCTTAGAATCATATTCTCTCTTTCGGGCGCCTACGACTACAATATGGTTCGTACCTTTGCCGAACTGATGGGCCCCAGCGGACTGTTGGAACTCTGATCCGGCCCTTGTCCTCATGACGATGGCATTTCGGGAGTGGTGTCGTGGCTGAGCGCCGATCTCACAGCCCACGAACAAGCACTTACAAGATCAGGTACTGCACGATCATCATGGTGTTGCCGCAGAGAAAAAGTCCCCATCCGATCAGATGAAACTTGAATCCCCTGGGCGTGAACCATGACCGCATTTTCCAGAGCGGCTTCCAGTGCCTGGGGTTCATCGACGCCAAGGGTGGATGCTCTTTCGTCCTGCAAGCCAAAGATGTCAGGATAAGCACCAAACCCACTATCATGCCCACCAGCCCGGCAATGCTTGCTACATGTTCGATCATCTACTGCAAACCTCCTTCAGGCAATGGTTCTGTCAGTACCTATTGCTGGTCAGCAATCAGTGAGTCAATCGCATGAATCATCTGATCAGATTCGCCACGGTCGAAAGCCGGGAGCCACACACCAAGCAAAGCGCCGGTGGAATCTGTAAGGAAGTGAAACGGGGCGTAGGCTTTCCAATTGCTCTGATGGGGGATACGTTGCTCATACGACTCGAGCACAAGAACAGGAGCATCGACGCTGTCAAGGTGTGCCGCATATACCAGTCCTGCGGAATCCGCCCTGCTGGTGGCGAAGACAAAACCGTTACCGTTCTCGATCATGTACCGTTGCCAATCCGACCAATACACGCTCTCAGACAGCATTTTGCCGCAAGGTCTCCTGTCCAGCATCACGACCAGCGTGAAGGGGTTATCAAAGAACTCAGTGTTTGTGGCCGCAAGTTCCAGGACAAGCATGGCGAAATCGCTTTTCTTGAGGGTAATATGGTGTTGGCGGTAGAGCATGCCGCATCCCGACAGACAGAGGCTCAGAAGAACCACGGCCAGCACCCTCTTCTTAGCCCAACCCGTCATGTTTAGTCTTCTGTGCATACGTCTGACAATATCTGTTCGGCGTAGCGCCTCGACTCTTTGCGATTTCCCATAGCGCCCCTAATGTTGATCGGTCGCGCCAGACTGTCAAGGAGAACTTTGATAGGGGTCCGCACATCGGTCCACCGAAGTCCAACCAAGTCTGCCTCACTGAGCACCTGAACCGGACTATTCAGTCCTTCCAGTTGCATGGCGTAGGCCACATCGAACGAGTCCGACGCCGGGGCATAAATCGAGAACGAACAGCCGCATTGTGGGAGGTTCTTCTCTAACTCGATCCACATCGCCATATCCTCGGTGCAGGCCAGACAGGAGTTAACATCCAGATAGATTAGGAAGTGTTGGCTTACGTCGTCCGCGGACCGCCAATGGAACACCGACCGATAAGCATCTTCTTGAGCCGCTTTTGCTGACATCACTCTGGTCACACCCAGAAGAACCAGCAGCAGCACAATTCCGGCGGCAATCCAGACAACCCCGGCAAGTTTTGTTCTCATGGTTCTATCCTGGTTATATGCAGTTCCAAGCGGCAGTCCTCACCGTCCAGATGATAGCTTGCGAAAATGACCTCCCCGTCAGATTGTACCCCGGCAATCTGCCAACGTGGGTCCACGTTGAGCGAAACGACGTTGCCGCCCGCATCCCATAACTGCGTTGAATACCGGTACGATTTGACGCTCGTTTCATGATAGCCGAAGCCGGTGCTATACTGGAGCAGAAAGTAACCGGGTGATACGTAATGAAAGGACTTGATCATGGTCCACTGCGACATCCATTCAATCGACACGGCCATCGATTTTATACGGGATTTTATCTGGGGCGGGACTTTATAGTCCGATGCGCTTATATGGACGGAATCACGCACTCGCCCTCGTATGTCCGTGACGTAAATGTAATCGTACCCGTAAATGGCTATCCATAGGCTACTGTCGGCCGGGCCGAACGCGGGAAAGCAGAATCGGTCACCGCTGCCTATGCCGACCGAATCAAGTCTTTCCGACAATGACAGTGAATACTCGAAGACCTCTTCGTACTGTGAATCATCAAGGCGGTGAACTAGTACCCCTCTATCGCGGCCGTATCGCCCCATCCCGCAGAGCACCAGATCCCCCTGAATGTTCACGATTGGAGGATGGTCCTCATCGATCTTATGGTCCCATCGGCTGAAACTGGCGTTTCTGCCCTCTTGTACGAATAAGGAAAACAAGCGACGGCAGTATCCATCGTATGTGACGATCTCATTTGTACCCTTGATCCTCCACAGCCCCGCCATAGAAAACAATCGTTCTATGTTCTTCTTTCGATCGCAATGGTTGGTGGGGATGCTCTCATAATCGATATCTCCATCAAACACAGGTTGCCACGCCGCCTTCGCGTCCACCTGGATAAACACGTTCTCTTGGGTGCAATAAACCAGGCTATCGCCACCCAGTCGCACAGCGTACACCGGGAGAAGCCTTTCCGCGGTCTCAATATCGTGGTATCTCACGCTCTGCTCTGTGATGATCTCCGCTCGGCC
>JAUWIB010000017.1 GCA_030605565.1 bacterium
CCTTAACTGCGATCTCAAACCCTTTCGAGCCTGCTTCAACTCATCCAGTATACGAAGATACACATCCAAACTTATTTGCAACGACGGACTCAATGACAACTCCTTCAGGC
Organism: bacterium; assembly: GCA_030605565.1. Lineage (GTDB taxonomy): Bacteria > Zixibacteria > MSB-5A5 > GN15 > FEB-12 > JAJRTA01. The sequence continues at coordinate 111 of JAUWIB010000017.1, forward strand.
GATCATAATCCGACTCCTGCCATGTCGTCGAGGGTAAACCCTCATTCAAACCGTGAAAATCCAACATCTTGCGTATCCGGTTCTTGGTCGCCGTGATCATACCTTGCGTCTGACTCAGCGTCCGACAAATCTGTCGGTCCTCACGACGTTCAGCATCCGGAACGTGACAAACACTGTAATCGCCGCTCTCAAGGTTCCGCGCTAAGCGACGGGCATCAACACGATCAGTCTTCACCTTGTTCACTTTCTCCTGCGTCACCTTGTGGGCCGGCGTCACGATACAAGCAACCCCGTCCGCCACCAGTCGATCATGCAACCAGAAACCACCAAAACCCGCCTCGTACATCACCTTGATCGTACAACCCGGAAACCGCTTCTGCAAGTAGCTCTGCAAAATCTCGTGCTTCGCCGGCATACTCGCCTCATGAACCACCATACCTTCGCTCCGAACACACACTTTCCACGTCCGCTTGGAATCTTCCAAACCCACAAAAACGGGCTTGTCTTTAACGATTGACAGTTGCATCTTACGCATGAGGTTACCTCCATGTTTTGTGGCGCCCACCAAATGGGATGACCACGTTATTGAGTTCTTAACATCGCAGGTAACCTCATTTATTATCAACAATAGTCTGCCCTATACCATAGTAACTACGAGCCTATCATGAGATTGCCGCGGTCGCGTGCGGCGACCTCGCAATGACGCAAATCGGTCCGTATTCAGTTTTTGCTCGCACTTTTTCTCTCACCAGCTATCTTGCGATAAGTACCATGCTGGTCACAGTCAAAAAGACAATCGCAGAACACGACCTGCTCGACAAAGGTGATTCCGTCCTCGTCGGTCTCTCCGGCGGGCCGGATTCGGTGGCGCTGCTGAACGTGTTGTGCAAGCTCCGACGCTCGATGAAGCTTCAACTGCATGCGGTCTACATCAATCATCGCCTTAGACCGAAAGCCGCGACTAAGGAAGAGGCGTTCTGCCGTCGTCTCTGCAAGAAGCTGAAGGTGGAGTTGACGATCAAACGAGCGGATATTCCCTCAGTGGCACGACGCACCAAGCGAGGGGTCGAAGAAACCGCCCGCGATCTGCGCTACTGCATCTACGAGGAGTTGGCCGACAGCATGAACTGTACAAAGATCGCGCTGGGACACCATGCCGATGACAACGCCGAGACTATCCTGTTTCGTATCCTGCGCGGCACCGGACGAGCCGGTCTGCTCGGCATCCCCATCCGGCGCGGACGCATCATCCGACCGCTGCTTCACAGTACCAAAAAGGAGATACTGGACTACCTCAAAAACGAGAAGCTGCGCTTCTGCACCGACGAATCCAATGCCTCGGACGAATACTCGCGCAACTACCTCCGCAACCGGCTCCTTCCCGACATTCGCCAGCGCCTTAACCCGGCGGTCGACTCAGCTTTGTTGAATCTGGCGGACACCGTCGCTGCCGAGGAGTCCTTTCTCGCAGAATACGCATCGGTCAAAATCAAAAAGGTGCTAAATAGAACCGTCGGCGGGAAAAATGAACTTGATTTGACGGTTTTCCGTACTTATGATGTATGGTTACGGCGTCGCGTGCTAAGGCATTGTATTGCAGACTGTTTGCGCCTTGGCGCGATGCCCGGCAAACAAGTGATTGATCGTCTGGATCGCCTGGCTATAGACGGCGGCGGAGCGATCTCACTGCCGGGACACATGCAGGCGGAGTTGGTCGATGACAAGCTGGTCGTCTACCGAAAGGTGAAAGTCAGTTATTGCGAGCGACTTGCACCCGGCCAACCCTGTCGGCTTGAGCGGCCGCGATTGACGTTGCGCTGCCGACAGCGGCCTATGAAAGAGGTCAAGGTCACCCGCGAGCGCCGAGCGCGAACGGTACTGATGGACCTGGCCAGTCTGTCGCCGCCGCTGGTGGTGCGAAATATTTGTCCGGGCGATCGGTTTCGGCCCCTGGGTATGAGCGGGAGCCGGAAGGTCGCTGATTATCTTATCGATCGGAAGGTCCGTCGGGTTTATCGTGACGAGATTCCGCTGGTTTGTGACCGGAAAGGTATTGTCTGGCTGGTCGGTTTCGAAATCGCCGACCGGGTGAAGATTGACCGTTCAACGAAAGAGGTACTGAAAGTTGAAGTCGTCCGCAGGAGAGGAAAAGCAGTTGCAGCCTTTTGAATTGCTGTTAGATCAGCAGAAGCTGGCCCGGCGCATCACGGAGCTTGGCGAACAGATCACTACCGACTACGCCGAACAGACGCCGGTAGTCCTTGGGGTGCTCAAGGGGTGCATCGTCTTCCTGGCCGATCTGATGCGGAATATCTCCCTGCCGCTGGAGGTTGAATTCGTCTCGGCGGCCTCTTACCGCAACGGCCGTGACCAGGACGACGACGTACTGTTTGGCGGCGCCGTGCCGATATCTCTCCAGGGTCGCCATGTCCTCATAATCGAGGGTGTCGTCGACACCGGTCGGACCGTTTCCATGATTCTCAAACAACTGGCTGCTCAGGAACCGGCCTCGGTCGAGATTGTTACTCTCCTGGACAAGCCGGCCAGTCACCGGGTGGGGCTGGAGATAAAGTATAAGGGTTTCACTGTCGGTAATGAGTTCGTTATCGGCTATGGTCTGGACAACACGCAACTATATCGGAACCTGCCGTTTATTGGGAAGATGATCGACGGCTGATTATTTCGATTCACAGCCGATAAAATTAGAATAGACAGAACTCCCCAGAGTATAACGGATGGTTGGAAAAACACGAAACGACGGTGCTTGAGTGACCGACAAAAATTCTCCCAAAGGCCGTTTTGGCCTGCCTGGTAAAGGCAAAGACAAATCCGACAAGGACAGCCCAGCGACCGGTTGGCGCGGCGCGGGTCGGCCTATCATTTTTTGGCTGGCTCTATTTCTTATTGCAGTGGCGGCCTTCAGCTATCTCTCCAGTTTCAACCGGGACAGCACCGAGATATGGTACTCGGAGTTTGTCGCTGAAGTTGACAACGGCAATGTCGGCGAGGTGTCGTTTACGGAGCTTGAAATCGAAGGTGTCCTGAAAGAGGCCAGGATGTTCGCCTCGGTGACCACGAGCAAGTCCTACACCAAGTTTCGGTCCCGGATACCACGCGTAGGTGTCAGCAGAAGTGACCTGATCGACCGTCTCGTAAACGACGGCGTCAAGATTGTCGCCAAAACCAAAGGCCCCGATGTTTTCTCTTACCTGCTGGCGGGAGCGCCGTGGATCATACTGATTCTCATCTGGTTGTTCTTCATTCGCCAAATGCAGGGCGGCGGCGGACCGAAGGGGCTGTTTTCTTTCGGCAAGAGCAAAGCCAAGCTGCTCACCGACGAACGGCCACGCGTTACATTTAGCGACGTCGCCGGCGCCGATGAGGCCAAGGAAGAGTTGCAGGAAATCATCGAGTTTCTCAAAGACCCCAGCAAGTTCCAGAAGCTCGGCGGCAAGATTCCCAAGGGCGCTCTGCTGTTGGGTCCTCCCGGTACCGGCAAGACGCTGCTGGCCCGAGCTGTGGCCGGTGAAGCAGGGGTGCCGTTTTTCTCCATGTCCGGTTCGGATTTCGTGGAGATGTTTGTCGGGGTGGGCGCCAGCCGGGTGCGTGACCTGTTCGACCAGGGCAAGAAGAACGCACCCTGCATAATCTTCATCGACGAAATCGACGCCGTCGGACGTCACCGTGGCGCCGGGCTTGGTGGCGGTCATGACGAACGTGAACAAACGCTTAACCAGTTACTGGTTGAGATGGACGGTTTCGAATCCAACGAAGGCGTCATTCTGGTCGCCGCCACTAACCGCCCTGATGTTCTCGATCCGGCGCTGCTGCGTCCCGGACGCTTCGACCGACAGATCGTGGTGCACATCCCGGATGTCAAGGGGCGCGAGGGCATCATCAAAGTCCACTGTCGCAAGGTCAAGTTAGGCGACGATGTGGATATGAGCGTCCTGGCTCGCGGCACACCCGGAATGTCCGGCGCCGACCTGGCCAATATGATCAATGAAGCCGCTCTGTTGGCCGCCCGTCGCGACAAGAGCGAGGTGGCCATGGATGAGTTTGAGGAGGCCAAGGACAAGGTGATGATGGGGTCGGCGCGCAAGTCGCTGGTTATTGCCGATGAGGAAAAAAAGATCATCGCCTACCACGAAGCCGGGCACACCCTGGTGGCCAAGCTTCTGCCCAAGGCGGACCCGATTCACAAGGTTACGATCATTCCGCGCGGTTTGGCGCTGGGCTTGACCCAGTCGTTGCCGGTTGATGAACGTCATACTCATTCGCGCGATTATCTTGAGGCGACCCTGGCTGTTTTGATGGGTGGTCGTGTTGCCGAACTCCTGGTGTTCAATCAGATAGCCACCGGCGCCGCCAACGATCTTGAACGCTCCACGAAACTGGCGCGTAAGATGGTCTGCAACTGGGGTATGTCCGACAAAGTCGGACCGGTTACCTTCGGCAGGACCGAAGAGCACATTTTCCTCGGTCGCGAGATGGCCCAGGCCAAGGATTATTCCGAGTCATCGGCCGAAGTGATCGACCAGGAAGTGCGCACCTTTATCGAAAGTGCCGAGGACACAGCCAGAGATATTCTGCGGGCCAATAGGGAGAGACTGCACAAACTGGCCAGAAAGCTGCTGGAAAAAGAGATCCTCGACGGTTCCGAGGTGGACGTCATTATCGGCGAGTCTGAAGAGGATACCGAACCTGTCGAGCCGCCTATCTCAACACCGGAGAACTGACCGGTGACCATGGATCGCGAGAAGATCGTCCAGGGAGTGAAGCTGATCCTCGAAGGGATCGGTGAAGATCTTGACCGCGAAGGGCTAAGACGAACCCCGGAACGGGTGTTTGAGTATTTCGATGAAGTCCTCAGCGGCTACGCCGCCGACCCCGCAGCCGAACTGCGCAAGTACACCACCTCCAACAAGGACGAGATGATCACCATCAAGGATATCTCGTTCTATTCATTGTGCGAGCACCATCTGTTGCCGTTCTTCGGCAAGGTGCACATGGCCTATATTCCGCAGAATGACAAGGTAGCCGGCTTCTCCAATATGGTGCGAGTGGTGGAGATTCTGTCCCACCGCTTGCAGGTGCAGGAGCGGATGACCACCCAGATCGCCGACTCTTTGGTGGAGGCGATCAACTGCAAGGGTGTGCTGGTGGTGGTGGAAGCCGAGCATCTCTGCCTGACCATGCGCGGCATCAAGAAACCGGGCAGCCGAATCGTGACCAGTGCTATCCGCGGCATGATGCGCAAAACGGCCACGCGCATCGAGGCCCTGACGATGTTAGGCCGGGTGGGGTTGTAAGCGCCAAGCCACCTCCTGTCACGCCGGCGAAAGCCGGGGGTCCATCTTTATAGAGTCTAATTGCCACCCTTGAACACCAGCCGCCGTCCGAACTCACGAGCTGCTCGTTGCATTTGCCTCACCGTCCGAGGTGACAGGCTCCCGTCCAAGTGATCTATTTCAATAACCATGCCCCTGCTCGGGATCGTCATTCCCGTGATCTCAACGCCGTCCTGTTTTGCCAGGCTTAGGAGGATATCGAAGATCACACTGATATCTTTATCCTCAGGAATAAGCCGTTCGTCAGACAGGCCTCGCTCCCGAGCTTGCGGCCGCCTCATCGCCTCAGCCAGCTTTATCAGATAATCCAACTTAGCATCAGCGCCCTCTGGCACTTCCGCCGGTCGTGCTGCCGTGCTCAACCCAAAGTATTTCCAAATCGAATTCCCCTCGTTGCTGGTTTCGATGGATTCTCTGATGTGCTTTGTGAGGTTGGGTATTTCTGATTCGAGTTCCTTGGCGGTCAGCTTACAGTGATAGGTATGGTGGTTTATCATGTTGTTATCGAAAGGAACTTCCCGAGTTTCATTGTCCTTGACCATACAGACTGGCATATTCAGTGCCGTCCGGATGCCGAGTTCAAAGAACACGTTTGGGTTCAGAATCGACATGTCGCAGAGGACTAGTGGCACTTTCTCAATCCTCTCGATTATGTCGGCATGAATGAGTACAGAGCCCTTGGCCGCTGGTGGCACCGGTGTGAGTTCGGCTTGCTCTATCGCCGGTTTGAAGAGATACTCGTAAACATCCTGGAAATGGTCCAAGTCGCCATAAGTATCCACCAAATGTGACGGGGTGCTGATCGGCATTATTACAAAACATTCATCCATTGTATACCCTCTGTCTAGTTTGCGGGCCTTCCGGTGATCCAATCAAGACTCCGATTGCTGATTTGTCAACCGGTTTCCTGTGTCCGGCAGATGTCCATATCTGCCGCGGAAGAACCCCAAGTTTCACCCCCCACCCTTGTCAACGGATTTCACCTCCCAGATTCCCCAGCTTGAGTGGCCGGGCCACCTTCCCCGGCTAAAGATAACGGTGGCAATACCGACCTACATGATATAGAGAAACTGAGAAAGGATGATCGGGTTTGTCCTGATGATTATCCTGAGAAAAGGGTACCGAAACAGGTCAGCAGGCAACGTTCCGACGTAGGATACATTCAAGGAATCATAAATGTACCGAATAGACAAAAAGCCGTATGGTGTTCATCTTACTTTCGGAGGCCATATCCCGAGAAAAGAACTGGAGCAATGGCTGGCCGAAAGTAAGGATACGATAGAGTCGCTACCTGCTGAGTTCGTAGTGTTTGTGGATATGCGACAGATGGAGTTGCTGCCACCAAAGTCCCGCCCAGCCATGTTGGATGGACAACGGTACTACCGCGCTCACGGTATGCAGCGTTCGGTGGTGATTCTGAAAGACAAGGTCACCATGATGCAGTTCAAGGGGATCGCCAAAGAGACCGGTATCTACAAGTGGGAGCGATACATCGACGCCAACGCCGAACCGAACTGGGAGCAAGTCGGGCTCGACTGGGTGATTCACAGTATCGATCCGGACAAGAAAGTTCCCGAGATGGCGACGGTCTCCCAGAAGTCTGCGACATGATCCTGAGCGACAGCGAGAAACTTGAAAGCCGGTGCTGATGCACCGGCTTTTTCATTTGGTGTGCGGAGTCTGCCGACCTAAAGCTGAGTCGTCAATGACCTACCATACCGCCTGGGGCTGGGGCTTGTCTGTCACCCCGGCGAAAGCCGGGGGTCCATCCGTTCTTCAAACACCCGGTGAGGGATCACGGATGGATTCCCGCCCTCGGGATCTTCCAAGAACCCATGTTCTATCTGTAGGCGGCAGACGTCCTCATCTGCCCTTGTATCCACGTGGTGCACGAGGGCATACACGTCGCACAGTAGCCACCACGCGACAGTCCTCGTAGGGCAGGATCCCTGCGATCCTGCCGAAACGTCTGGTGGCGCACCATGTGGGCGGATACTGGATTCCGGCTTTCGCCAGAATGACGAACAAGGGTCATTCCGGCGCACACCGAGTGTCTTGAAAGTCCCCTTTTGAGAGGGGATTCAGGGGTGTGTTCTGTCGCGGCAGATGTGGACATCTGCCGTTCACTTACCGGATGCCCGCCTTCGGGACCTTCCAAAAACTATTGGGTGGTGGTTATTCCTTTGCTGTGGGCGGCAGACGTCCTCGTCTGCCCCTTGATTACCTTGGATACGTCCTTCAAACGGGCAGACCGGGAGGTCTGCCGCGCACAATATCATGGGTTTTTGGAAGGTCCCCTTCGCAGGTATGACAAATCCGGTAGGTTCCGGGCAAGATGAAGCAGCAACCTGCTGGTGAGGTTATTGACAGTGCGTACGGAGCAGTTACTCGTTGTTGCTGTCGTTGTTGTGCTGACGACCGAAATTCTGCAGCGTCAGAGCCATCTCGTGTAGTCTTTCATCCACGCGGGCCATGACAGAGTCTTTGGTGAACTTTCCTGAAGCGAGTCGCCTGCCGGCCGCGACACCGGTGAGAAGTTCGATTCCCTGATTGATCGTCTTCACCGGATAGATATGGAACTTCCCTTTGGTGATGGCGTCCACTATGTCGGATCGAAGCAACAAGTCGGGGACGTTCTGATGAGGTATTACGACGCCCTGATCACCGGTGAGATCGCGACTGACACAGACATCGTAGAATCCCTCAATCTTCTCGTTGACACCGCCGATAGGTTGAATCTCACCCTTCTGATTAACCGATCCCGTTACAGCCAGGTCCTGGCGTATAGGAATCTCGGCTAAAGAGGAAAGGATGGCATATATCTCAGTCGAGCTGGCCGAGTCACCGTCGACACCACTGTATGATTGCTCAAATGAAATCGATGCCGACATCACCAGCGGTTTGTTCTGAGCGAACATCGCTCTCAAATAGCCGCTCAGCACGAGGACACCTTTGTTGTGGATTGGTCCTGACAAGTCGGCTTCACGCTCGATGTTTATGACACCGGCCTTGCCCATTGAGGTGCTGACCGTGATGCGCGAGGGACGACCAAACGAGTACTCACCGAGGTTATAGACCGAAAGCCCGTTGATCTGGCCAATCACGCCGCCCTTGGTGGATACCATCAAAGTGTCGTTGTCGATCATCTCCTGAATTTTGTCTTCAACCAGGTTTACCCGTGTGCGACGGCCACTGATGGCGGAGAGAACATCTGTTCGCGACGCCCTTGATACTTTCCGCTGTGAAGCACGAAAGGACGCCTCTCTGATGACATCCGATATGGCGGTGAACCGTGTGGTCAGCTTGTCTCTGCGACCGCCCAGACGACGACCGTAGGAAACCACTGCCTGCATCCCCGACATATCGAAGGGCAGGAGTCGCTCATTCTCGACCAACCGCCTGGTGAAACGATAATACTCCATCGTGTTCTTTTTCGTGAACGGCATGACGCTGTCGAATTCGGCTTTAATCTTGAAGATTTTCTTGAAATCCTCGTCCGCTTGCCACAAGAGATGGTAGATGTTCGGTTCGCCGATCAACACAACTTTCACGTCCAACGGAATCGGCTCCGGCTTAATACCGGAGCCGGCCATCATAAAGAACGGGTCGTAGCCGGTGATTTCTATATTGTTGTTGCGGATGGCCCGCTTGAGATGCACCCATACCCCCGGCTCAGTCAGTACGTCCATCGCATTCATCACCAGGAACCCGCCTGATGCCTGCAACAGTGAGCCGGAAAAGATACGCGTGAAGTCAGTGCGCCAGTACCCGAAGCGATCGACCACGCGTTCCAGCGAACCGAACAGGTTCTTGTAGGATGGCGACATCTCAATGACGATCGGCACCGAGTCAGTCTCGCCATTATCGAGCACGAGATTGATCGAGAACTCCTCGTATGGTTCGCGCTTCCGAAACGGCGGCGCTTCCTCCTCGCCGCGGCGGGGACGTGCCTCACGAAAACGATCCAGATCGGACAGCAATGCCTCTTGCGCGCCATCCAGATAGGCAACTACCTTGTCATCAGGGAAACGCTTCTTAATCAGGTTTACCTTGTCGGTTACCAAAGGCGCGATGGCGCTATAATCGAGTTTTTCAATGGCGACTTCCAATTTGCCGGTGAGTTTCTTGGACTCGGTCGAAGTGACATCAAACTCTCGTCGCAGCCGGTCCCACTGCCTGCGCAGTTCATCGAGCCGTGGGAGCGGGAACTTTCCGTCGCGGGCCAGATGCTCGAGCTTGTCAAGCGATGCCGGCTCTTCATCGATCAGCGGTTGGATCTCATTACGAACGCCCATCCCGGACTGAACCTGAACCATCACAAAGCCAGCCTCGTTCAGTTTTTCCTCAAAGCCGCGAATCAACTCCTTCTGCCGATTATCAAATTCACGGGTAATGCGCGAGTGTTTGTCCTTATAATCATCCGAGAGAAAAATCTTGGGCACTGCCTTACGCACCGAGTTGATCAGATACGACATATCTTTCTTGAACCGACGACCATCACCGGCCTTGAAGGTCAGCACACAGGGGCAATCTTCGTTCTTGAAGTTGTTAACGTAGCAGATATCCAACAGATCCGGGGTCTTGTGGTCAAGTTGTTCGAGAAGATGTTTGATGGTGGTAGTTCGACCGGTGCCGACCAGACCGGTAACGAAGATGTTATAGCCGTCGCTCTTGACGTTCAATCCCGTCTTGATGGCATCGACGGCACGCTGTTGACCAATAATGCCGTGACAGGGTTTGATGTCATCAGAGGTTGTGACTCCGGTCGGCTTCCAACCGATCGTATAGTCAATATCCTTTGCTTTCAACTCGCGTATTTTCTTCGGCTGCGCTTTAGTCTTTTTCGGCATCGCTTTCTCCGTTACAATGATATCTCTAAGTGCCCAATATATGCAGTCCGGCGAGGGACAAAAGCAAAAAAAGAGGTGGCTATGATTGTGACCTGACACATTAGTCCATGCCTCACAAGAGCGGCAGGTCACATCCCGCTTCCAGCGGGACAAGACCTGCCTCAACTATGTCGTGTCGCCCGTGAACGGTTTACAAGAAGACACCCCTGCTGCCGTGCCGGTACCGGTAATAGTGACATAACCGTGAGTCCTGAGCTATCTTTGATCTCCAATACGACTGACAGCCCACTGGCGTAGAACGGCAATTCGTTGCCTCTAATCATCTTAGGCGCATACTTAGGGGGGTGACTGCCAATATAGCTTTCATTGTGCCACATCGGCACACAATGCGATCTGCGAAAAGTGTCGAAGTCGCCGAGATTGTGATGGCGGTTAACTCGTTGGCTGGCTGAGGCTTGCGTTAGACGCGCGTATAACCTGTTGGAACGCAAGGGAGTTATCCTTCTTGACACGGACGTAAGAACTGATATATTTGGCCCGTTGCTTTTTTGGCTTTGCGCATCGATTGGCGGTATCGTCTAGTGGTTAGGACGGGTGGTTCTCAGCCATCAAGCCGGGGTTCGATTCCCCGTACCGCTAAAGATGGACTCCAATGGGGCGAGGTTTGGTGGTTACTACCTCGCCCCTTTGGTTTGCCCGTCACTGATTCGAACGCTCTTGTTAGCGGCTTCCATAAACAGCTCTGGGCAGATAGGTCCCCAGAGCAGCGACACCCGAGGCATCTCGCACCCTTTTACCTTGACCTCCGACATGGCAGCGCCATCTTGGCGAGTAGTACACTGTCGGGTCGAGATAGCTGGCCGCAGGAAGGCTTAGCGGGAGAATTGCTCTGCTGCTGACACGTGGAGGATAGATGAATGTCTGATCAAATGGAACTGCCAGGGATTACAGGCTGAGGGTGGGTGGCTCGTCCGCTGCATAGGTCCATACCGGCAGGCGAATTGTTCTGTTTTTTATACTATTATCCTCTCGTCATTCAGAATTGCCCAAACATATGATGGACCCTGAACCGCTTGATTAATTGCACCCGGCCCCGGATATGGTCCGCTATCATTTACAAGCTGGAAGCTATTCTTTGGTAATCTACGGCCGACAAATCTCCCATCGCGGTATGGGAGCACGTGATTTTCGATTACCTTATAAGTGAATTCGAGATTCGTTATGGTATAAAAAGTTTCACCAGCACGTTCTACTATTCTCTGCCAGATGTCTTCAAAGTTCATATTATTCCTCCTGATGATTTCGGCAGTTTTTTTATACCTGAATCGTCAACTCTAACTCCGGCGGTATGAGAAGCGAAAGAGAAAATCCTTTCGCCATTCAAGTAGCTTTTTCTTTCATCGTCCCGGAGCCAGACTACCCCATCATTTCTGCAGCTCTCACTCCCGCAAATCGTGGAGGAATTGGGGTACCCAACGGGCAGCACATAAGCAACATAATTATCACTTTGTGGGGGTGAATGGGATTCTAAGCATCTTGATAATGCCATTTTGTATCTCTTTCTTGTGAGACTTTTCCATTTTGGCTTTGACGGGGGTCGCCCAAAAGAAGCGCGGCGAAAGCAGAGTCCCCTTTAATCAGTATCGGAAATGGCATTGTTTTCTTGACAAACCTACAATTCCTATATTCAGGTGCTGTCAGGCGACTCGCCTGACAGCACCTGAAGTTCGATAGCCGGGGTCTCATCAGATTGGGCATTTTGAAACCCGGACGAACGGGCTTGTTGATAAAGTCCCTTTGGTTGTCATTGCGAGCGATCCGCCAATAGGCGGAGAAGCGCGGCAATCTCATACAGTATGTCACCCAACGAATTGAGATTGCCGCGTCGCTACGACACGAGTGTCTTCGCTCCTCGCAATGGGCATAATAGCCAAATTATGTTGGTTTTTTTGTTTGAAGTTATTGGTATTGATACTATTGCGTCAAAAGGTGTTGAAGGGGTTTAGTGATGGGTAAAAAAATGGTGTCGTAAATGCGGGGTTCAGGAAG
>JAUWIB010000130.1 GCA_030605565.1 bacterium
ATGACCTTTCGCATATCAAGGTTGCCAAGCCTGACGAACTCCCGTCGGGCTATGCCTTCCGTCCGTTCCCCAAGCTGCCAAAATAAACCAATCATCAGAACAATAAAGTCTCCAATGTCATTTGGCACAAATATAGGCGGGCTAATCTCATGCCTCGACTGCGCTCGGCATGACAGGTGTACAACGAATTGAGATTGCCACATCACGCGAGGCGCGTGATTCGCAATGACGAACTTTGGGCTTTAGCAACAGGTCCCAAGCTGTGGGGCACCCGTGCAAAGGTCTTTCCGCGCAGTTAGAATTTCCACCTGTCAAACTGTCCCAACTTGATGAGCATCTTGCCCTTTTTGACTGAGAACACCATTTCATCGCCATAATACGATCTTGACCCGTAATGGACCTCACCCTGTTCTTTCAGGGTAACAGTTCGCCATTTAAGCGAACTTATGATATTTTCACTCAGTTCTGTTCCTTCTTCGAAGTAGCTGAAAATGGCCACCGATTCGCCGTCGCTCAGATTCACCAGGCGAGTTTCAATTTTCTCCCAAATCGTCAGTGGCAGCCGTATTTCCTCCCCTTCAGCAACCGTCTTCTCAAGCATCTCCTGCCACTTGGTCGTTAACGTGATATCTCCCTCGTACACGTATACGATAAACTCATCGGCTTCGATTGATGTCTCATGTTTATGGGAATAGGCGCCCAGGTTATTGTACCACGAATCCTTTTTCAGCGGTCTGTCATCTTTGAACGGTATCACTTTGGCAGTTGCTTCAGTATCGGTTTTGCTGACTCCTTTTAACACAAGGGATTTGCCGGGCTCCACCTTGATGCGAATGATATCACCGGCTGACATATCATGTTGAAACGGCGGCATCATCACCGGTGCGGTCGGGATACCTTCAGCCCATGCGGGAGGTTCAACGGGAAGGGTTGCCGGATCAATCCATTTCGTGAATCCTTCGGGTATCTCAAACTTGGAATCGTCAACAGAACCTTCGACAATATTGGTGAGTTCAAAGACTCTTTCCGGTGAGCCGTGACCGACAATCTTTATAGTGAAATTCAGACTCCGGGCTACCCATTGTGACATGACATCAGTGTCCGCCATTGTGATCACCGACTTGTCGCATTCATAACCATTAATGGTCTCCACACCACCGGTTTTCTCTTCGCCCATCGTCGCAGTGTACAGATAGCCCTGAATCGGATCATTCATAACACTGGCCATATCATCAATGGCCAACTCTCTATATTCCCCTGTGGACACCGGGATGACAACGGTTCTTTTGGCCTCGGGATCCACAATGACGAGTATCTGCTCACCATCCTCAACTATGTCCAGGCAGTAACTGGAGCCTTTAACGTATATTTTCCCGGACTTGCTGTTGTCTCCCTGTTGTTCAGTGAAGTCTGCTGAAAATTCTGCGGTCGAAACCTGAGAGCAGCCGACACTCATGACCAATGCGATAATGACTCCCAGCAGTGAACGGATTGAAATGTGGTTTTTCACGATTTCACTCCTTGTTTATAGGTTAGCTTTTTAGTGCGCTGATATCGTATCTCTTGAGAATGCTGCCATCTGTTTGACGGCAGCACTCTCAGTTATCTGCAACGATTGCTGTTCGATGCAAAGTGGTCTACAGTTTCACCAACTCCACACGACGGTTGTTGGCCTTGCCTTCGGTACTATCATTCGTATCAATCGGTTTGGTTTCTCCCCAGCCTTTTGATTCCAGACGATCAGCACTGATGCCAAACTTTGAAGAAAGATAGGTTCTCACCGATGCCGCCCGGTTCTTCGATAAAGTCATGTTATGATCGTCCGAACCGTCGGAATCCGTGTGCCCCTCAATCGACAGCCGTAAGCTTGAATCATCTTCGAGAAGTCGAGCGATGTTTTTGAGTGTCTTGAATGATTCCCCTTTGATGACGTAAGAGTCGGGATCAAAGAGAATTCCGTGCGTGATGATTTTGCCAGTCTCGTCAAGCTGCTCGCGCATGCTCTTGCCGCCCTCGGCAAACCTGAAACTCTTGAGCAGCCAAGGGTTATCTTCAGCCTTGTAAGGCCTCGCCCGCACCTGGAAACCGGCGGGCTCAAACCCTTCCACCTTGGGCACATTGGCGACCCGTACATTGTCCACATAGCACTTGATAGACCTGGTCGTAGCCATGATTCGCATGGTGTGCAGACCTCGGCTCCATTTCTCCGGCATCTCCTTACCGGCCAGTTTTTTGCTTTTGATACTGAGGAAGGTCGCCTTCTGGCCATAGGCACAGAACTCACCGATTATTCGTCCGTCGGCATCAGTCCAATGAATATAGTAATACGGCAGCGTCTTGTCCGGACCACTGGACCAGAATTCCAGTTCCACCGTGTACTTTTCCGGCAGCGGGCCAATAGGTAACTTGGGGCGAATGCTGCCGTCATCGGTACACAGAATCCAGTATTCACCACTCATGCGAGCGATTTCGAAAACTCCGTTATCAAGATTCCAGCGGTAAGGGAATTCCCCTTCCTCTTCACCCTCAAGATCATCAAAATAGATCACTTTGTTGCCGGGAACGAAATCGTACTTGGTGTACAGCTTCATGTCTTCAGCTACAGGACCGGTCGATGCAGGTGTAGAGGATGCCCCCGTAGTCGTTGAAGTCTGAGTGGTTGCCGTACCGCCGGCTTGTCCGGCAGCGCTACCCTGTTGTCCGGCAGCGCCGTACTCCTGAGTGTACTGTCCACCGCCCTGGTAGCGGTAATACTCTTTGGGCACTTCCTTCGACACCACTTCGACCATTTTGGCCAGGGCGGTGCGGATCGCCTTTTCCATAGGTTCGTTGGAATACATGCCGAGCGCGCCGCCTAGCACCACATCGCCAACGGAACTGCCACCGGCCATGCCGACTTTCCACTTCTTGGATTTAGCTTCGATTTTCTTGGCCTTCAGAATGCGTCGGGTGCGGATATCGATTAGTTTGATATCCATGATTATCTTGGCTTCTTTGGAACTGGCCCCAATGCCGCCCAGGGCCTTGCCCTTGAGACCGCCGAGGATACCCGCTTTGCCGCCGGCATCCGGTTCGAACGCCGTCACGGACCCGGTGATCAGCAAATCGGCGCCTTCCATAAGGCCCTTCTCAGGACCCTTGCCGGCTTCAACGTAACCTGACTGAGCGAAATCGATCTCCTCGGCCAACTCCGCGACTTCTTCCTGGCTGGCCAGAACGATGAACTTGCCGGTGTTGGTGAGCGACGTTGACAACATCTCCCCGATAGCGGCGGCCATGTCGCCGCTGCACTTGCTCGCTTTCGGTTTGATCTTACCGACCGTAATACGCGCCTTGTTGCCCTGGTAGGTCAGGTCGTCTTTGATGTCGGCCAGTGCCGAAACATTGATCGCCAGTAGCAGGATGAGGGCGCCTACTACTCCGAGAACCTGAGATTTGAACATACGAACCTCCGTGTCTGCCTGGTGTTATTTGACCATTGCTTGAATAAGCGATTGCCCGCTCCATTTGTCAAGGTAGAGTTAGGTGTTGTCTGGATGCTGTCAGGCGACTCGTGACAGCCTTTGGGTTGCATAGCTGGCGTCGGGCGACCCCGCCCGACAACGCCGCAGTTGCCAAGAAGGCCGACGTCGATCAGATGCTCGAAGCGGCTCGTGCTGCTTTGGCCGCTCGGGCCGGTGAGCAGATCAACTGGCAGGTTATATCATCGGGCGGGACTAAAGGTAGTTCTGCCAGTTTCGGTTTGCAGGGCACGGTTGGGCAGACAGCCGTTGGTGAAGGTAGTTCGGCCAACTATGGCTTGAGACACGGTTACTGGCAGGATTTCACATCCGGCGGCGGTACCTGCTGTATGGGCGCCATCCGGGGCAATGTTGGTATGGATCCCGGTGATGTTATCGACATTTCCGATTTGGTCTACCTGGTTGACTACATGTTCACCGGCGGCCCGGCGCCGACATGTGCCGAGGAGGCCAATATCGACGGCGGTTGCTGCGCCGTTGGCTCCAGCGAGAGCCTTTCGGATATCGACATTTCCGACTTGGTTTACCTGGTCGAATACATGTTTGAGGACGGCCCGCCGCCGGTGGCGTGTCTTTAGCATTACTGGGGAGTCATACTGGCGAAGGCCAGTATCCAGCCTTCAAATCCGGATCTGGATTCCGGGTCAAGCCCGGAATGACAGTGACCTAATCTCTGCTTAGTCGGACACACCAAGAATCCGCTTGATAAATTGCCCCAATTGCTTATAATCCCCCGACGCTTGAAATGAAAGCGACAGTTCCGGGAACCACAATCTACCATTCGACGTTGTCGGGTACAAGCTGTCTTGAAAACGATAAGGAGGAGACGATGAACTTTAAGTCGGTTGATGAAATCTTAACCTTTGCCATCGGCAAGGAACAGGAAGCCGCAGACTTCTACACCGATCTGGCAGAGAAAATGGACAAGAAGCACATGAAGACTATCTTCCTGGATTTTGCCGAGGAAGAAAAACGCCACAAGGCCAAATTAATGGCTGTTGTCGAGGGCGAGGTGCTTCTGAAGTCCGAGGAAAAGGTTGTCGATTTGAAGATCGGTGATCACCTGATCGAAGTAGAGTCCAAACCGAACCTGACTTTCCAGGAAGCGCTGATGGTGGCGATCAGGAGCGAAGCCAACGCCTACACGCTGTACAAGAGTCTGGCCGTGGCGACCGACGACGCTGGTTTGAAAGAGACTTTTCTCGGTCTTGCTCAGGAAGAGGCCAGGCATAAGCTCCGCTTTGAGGTCGAATACGACGACTATGTCTACCAGGAAAACTGACCAGCCGATAAATCGGTTCTTGGCCCGCTGCGCGGCCTTACTAATAGATCATCAGCCGCCTCGATGGGGGGGCTTTTTCTTGGATGCCGGCTGGGTTCAGGAGGGCGATTGACTATCCTGCCGTCGCTGCCGGGCAGCGACCAGCCCAAACAGCAACGCCATGATATACCCATCCTGCCCCCAGGTCCAGGCCCGCATATAGAAAATAGTAAAGGCAAAGACTACCATAGCGATTGCTAGCGCACCGGCTACCTGGGTGTCTCGGATGTCCAACGACCTCGTGAACTGACGATAGCCAACCTTCACTCCTCGCCACGCCAGCCACAACAGAGCCCCGGCGCCCAGCGGACCCGTTTCAGCCAGCCAGTGCAGCACCACGTTGTGCGGTGACATGCCGCCGATATAGTACCACACCGGCACCAACCTGATGTCGGGAAGAATCTGTGAGACCACTTTGAAGTTACCCATGCCGATCCCGGTTATCGGGTTTACCAGGTAGGCCTTTATGGCTGCAGTCCATAGCACCACACGCAACGATACAGTACCTTCAGGTCTGACCATTGAGTTGATCAACTCCCCGATCCTCTCAAACGATCCCCGGAAGGCTGTCTCGCTCAACGTAAGTACCACCAGTGCCAGACCAGCCAGCGGCATGGCCAGCCAGAGTATGCTCCACCGGTTTGACATTCGCTGTTCCCGTTGCGCCTTGCGCATCACCAGCCACATTAGAACAGGCAAAGCTGCTAACACGGCCACCATCGGGGCGCGTGACTGCGTGCCCAGAATTGCAATACCTATCACCAGGCAGCAGGTACCATACAATAGCCGCTCCCCTGGCCGGTTGGACCAGATCAGAAATGCAGCCGCCATCGGTAACGCCGTCATGCAAAAGGTCTCCATCGGAAGCCAGGCCAGGCCGAATACGCGATGCTGACCGCCCTCGATCACAAGCGTTACGCAGTTGATCGCAGCCAGCACAACTACTATGAGCAGATAAACCTGCACGATCCGCCGCACCCCGATTTCCCGCGCCATCTTGAAACTGACTCGATACGCCAAATAGATCACTATAACTCGCAATGTCGGCGTGATGGTCAGACTTCGGTCGTGAGCCAGCATGATCGACATCAGGGCAGCGCCGATAAGAAGTATAAACGGTGCATCGAAACTCGTTCGGTGAACTTCTGTTCGGACACGCAACAGATAGTCCAGAACAACCGCCACGAGCAATATCAGGACGGCAAAGTCGGCCGGATTGATCAGCATTCCTCCCAAATGAGCCGGATAGAACAGACCGCCGGCTGCCATCCATACATAGAAACAGATTCTGGGGTTGGTTATGAGGAGCATGGTTCCCAGGACTGCGAAGTAAAGGGAAGCGAGAATTGGACGCGGTCCGGTAACGATCAGCAGCACCGGAGAGAGTATTATGAGGGCCACAACGGCCGCTACCAGGTTGAAGCGGCGGCTTGTATCAGCCGGCGCATAGAGAGAATCTCCGGCGGCGTGAGTATCGTACATAACACACTAATGGTATGAAAATATTTCGTGAATGGCAACAGGCAGACTCGCTCTGGGCACAGATGGTTTACGCCTTCGCTTTCTTCGCCGCGCTCATCGTGAGACACTTCCACCGTCACCAATCGGCTTTGATGTCAGATGGTTCCCGATGACTCGGTGGAGAGCATGAGTCACAAATAGCTTGACCTATAACTCCAAGTTCCGTATTATGTTATTGGACGTTAAGGACCGTAGTACTCTATGCAGGAAGGTTCCTTGCAATGCAATATCATGGCCGATCGAAACCGTCCGACCGCTGTCGCGCATTGGTCCTGGTGCTGTGGGTCACGGCGCTGATCGCGGCGCCCCTGAGTTCGGCGTTTTCGAACATCGACACTGTTTACATCAGCCCGAGTTCACCCGACAACACCAGCGAAATCATTGTCCGGATATATGGCTGGTATCCTTGTTTCAACACGTATCCGCAGGGCGCCACTGTGCAGCAACGGGGTGACACGATCCACATCACCTCGCATGCCGCAACAGACGGTGGCTTCTGCATTCCGACGATCCGTTATTACTATGACAGCCTGCATTTCGGACCGCTGGCGCCCGGTGAGTATAGCGTAGTCGTATCGGATTCCACGCCGGATTACGAGTACCTGGCCTTGACGGTGTCATCCAACCCCGACTGCTGCCAGGGAAGGTCCGGAAATGTTGACGGCAGCTTCGATGATGTGGTGGACATTTCAGACCTCGTCTTTCTGGTGGACTACATGTTTGACGGCGGCCCGACACCACCCTGTCTTGGGGAGGCCGACATCGATGGCAGCGTCGGAGGTGTCATCGACATAAGCGATCTGGTTCATTTGGTTGACTATATGTTTAGTGGAGGTATTGCGCCTGCCGAGTGTCCGTAGGCATTCAGGACGGCGGGTGGACAGGTTCCGGTATTGAGTAGCTGCGGAACGACCTAACCGTCATGCCTACGCCCCGACCTGCGGCACGATACACAGAAACTCGAAATCCTCGTCGAACGGGTTCTCGAACTGGTGGTTCGCGTTGGGTGGCACGTAGGCATAGTCATTGGCCTCGACCGTGTGCTTCACGCCGTCCAGCGTTAGTATCCCTTTACCCTTCACAATGTAATTGACATGCTCCCAATCGTGGCGGTGCGACGGCGTGTGACCGCCGGCAGCGATACGGAACAGGCGCATAGTGTGATCCAGCCAGCCCTCATTGGGACCGATCGTGTTCGCCTTGGTCACATATTTCACATTGTCTGCTACGACCGGCTGGAGCTTGATACTTTCTTTCTTGACTACAGGCATGGAACCTCCTGGGTTTGAGCTATGATACGCAGGGGACCACGCAAAAAGCAAAAAAAAAGAACCCGTCTCCGTATTGGAAACGGGTTCACGAAACGTTGTAATCAAATCCTATTTCATCCGTGTCATATCTACTTTTTGCGACGGATGGTGCGGCGAGTCTTGCTCTTGCGAGCAACCTTGCGCTTGGAGCTGGCGCGCCAACTCTTCGAGCGGGTGGTGCGACGCTTGGCAACCTTACGCTTGGCAGGCTTCCACTGTGACCGTGAGGCCGGTTTGCGGAAGGCGCTGGCGGTGCCGCGGTTCCCTCTCCAGATGGAAGGGTTAGCCTTCTTGAGTCTCAGGTCGACCGCTTTGTAGCGGACAGAGTACACTGTGCGACCAAGCTGACGGGCGATCCAAGTCGTCTCGTAGTTGCGATAGAACTTGCGCATGAACGCCATTTCTTCGCGCGACCACTGGCGGGCAACCTTACGGCCCACGGTGCGACGAGGACTGACCGTACGTCGCGAGGTGTTGTAACGTTTCCGCATAGCCATACTCTACTCCTTGTTTGAGCTGTTACAGGTAGCGAACATAGACCATGGCTTAGTCCTTGTACGCTGTTTACATAACTTGTTTTTTTCATCGGTCGCAGTCCAAAATCCTTTAGCCCCAACTGCTTAGATTTTTCCGTCAAGAACGATTAGCACCCCCTCCATCCACGTTCGACCGAGCAACGGAGTTGCCACCAGCCCCAAAACCCACCGAGTAGAACCAGTACTAACCGGAGTTCACAGCAAGAGTCCCGGCGGAGCACCGATTAGTATGCAACTACTTGTCAGGTATATTGTTAGTTGCACTCAAGGGGTCGCCCAGACGGTGACAGTTGAGGCGCAACACTTCTCCCGATCTGGCGTTTTTCTGATGCGCGAAAGAGGAATTGCTATGTCAAGTGGCAGACGAGGGAAGGTTGTCTTACAAGTTTGCCACACCAAGGTGGTGGACAATACTGTTCATAAATGCATCACCTAACCCCGCATAGAGGGCGGCCTTGCGTCGCCCCGATGAGCGCCATTTGTGGTCGGCGGAGACAAGCCCCGCCGCTACGCGACAGAGAAAGCAACTTTCGGGCGGCATGAAAAACCACCGGTTCACATCCGCCGCGGCGGACAGGAACCGGTGGAACATACTATTATGACACAGCCGTCAGCGGCGAGTGCGTTTCTTTTTGGCGCGACCGAATGACTGTTTCGCCACCTCGAAGTCTCCACCCTCCGGTTTCGCCGGAGCCGGGGCGTCCTGGCTATCAGAACTACCCTTGAACTTTTCACCGCGCCGCATGCGTTGCCGCCCAAACGACGGCGCCGAGCTCTCGGACGTCTCTTCGCCGGAGGGGGCTTCGGTGCTGTCTGCGACCACAGCGGTCAATTCGGGAGCGAGTTCTTCGTCGTCGTCCTTGATCTTGCTGGAGACGACCTCGTCAACATCGGCACGGGTAGTATCAGCCGGGGAAGAACCACCACTCTCAAACGACTGGGCTTCCTCGGCAGGCGTAGGTCTTTTCTCGGTTACAGCTTCGTTCGCATAGTAGTCGATGTGCGGAAAAGCGGTCCCAATCTTCTCCTCAGGCTTGGACGATTCCGATCTGTCGGATTGCACGCTGGATTTCTCGAGCTTTTCCGGCTTGTCTCGATCCTGATGTTCCTTCTTCCTCAGGGCGGCCAGTTGCGCGCTGACCCGCTCCCGTTCACGCTCGATAGTCCCCGGTGTAAGCTCGGTGGACACCGGCACCTCCTTTGAGGGAGTCGGCCGAGTCTGGTTTTTCTCCCGCTCGGGGTGGTGTCTTGTGTCGCGAGTCGGTCTCGGTACATGACGCGTCGACCGTTGTTGACTGCGAGCCGGTGGCGTAGACTTACGTCCCGCCGATTGAGTTGGACTGGTGGGCCGATCTTCCCTATGGTTGCTCACCGGACGTGAGGGCGGGGCGCTCTTGCGGGATGTTGATCGAGCCACGTCTGGGGCTGCTGCTTCCGGATCGAAATCGGATCGGCTGTTTGTCGGCATCGCGAATGGTGATGGTTGGGTGTCCGATGCCGGGCGTCCGGCGAGACGGCTTTGGCCGTTGCGAACGGTGGGTCGTTGTTCGTGCTTTTGATAATCGGTCCGCTCGCGACCACGTCCCTGCCGACGGTCGTCGTACCGGCGTTTGTCTCGTTCCCGACCGGGTGGCCGTCCCTCGGTCGAGCGACGGTCACGACTGGGAGAACTATCCGATTTGTGCGTCGGTTTGCCATCGCGTCGCACACTGCGCTGAGGTCTGCCCGCAGGGCGAGTTCCGGCGACAGCTTGTGATCTCATCCTTTGATCGACGAAAGCGGCCCCGACCGCATCACTCCAGACATTAACCGCCGCCCGTCCTCGTTCCACCAGCCAGTCGGCGGCAATCACCAACCCCAGTCCGGCGTAGGCCTCCCGAGGAAATCCGGCCATGTCGAAAACCATCACCGCCATCAACAACGAGGCGCCCGGCAGACCGGCGGTGCCAAGCGATGCCAGCAGGGTTACACCAAGAATCAGCAACATCTGAAGCACCGATATATCGATGCTGAACACCTGAGCGACAAACATCGCCACCACCACCGTGTAGATAGCGGTGCCGTCCAGGTTGATAGTCGAACCCAGCGGGATCATGAGCGCTCCCGCCCGGCTGTCGACGCGGTTCTTGTCTACAACAGATTCCCAGGTAACGGGCATTGTGGTCATTGATGATCCGGTGCCGAGGGCGGTGCCGAACGCCGGAAGAAACTTCCCAAAGAATTCGAGGGGTGATCGGCCGCAGTAGAACTTCAAAATCAACGGCAGGACTATCACGCCGTGAATCAACAGGGCACCAAACATTACCAGGAGAAACGCACCCAGATTCCCCAGGGCGCCCTGGCCGTAAGAATCGGCTTCAGCGACCGCCCGACCCACCACGAAGAACAGGCCGACCGGTGCTGCGTAGAGCAGAAGTTGAACCAGTCTGACCATGGTATCGCGCACGCCGCGGAAAAATTCCACGACCACTCGCTGACGCGAACCCAGGGCGGCCAGCCCCAGGCCGAAAAACAGCGAGAAAAGAATCAGCCCAAAATAGTTCCCGCTCAGAATAGCCTCAAGCTGGCTTGAGGGTAGAAACCGACCGACAAAATCATCAGCCGTGGCCTGGCCGATTTGCAGGAGTTCCGGAGGGACGAACCCGGCGCTCTTGTCAATCCCCAATCCCGGCCCGACCAAAGTGACCAGGGCCAGTGCAATGCCGGCTGCGACCAGCGTGGTTACCACAAAGTACAGCAGACCGGCGCCCAAGGCTCCACCGGTGCGCCGCCATTGCCCTAAAGAAGCCACCCCAGCCACCACGGCTGCCATAATCAACGGAAGAATCAACAGCCGAAGGCCGTTTACGAAAAGCCCCCCGATAAAACCAAGCGATACCATCAGGTCGGGTAGAAAATACCCGGCCACTCCTCCCAGTAGCACCCCCACCAGCGTCAACGACGCGACAACCCATCTTGTTTTTTGTGTCATTTCCTCTCACACCGCTGTTCATCCGGTTTTGCCAACTCACCCGACATTGAATTGGTCTCGTAACCGGGTCGTTTTACACTACATTCTCATTGGCCTGACTCTTGCCGGCCCTTCTTGATCAACCTCGCCATGCCGGGATTGTCGAAAACCCTGTTCAATTAGAGTGGCACCAGCCGCATGGGATAGGGCTTTCGCTGGGGGCTACATCTGCCGATTGGACTCGCAGCCTGCTCGTTGGTGATTTCAGCCGGTGCATACGCAATCAGGATACGGAATGAGGCCAGTCGAGGCAAGCCCTTTTTGGTCAATGCTTCGCGTGCAAGATGGGCGCAGTTTGTACTTGACCAGAACTGCCCGGATTGAACGTAATCGCAGGTTGTTGAAAAAGCGCTTCATCCTGCCTGGAACCTACCGGATTTGTCATGCCCGCCTGCGGAACTTTCCAAAAACTACCGGGTGGTGGTGGTTTCTTTCTTTATGAGGTGGTGTGACAATGTGCATTATAGTTTTGTTGTTACCATCGAAGATTCCGTTGTGCGTGTCTCCAGGTCATAGATACTTCCGGGATCCCGCGTCCATTACGTCCCGCTCGGGACAGGTTTCAACACCAACGGTCTCCACAGTCCAAGGTATAACATCAGATTGTGACCGATCTGGCGCCATAGCGTCTCCGCCTGGGCGCCTACTCCTCCCCAGGTGCAACATCGTCGCCAGTGTAACAAACTAACCAGTCGTCCGATAGCTCCCTCGGTCACAACCGACCGCGCCTGCAAATGCCGTTTACCGGCCTCTGAAGCAACCCGATCAGTTACCCTTTTGAGAACATCCTCGTACAACAGACGATTAACATAACGTCCCGTACTTGAAGTGGGACTGCACTCTGGTCTGTGTGAACACTCGAGGCAAACGGAAGCTGGCGCCTGGTAGGTCATGGCCGTCCTGTTCTTGTTCAGCTTGCGACGTTTTAACCGTGCGCCGACAGGACACACCATGGTATCCGTCGATGCATCATAGCAAAACTTGTTACGATCAAACTGTTTCGAAACACCCGGGGGGCGACGGTGATCACCACGAAACGCGCTCAGGGTACTCTTCTGAACATGAGCGTCTCCACACAACCAGCGAAACTCAATATCCGTCCGACACAAATGGGCCACCTGAACCGACGACGTCACGCCGCGCAACAGCGCCAGGATCCACAGACCGGTCAAACGACGAGGATCTATCGCCGGACGACCCTCAAGGTCGTTG
>JAUWIB010000042.1 GCA_030605565.1 bacterium
ATCGGGATACCTACGGCCAACAGCGCAATCATCATCCAACCGGACGAACTGATCAGAACAATGAAACCGCAATCACAGCAATCGAAAAATCCGTCATTTTTCACGCACCATAACAACCCTTTTGAGACAGCCTCCTTGCCCTGGGTTTCCAGTGAACATGCCGCTACACCTCGTATCCATCGATCTCCAACTCCACTCCATCAAGGCCGTGATACCATCGGTAACTCGACCAAGGCCACTGGCCGGGTTCGTTGACTAATCTACGCTTCACAGGATTCTCATGACAATACCTAATCTTCTCCAGCACCGTCTCGGGGGTTCTACAATTGTGATCATAACACCGCGGTTGCCAAAACTGATACTGAATCCCCTTAGAATCCTCACATGTCAGTTTTGGAAGAACAGTGCTGTCGCGCTCCCGCCACTTCGCAAGGATCGCGCGCGCAGAAAGTGATTTCATTTCACCGATCAGAGTTCCCAGCTTAGCACCATCCGACGGCACGATAACCAGGTGAACGTGCTCCGGCATAATCACGTACCCAAGTATGTGCATCTTGTGTTTTTCGCGTACAGTAGATAAGACACTGAGCACGGTTCTGATATCATCGGTCGAAGTTAGCAGTTGATATCGATGGTAGCAACTGAACGTAACAAACCGTGCCGTTCCCAAGTGGTCGTAGTGACGTAGCCGAGGCATATAAGCAAAGTAATTCTGGACGAGCGATCAGTCAAGTCTTGAACCCCACATACTCAACTGGAAACCCGGGGCAAGCCCACGGGCCACCCGGACGATGGTGGAAAAGGAACCTGCGAAACCAGGGTGCCTCTGTCACAAACTCTCAATCCGCGCCAAGGCTTCTTCGCAGTCGGCGCGGGTGATATCAAGATGCGGCACAAAGCGTATCTTCTTCGGCCCGAACGGCACGGCTAAAACGTCTGCCTTCTTCATTTTTTCCACGACCGCGGCTGAATCTTCATCACAGCACAAATCAGCTATAACTATGTTCGTCTGAACTCTCGACAGGTCAACATCGAAACAGTCCAGCTTGTTCAACCCCTCGGCCAGCAACCGTGCGTTGGTGTGGTCCTCGGTCAGTCGTTCCATATTGTGCTGCACCGCGTACAACCCACCGGCAGCGATAATCCCCACCTGCCGCATGGCGCCGCCGAATAGTTTACGTTCCCGGCGACAGCGCTCGATAAACTCAGCCGAGCCCAAAACAACCGACCCGACCGGTGCACCCAAACCCTTGGAAAGACAGACCGACACCGAGTCGAACGGTCGTGTCAACTCCGGCAGCGACGTGCCGGTAGCAACATGAGCATTCCAGATGCGAGCGCCGTCGAGATGAAGGATCAAGCCGAACTCATCGCAGACCTCGCGCACTTTCAGTATTTCATCCTGCGGCAGAATCGTCCCGCCGTGACGGTTGTGCGTATTTTCCAACGTCACCAGTTTGGTCAAGGGACAGTGAAGGTTGATCGGGCGTATGTTGTCGCGGATCATCTCAGCGGTGACCATGCCGCGCTCGGTGGTAAGAAGATTCACCAGCAACCCGGCGTGGACGACCGGCCCGGCAACTTCGTAATTGACAACGTGGCACTCCCGCTCGCACAACAGTTCCCAACCAGGCTGCGAGTGCGCTTTCAGACAGATTTGATTGCCCATCGTACCTGATGCTACATACAGCGCCGCCTCACGCTCGAACAGGGCTGCGACGTAGCGCTCCAATTCGTTGACGGTGGGGTCGTCGCCGAACACATCGTCGCCAACCTCGGCGGTCGCCATAGCCTGACGCATCTCGGGGCTTGGTTTGGTGACGGTATCACTGCGCAGATCGATTGTTTTCATGGGATTGAATATAGGCAAATGGGACTTCATGTACAAGCACAGGGCAATAGGCGGGTACCGTCGGCGCGCGGGAAAGTCGGCACCCACAAAGAAAAAGGCCGCCTGTTGAGGCGGCCTGGTGATTCGGGAATCAGAGGAAGTCTACTGTGCCGGCGTGACATTCAAAGCCTGGCGACCTTTGTCGGAGTCAGTCACTTCGAAAATGACAGACTGACCGGCCTTGAGCGTCTTGTAGCCATCCATCTTGATAGCGGTGTAGTGCACATAGACATTATCGTTTGAGTCGTCCGAAGAAATGAAACCCCACCCTTTTAAGTCGTTGAAGTACTTAACCTTTCCCTTGGACATCAACATCCTCCATAAACGGAGTCAACGATTTCTACCCATCTCTATTTATTATACGCGGCAGATCGCTCAGCGGCAACAAAAAGTTTGATTTGAATCAGAAATTGAGCAAAAGAGAACCGGCCAGAGTCATGGCCAAGCCGGAAAGTATGGGTACGGTCACGTTATCGTCGATACCGAACGGCAGCGCCTCGGCCACCGTCGCCACTACAGCGCCGATCACCGCCACCGGCATGGTAAGTCCCGGCGTACAAACGGCTACGGCCAGGGTCCCGGCCAGACAGGCTGCCGAGCCTTCCCACGATTTGCCGCCGAAAAACCGATGACGGCCGAACTTGCGCCCAACGAGAGCAGCCAGCGTATCCCCAACGATGATAAAGGCCAGGGCCGCGATGGCAACTGGTTTGTCGAACAGAGCGACGGTCAGACATGTCGTGGTCAGGATGTAAAAAGCACCGGTGAAATCGCCCTGCTTTTCATGAGGACGAATCATCCCTCCGAAGAGCCTCCCGAAGCCTTGTCGCCATAAGGCCCATCCTCTCAAACGCGACACATCGGCAAGAATTACGACCAGCGTGATCGGGACCATTATCGAAAGCATACCAATCTTAGTGAGTTGCAGGAAGTAGTACCCGCCTGGAATGACCAGCGCAAACATGTGAGTACTCTTGCGCCACAATTCCTGGGTAAAACTGATCTGCTGCTGGACCGGTATGTCGTCGGTCATGGTTTTGACGATCGGTATTCCAGTGGCTTGAAGTGAAGGGGGCGTAGTTTGCCGGGGAACTCCACTCGGAAGCGATCCCACAAACGATCACGATACTGCCCGAACACCACTTGAGCATGTTGTCGACGGAGAATCGGCACTATCTCCATGGAGGCTCGCGCAAAACCGATAGCGTCCTGGCGGCTAACCACTTTCACGATATGGTAGCCAAACTCGGTCTTGACCGGAGACGAAACATCCCCCACTGGTGTCATGAGCGCCGCATTATACAATTCGTCCGGAATTTCGCCCGGTCCGACGCGGCCCAGGTTGGCCAACTCCGCGCGGATCTCCGGCTCGCCTGGATAGTATTCACGGGCCAACTCCAGGAAATCTGCGCCGGCCATCGCCTGGTCACGCAGAAACTCGGCGAACGAAGAATCTTCGGCAATAATATGCTGTATCTCCATCGGTTTCTCGATAGTGAACCGGTCGATATGTTCATCGTAGTATTGCCGGACCAGACTGTCGTCCGGTCGCCAGGTATGGTCGTATCGGTCGGCTTCGTACACCGATTTCGAGTAGACATGTCGAAAGTACGCCTCGGCCTCAACCGCCTCAGGAAGAGTATCGCATCGGAGGTCGCGGGCCGTCTGGATCATAATGATCTTCTCCGCCAACACCGTAATCATTTCCTTTTTCATTTCGACCGTAGTGTTGTCTACCCGGTTGTTGCTCCGCCAGGTTTCTTCGTGGGTGCGTAGGTCGTTGAAATCGATGGTGTCGGTGCCGTTTACAACCGCCGCCCAAACCGGGCGTTCGACCAGGTAGACGTTGGTGTCCAGAATGGCCTCATTGTACACATACTCGACAGGTAGCCGACTCAAGGAGTCCAACAACTGACCGCCGATGGCATTGGCTTTAGTATTTCTCAAATCCTGCGTCGCCACCAGGTAAGCGGTACTGTCATAAGGCGGAATTCCGTCCGGCATATGTCGCGACACCAGGATGATATGCCAGCCATCGTGGTCCTGATACGGCTGTGATACTTCGCCTTCCGGCAATGAGAAAGCAACCGAGTCAAACGGGTGACGATATTTGCCGCGCTCGGTCCAGCCGACGTAGCCGCCATCCCGGCCGGCAAACTGATCATGCGAATACTCTCGCGCCACCTCATCAAACGACGTGCCGATATCTATCAACCGCCTGATCTGATGTGCGTATTCCTTCAGTTCTGTGTCAAACTGATCCGGGGGCAATGACCTGAAATGGAGTGAATCCTTGCCGAATTTGAGACCGACCGGGGAGATCAGGATATGAAACAGCATCACCTGTTCCTTGATCGAGAAAAGATCCGGACGGCTGTGGTAAAACTCAAACACCTCTGCAGAGTCAAACGATACCTTCTGGTATACTTCCTGGTCCAGGAAAGCCCGAATCAAGGCGTTGTGGTATCTCAGACGATACATGCGGTGTTCGTTGTAGTGTTCGTCCAGTTTGATCGTAGTAGCAGCCAGGCCAGTCAGCGTATCACACAACATAGAATCCAGAATCAGTCTGGCGTTGGACGCTGTCAACACTCCACCCAGCGGCAGAAGATCGCTGTTCTTGATTGAATCGTACAGTTGTGGAAGCGTGACCTCAAACAGGGTATCGACCCGTGCTACGACGTAGTCGTGTTTGTCGAGGTCCTTTTCGTACACAATCGGCGGCGGTCCACAAGATATGGCCAGCAGGCCGATCAGAATCAGAAAACTTGTCCATTTCGTCGTAAACACATGTACTCCATTCAGGAATTTAGAGCCGTCAAGATTATACAATTGGGGAGAAAAAACAAGCCCTATTGCCCGGATATTTCACGCTGATGGGGATTTGACGACAGCCTGGCCGGCAGCAGAAGTACCGCGGCTGTCGCTCCGGTCGTCGGTATAGGTCGAAAACTCCAGGCGGAAGGTAGTCCCGTGGTCGAGCTGGGAGTCGAAACTGACGTCCACCTTCATGGCGCTGCAGATGCGATGAACAATAGCCAGCCCCAGCCCCGTCCCCTGCTTCTTGGTAGAAAAGAACGGCTGATACAGTTGCTTCCGGTGCTCAGCGGCGATGCCGGGTCCGTTGTCTTGTATATAAAGCTCGACAATGCGGCCTACCGGATCGACTACCAGTCGGAAGGTCAACTCATCTCCTTTTTCTTCCAGCGCCTCCAGAGCATTCACGGCCAGGTTCAAAAGAAGCTGTTTGATCAGGTCTTCGTCACCGACAACATAGGCAATCGAGCCGTCGGACTCGAAATTGAGGCGGATGTCCCGGTGAAATGATGAATGATGATGCAATATCTGTAATACTTCGTTGATCAGATGGCAAAGCTCGACTTTGTTGTAAGCGGGTCGGTCGATACGAGCATATTGAAGGAACTCACTGAGGATCCGCGACAGGCGGTGTGATTCCTTCACAATGAGCTGCATGAGTCGGGCGTTTTCACCTTGCAGACGGAGCTCGTTGTTGAGCACCTCCACCGAGCCGGAAATAGCCGCCAGCGGGTTGCGAATCTCATGGGCTATGGAAGCCGACAGCTCGCCGACGGCGGCCAGACGATCGGCAGCGCGAACCTTCGATTCCATTCTCTTGGCGTCAGTGAGGTCGGAGAAGATTGCAATAACACCGCGCAACCCACCACCCTCGTCGGTGAGTATCGACGTCGAGAGACCCAGCGGGATCAGTTGCTGTTCGACCGTCCGGACGTTAATCTCTCGGCGCGGGTGACAGGCCACGCATCGGAGCCCGTCGAGCAGGTCGGAGGCCAGATCGGGCATGCGCTCGGCAAAGACTTCGTCGCAACGCATCCCCTTAACCTCTTCCTCACGGTAGCCCAGTATTCGCTCGGCGGCTGGGTTGAAAAAAATTATGCGCCCACCGGCATCGACAGTCAACAGGCCGCTGTTGAGATGCCTGAGAATGTCGTCGGTTTCCAGTTGGGCCTGCTTGAGAGCGCGGGAGGTGTCGGCCAACTGCCGATCACGCGCCTCCAACCGCTCGGCCAGGTAACCGGATATGAAGGCGATCAGGTAGAAGATGAGGATGTGCAAGAAGATCGAATAGAAAATCGTATCCTGGGCCGAAACGATAGTCTCAAGGGCGTCGGGGAAGAATACCGGCTCCCCCGGCTCACTTGAATGTAACCAGATAATGAAAGTGTAGGCCAGCGAAACCAGCGATGCTACGACCAACGTGCCAACCAGGCGATAGGCCAGTGCCGCTGAGACGATTGTCAACAGAAACAGAGCCGAGAAAGGTGAGTTGATGCTGCCGGTGGTGAAGATTATCCCTGATTCAATGACGATTTCCAGAAGAAATTGCAGCGCAATGACGGACGCCGACATCATTTGGAGCTTCTGTCTGCGATCGAAAGCCAGAA
>JAUWIB010000138.1 GCA_030605565.1 bacterium
GACAAGATGTTTATCGCTGTCGAAATGATAGATGACAAACTCGGATATATCGGCGGTCATCCCGAAGTTCTTCTCAAAACCGAGGATGGCGGGCGCACCTGGACAGACGAGACTCCAGAGACAAAACTTACGGTGCTCGATCTTTGTTTGATAGCAGATCGACTCTACGCCGTCGGCAGGGGCGGCGGAATCATGGTTAAGAAAGAACCGTAGTCAGGATCCTTGTGATCCTGACAGTTCGTCGTCAGGTTCCAAGGACCTGACCTACAAGACTGTTCTGCTCATGGGTAGGGTTGCGCCAATTCCTCTAAACACCGACAATGTAACCTTCGGTACGCCGGCCCGTATATACGGCAAGACAACGGCGGGTGGATTTCGCCGACCGGATCGAAAGATAACTCACATACCTGGAGGATCGGATGTCATCCTTAACAAAAGTAATCGTGGTAACCGGGCTGCTGGTCGTGGCGCTATACCTGAACGTGTTCGCCGGCCGCAAAGAAGTGGTTGAGAAGACCTTTGACGCCGTCGAATCGGTTCGCATCAACACTGTCAGCGGCGACTGCATTATCAAGCAGGCTGATGGCGACAAAATACACGTTCATCTTGTCTACAACTATTCGCCACGAGGTTCCTTTGAGCCGACGTTTGAAGAGCGCAGCCGAGTGCTTCGCCTCAGCGAGAATCACTACGAGTCGAACAGCGGCAGGTCGGTCTGGACCATCACTGTGCCGGAGGAAACAAGAGTACGATTCAGCACCGCCTCGGGAGATTTCGAGGCCAGTGACCTGACGGCCGATATCGACATCGAAACAGCTTCGGGTGACATTCTGCTGGACAATTGTACCGGCAACCTTGAGGTGGAAGTGGCTTCAGGCGACATCACAGCCGAGGGATGCCGCGGTGAATTCGAGTTCAGCACCGCTTCGGGCGATGTTGCTATTCGGAACTGTACCGGCGAATTCGAATTGCAGACGGCATCAGGAGATATCGAAGTCGATGACTGCCAGGGCGAGTTCGACCTCGCAGTTGCCTCCGGCGATATCGATGCTGTCGGGATCACCCTGAATAATCCGAGCAGCTTTGAGACGGCCTCGGGTGACGTCGAAGTCACGCTGGCCGTCAGTGCCGAACACGATCTGGTTATCTCGACTGCCTCCGGATCGGCCACGCTTGATTACAACGGCAATCCCATCAAGGGTCAGTTTGAGTTAACTGCGCGTTTGCGGCGGGGCCGTATTACGGCGCCGTTTGATTTCGACGATGAAGAAGAGTATGAGCGTTGGGGTCAGGACTACGTGCGCAAGAGTTTCACCCGTGGCTCCGACAGTCCGTTAATCGCCATCGAGACTGCATCAGGACGGGCGACGTTGAAAGAGTAAGCTTTGACAGCCGCCGGTTTCGCGATGATTTCTGGTCGGGTTTGTCGACGCTCCCAATGATGTCGGGACTATCGCTTGGTCATCTCCTCAATATCCGTGGTGACGGCCAGTTTCTTGAGCTTCTGTGTGACCTCAAGGTGTTCTGCCGCCGCCAGCTTCAAGTCGAGACTCATGCGAACCTCGGTTTTTCCCTCGGTCTCGACCTGATCCACTCGCAGAATAATCGGCAGGTCGATGGCACCGGCGGTGACCGTAAGAGTTCCAGTACCCTTCAGTTTCTCCAGTTGGTGGGCATTCAGTTTGTCATTGGCAACTACGAGAATGTGAGCGTTAGACGGCAGCAGTTCGGCCCGAACAAAACGTACTTTGATTTTGCGACCGTCCGGCAGTTTCGTACGGTTCAACTCTTTCATTCGGGCAGTCAGAGACGATTCTCCCAAAACTGCCACAAAGAACGGCTTGTCCATATCCGACTTGGCGTCAGGCCATTCGACATAGCTGTCGATGTCGGCAATCAACGAGGCTATATGTTCGTTTACCGGGTCTGCTTTGCTGCCTGGGTAGGCGGTCGATGCTGCCAATGTCAACAGTACCGAGAATGTGATTATTCGCCAGGTTGTCATACTCTCCACCGTATTATCATCTGCACATTTGCACATTAAACCTTTGCCTAAGTATCGGCTTGCAGGCACCAAATTCTTAGCGGGCTGCCTTCTCGCTACCGGGACGATCAGCCTCGTATCAGATTCCAACGGGAGTGTTGATAAAGTCCCTTTGGTTGTCATTGCGGGCAACCGTAGGGAGCGCGGCAATCTCATACTAAACCGTGGTGTCGGGTGTCTCGGCCCGACACCTGTCAAGACGTTGTGGGAGCCGTCAGGCAGGGACGCCCGACGGCACAGAAATTGAGATTGCCGCGTCGCTACGACACGAGTGTCTTCGCTCCTCGCAATGACGGCTCTCGGAGTTTTTCAACAAGCCCCAACATAACGGGCCACGAGTTACTTGATCTTACGGCGCCGATACCCTATACTGAGAACCAGACGTGAAATATCACGACGGTGGCAACGGCCTGCACAGATTGTGAGTCGAAGTTGGTGTCAGCCGACCATCGCGCCACGGAAGTAAAGGGCGCCGTGTTTTATAACCGCTGTTTTTTGGTACTTATTCCGACTTTTCTGTTGTTGTCGGCCTCGGCTCGAACGCAGGGGGTTGAACCTGAATCGCCTGGGGACTCGGTTCGATTCCGGACATACCTCGCCATCGAGTATGTGCAGCAGTCTATGCCGGATGGGTTTGACGGTTGGAGCTTTTACAGCGACGGAATCAACCTCTTTACCATGCCCAAGCTTGAGGCCGGCAGCGGTCTTCGCGTTTCTCTTGGATTCCGGAAGCGCCACCTCGGAGGGGAGGTGTCGTACACAACCACCTCTCATCAAACCACCTGGCTGGGCATTCAGGACCGAGCACGCCACCACGAGGTTGGAGCCAATGCAAAAGGCTACTTGAATCCGGACGGGTTGCTTCAGCCCTATGGCACGGTCGGTTTGTTGCTTCATTTCCTGGTGGCCAGGAACGGAGGTCTCGACCTGGAAACGGAGTTGCCGGTTAGGGAGACATTTGGCGGAGGGATAGGCCTCCGTGCTGGTGGGGGACTCAGGTTAAGAATCAGTTCCACGCTGGCCTTGCGTGGCGAGGCCGGTTATCGGATAGGTCGATTCCGGACACTGGCGGGACGCAGTATCAACTCCTTCTCGGCCGGCGGCTGGAATGTTTCAGCCGGAGTGATTCACACCTTCAAACGGTAACTGCCGAACACTTCGACTGTGATCCGCCGAAGCCGAGAATGTCATCACTTGACCGCAAGAGCATCATTCTCTATTTTGATCGCATGAATAGTAAGCGCGAAGACTACATAAGCTGGGAAGAGTACTTTATGGCAATCGCCCAGCTTTCGGCCAGACGATCCAAGGACCCCAATACGCAGGTCGGGGCCTGTATCGTAAACGCCAACAAACGGATCATCGGCATCGGCTACAACGGCTTCCCGATCGGCTGCTCCGACGACGAACTCCCCTGGGGACGTGAGGGAGACTTCCTCGACACCAAGTATCCCTACGTCTGCCATGCTGAGATGAACGCTATCACGAACGCCGCCAACAAACCGGATTTGGACGGAGCTTCTATGTATGTCTCGCTCTTCCCATGCAATGAGTGCGCCAAGCTAATTGTCCAGGTCGGAATCACTGAGGTGGTGTACCTGTCGGATAAGTACTACGACTCCGATGTCTTTGTCGCGGCCCGGAAGATCTTCGAGATGGCAGGCGTCAGGTACCGCCAGATGATTCCGGAGCATAAGCGTATCAATCTACTACTCGAGTAGTGCAGCCAATCGAATTTATTGCGGCGACAATGGGTCGCTGCCTAAGGCGATTCAGCAACGAACCGACGCGCTGTCAGCCTTCTTTCTCGACGTTTATTTCATCGGCTAGTTGCTTCAGACGAACCTCCGGGATGGCGGTCCAACTCTCCGTCTGAAAGGCGGCTGTAGCCCCACAAATCATCGACACTTTGGCGGCTGTTTCAGAGTCCGGCGCATTGTAAATGTCCATGAAGTCCCATCCTCCAAGCAGAGCATAGTG
Source organism: bacterium (assembly GCA_030605565.1). Taxonomy (GTDB): domain Bacteria; phylum Zixibacteria; class MSB-5A5; order GN15; family FEB-12; genus JAJRTA01. The sequence continues at coordinate 4,025 of JAUWIB010000138.1, forward strand.
AGCCACAAACTTGACTTCCGGACACTGCCTTGCCACCTGATCAAGCCAGGCCTGGCGGGACCTGGGCCCTTTTTTCATAGTCGAAGCAACCTCTACAACGCTCGGTCCCTGCATCGTCAGCTTTGACATCAGTATGTAGGTTTTCATGGCGGCCTCCTGCTGATTGCGTTCCGTTCAACCGGTTCTGATTGCACTCACGTGCTTCGTGAGCCATCGTTATCGGGTTCGAGGAATTACATACTTAGCTGTCGGCTCGACGATCTATTGATTCAGTAATAAGATAACGGGCTGTGCTCTCGATGCAAACAGTTTTTGGAGAACTTGTAGTGAGCAGTAAAAGCAGGCAGGCGCAAGGCGCGGCGAAACGAACTTGTGAGACAGTCCCTACAGGTCGGGCTCCGGATCGACATGGACGATAACCCGAGCCATCCCGGCCACATCATCGAGGAGAGAATGCTTGACGGCGTCGGCGATCTCGTGCCCGGCTCGGACGGTAAGGTCGGGATCGACAACAATGTGAATTTCCGCGAAAATCCGCCCACCTGAAAGACGGGCGCGGATGTCGTGCGTCTGCCGGACGCCGGGGACTCTTAAGGCTGTCTCTTTCACCTGGTCCATGGCGGCCTGATCCGGAGCTGTGTCGATCACTTCTTTGGCGGCGCTCCAGATCAGTCCCGCGCCGATCTTTACTACAAAAAAAGTTACGACCAGGGCGGCGTAGGCGTCAGCCATGGCCCAGGCCGGAGAGAGGTAGGCGGCGGTCACACCGACCAGCACCGCGATGGAACTGAGAGCATCGCTGCGGTGATGCCAGGCGTTGGCGATTACGGCCAGGCTCCTGATGCGACAGCCCACCTTCACCGTGTACCAATAGAGCCACTCCTTGAGGCCGATACTGATCAAGGCAGCTATGATCGCCATAAGTCCCGGTGATGATTCGACGCGGTTGGAGATGGCGGAAACCGAATTGTAAGCCAGTCCGACACCGGTGCCGATGAGCACCAGCCCGATAAACATACCGGCGATCGTCTCAATGCGAGCATGTCCGAACGGATGTGATTCGTCTTCTTCTTTGCGACCCCACTTCAAACCCAGCAGCACTACGACGTCGCTGAGAAGATCGGACAGCGAATGCACCCCGTCTGCAATCAACGCTTGTGACCGCCCAAACCACCCGGCCGTAATCTTAATGACAAAAAGAGCGAAGTTGACCAGCATTCCCACCCGAGTAACAGTCAGCCCGGAGGTCAATTCTTCGCGATTCCGGCTGGTATTATTATCCACGTCTTCTTCCATGACAATGTCTCACATCGGCGGCAATTGCCGACGGCCCTACACTCCCAGTTATTTATTGGGGAAACGAACGGGAGACATCAACAAAAACCACCAGCTTTCACTCGTCCGGGGCATAACCGGGTCGGCGTCCTCAGACCGACTGACCCGGCATTTTCTGAGGGTCGTCGTATAAGATCGGTTCTTTGAGCGTAAACGCCTCGGCGTATTGGACGCCGACCTGTTGACCAAGGGCGGCAGCGCGCACCCGCATCATCTCATAGATATCCACGCCCGGCATGAAAATTCGCCTGACCGTTACTTCCTCGGCAAACTGTGACTGATATGCCGCCACGGCCCGGCACTTGGTTTCAAACCAATCGGAGATATCGACCAGAAAGGAGTTGTCCTTGTTTCGGAAATAGGAAGCGTAGATAATCTTGCGCGGCCGAAACGGCTCACCGTCGACATCCAGCTTCTTGAGACCGGCCAGAAAGCAGGCGTCGAAAGCAAGACGAGAGCAGGCGGCGTGGTCCGGGTGACGTTGCTCCCAGTGGGGGATGATGACCAACTCCGGTTGTGTCCGGCGGATGACGTCGGCGATCTTCAGTTTGTTATGTTGGTTTACCTCGATGGCCGAGTCCGGCAGGCCGAGATTGTGACGATAGGCCAGCCCCAAAATCTCCCCGGCGGCAGCGGCCTCGGCGATGCGATCAGTCTCACTGCCGAATGTTCCCATCTCTCCGGCGGCCAGATCCAGGGCTCCGGTCTTACGACCGACATTGGCCATCTTGATCATGAACCCGCCACAGGTTATTTCAATATCGTCGGGGTGGGCGGCGATAGCCAGAACATCAAGCCTTGCAAGCTCAGGCATCATAGACTTCCTGGTAGTAGTTTTCATACTGTGTCACAATCCGGTCGGCGCTGAACTTGGCCTTGGCGCCTTCGCCGGCAGCTTTCTTGAACTGAGCCAGACGGTTTGGATCCTTCAACAGTGACAAAGCGGCGCGAGCCATCGAGGCAGTGTCACCGACCGGTAGCAGAAACCCATTCCGGAAATCATCAACCACTTCTGTCAGGCCGGTTCCGGAGGTGCCGATGACCGGTACTCCGCAGGCCAGCGCTTCGAGTGCGGCCAGCCCGAAAGACTCTTCCTCCGATGGCACCAGAAATAGATCGGCGCACGGCAGCACCGCCTCGACCCGACTCTGGTTGCCAAGGAGGATGACGCGGTCGTTAAGTCCCCTCTTCTTGATCTGCCTCCGAGCCAGAATAGTCTCAGGTCCCTCGCCAATCATCACCAGGCGCGCGGGCAATTCCTGCCGAATCTTATCGAACGTATCGATCACATCCATGATCCGCTTGACCGGACGAAAATTCGAGACATGAGCCAGCAGGAACTCATCTTCAGCCACGAACTCACTTCGTTGACACCCCCTGGCGCCGGGCTTAAAGCGTTTGTCGTCGAAGAAATTGTGAATAACGCGGATATCTTTATCCAATTTGAACACCTCAATGGTCTCTTTGGCAAGGTAATCAGAAACCGCGGTAACGCCGTCGGAGGCCATGATAGAGAAGCGCGTGATGTCGAAATACGACGGATCGGCCCCCACCAGGGTTATGTCGGTTCCGTGCAGCGTAGTGATGATCTTAGCGTGATTAACGCCGCCGTTGGTCTCAAGTAACTGTTTGGCCAGATAGGCGCAGATCGCATGGGGAATGGCGTAGTGCACGTGCATAATATCCAGCTTGAAATTACGCGCAACTTCGGCCATCTTAGCCGCCAGCGTCAGAGTGTACGGGGGGTACTTGAACAACGGGTAGGCGGTCATCTCGACCCCATGAAACATCAGGTTAGCCTGATATGTATCCAGCCGAAAGGGCAGAGCATACGAAACAAAATGCACCTGGTGCCCGCGCGAAGCCAATTGCTGACCGAGTTCAGTGGCGACGATACCGGAACCGCCGGCCGAGGGATAACATGTAATACCGATCACCATGCCTGGCTCACCTTCCGCTCTTTTCTTTTTCTGAGTATGGCTTTCTTAACTCGCATCCGATGATGCCGCCGGCGTTGATGGCGACGCCTGAGTTTCATACTCCATCAAATCGATCAATTGGTGCGCCTTTTCCTCACTGTCGAGAGAATCATACAGGAATCGGATGAATCCGAATCCATAGCGACTGAGGAAGTAAGAGATATTTATGCAACGCTCCTGCAAACCTCGATTGGGGTAGAGGGCGCGGTGAAGACGGTAGATGCGGTCCCGCACCTCCTGTGACTTCTTCTTGTGCGATGCAAATACTTTGCTTTCAAAGTTCTTCAGCGCGAAATCTATTTTGCCGTGCGTTTGCCTGGCGAACTTATCCAGCCCAGGGTCGAACCGCAATGTCTCGGCGGCAAACTTGTTGACGTGAAAATTAACATCCCGTCGCAGCAAGGCAAACTCCTTCTCCAAACTTGCGGGGAAAGTCTGCGCCATGACGCGGTTAATCACCTGTTCGATATCCCCGGTCAGTTCACCGAACTCTATATGGTTGTCATGCAAAAGCTGTTCAAACCGGTTCTCGACGATCGTCGCTGAGGCCCGCGCCATGTGGTATGGTGTGGCCAAATCGAACAGTTCAAAGAGCGGGTTGATCTGGGCCAGGTACGCGATTTCAGCCGGTCCGCCTTTTTGGCTGAGGACCGGGAAGAGGTAGGACTGCAGAATCGGACGGGTCAGTACATCGGGTGAGAACTTCTCCGGCTCGCTATCGATGCGTGCCAACAGCTCCTCTTCTGTAAAGACCTGGTCACCCACGGTAAACCGATCGCCGTCGCGAAGCAGAGGCTTGCGACCATTAGAATTGTAGAACAGATGAGCGGAGTTTTCCTTTTTCTCAACCTGAATATGGTAACCGTTTTCCGAGATCGCATGGTTCCGTTCGCTCAGTATCCGGTGCAGGTCGTCCTGACGTGACACGATCGCCTTGAACAGTGGCGCCGCCAGTCGCTTGGCTTCGGCATCTCCCGGGGAAAACAAAGCCAACCCGTAGTCACGCGTCAGGGCCGCCATGAATTTGCCGAAGGCAGATACCATACTGTCCCGAGGAGTATAGCATCGGTCGATCAACTCATACAATTCGTCGGTGAAATCTGATTGACCCAGTGTCTCACGCAAAAGGGTCTTAGCCTGATCCAACTGTTGAGCATTGTCAAAGAGGATCTCGGCCGTCGGCAGTTCTTCAGGCGGCGCCGAAGCATACTCCAGCCGCACCGGCTCCGTCTGTCGGTTCAGAACGAAAGTGTGATTGGCCTCTTCGAAATCATGATCATCGCCGGCAATCCAGAAGACTGGGATAACCGGCCTTTTCAACTGCTGTGAGTATAGTCGAGCGGCCTTCACAATGGCCAGCGCCTTGATCATCACCAACATGGGACCGCCAAACAAACCGGCCTGTTGGCCTGCAAACACGCACAGCGCGTCGTTTTCCCTAAGGCGCTCGATATTAGCCAGCGTTTGATCCGAGGAATGATAAGCTCGGTTCTGTCGGGTAAGGATAGCCGCGATCTTCTCACGATCGTGCTGCCGACCGTCGAGTTGCGCCGCGGCCTCATCGATACTGCCGGCCCGATAGAAACTTCCCGCTGAGCCACAGCCGCACAGGTAGTCAAGATAGATATCGGAATAACCCATCGCCTTGGTGGCGGTAATCAAACATCTCATGCCATGATGTTCCCAGTGGCCTCGAGGGCGTCGCCTTTCTTCTTGCGGCGAAACAGTCCTATAAAATCATCAATCAATGTATACACAACCGGAACCACGACCAGGGTCAACATAGTCGACGAAATCATTCCGCCGATCACCGCGCGTGCCATGCCGGAGCGAAATTCCGCTCCCGGACCGATCCCCAACGCCAGCGGAAGCATACCAAACACAGTGGCAAAGGTCGTCATCAGAATCGGTCGCAAACGAACCGGTCCGGCGATCAAGATAGCATCGGTTCTTGAAACACCTTTGGCCCGTTGTTGTTTCACGAAATCGATCAATAGGATTGCGTTCTTTGTCACCAAACCCATCAGCATCACGATTCCAATCATGGACATGATGGACAGCGACGATTGGAAGATCAGCAAGCCGAGAACGGCGCCGACCAGCGACAGCGGCAGTGAGAACATGATTGAGAAAGGATCAAAGAACGATTCGTACTGAGACGCCAGCAACAGGTATATGAATATAATGGCCAGCAGCAGCGCCTTGAAGATATTGGTGAACGACTCGACCATGATTTCCTGAGTGCCAACGGCCCCGATTTCATAACCGGGAGGGAGTTGCATCGTCGCTACCGAATCGAGAATCTGCTGAGCGATACTGCCTGAAAACGATCCGGCCAGAGCGTTGGCGCTTACCCGCACCTCTCGCTTCCGATCGTACCGGTTGTGCTCACCGATGTCGACGCCTCTGACCAAGGTTGCCGTTCTGTCAAGCGGCACAAGTAGCGTACCGTTGCCCGGCATGTCCTTGTCGCTCTCGATGAGGATGCGTCCGAGATCGGCCACCGTGTTGCGGTACGGTTCGTCAAGCTGGATGCGAACGTCGTACTCCTCGTCCCCCTCCTTGAAGCGCGTGACTACATCTCCTTCGACAAGGGAACGAATAGTCATCGAAATGCCGGACAGGTTGAGACCCAGGTCGTCAGCAGCCTTGCGGTCGACCTCTATTCGGACTTCCGGCTTGCCTTCTTCCATGGTGTTGTCGATATCGGTGCAACCCGGCACGGTGCGGGCGATATTCTGCACCTTGTGCGCCAGCAGCGCCAGTTCATCCAAATCATCACCGCGGATAGAGAATTCGATCGGTTTGCCGCGCCCGCCCTCGCCGCTCTCCCTGGAGACCGAGTACTTGACACCGGGCAGTGAGGCCATCAGAATTCGCACTGAGTCCATCAGTTGAATTGCCGATAGTTCGCGCTCGTCGGCATCAATCAGCTGCACCAGGATGGATCCTTCAGTCACCGGCGAGTTGCCGCCACCGATAGTGACATAAGTAGCCGTCACTTCACCAAGAGTTCCAACCAGTCGCTCGACCTGCTCAAACCGTTCCGAAGTCTGGTCGAGATCAGTGCCGGGCGGGGTGGTAACAGTTATGTACATGCGACCTTCGTCCGCCTCCGGCATAAACTCGGACCCCAACATACTTGCAAGCACGGCCGCCGAACCCAAGGCTGCCGTCGCCACCAGCACCACCACCCAGCGATATCTCAACGAAAGGGCCAGGAGTGATTTGTAGCTCGGCTTCAACCTGTCGAACGCCCGGTTCCATAGATTCAGTACCCGTCGCACCGGTATCCAGACTCGTTTGAACAGTGACGGTCGAACTGAAAGGTCCGCTGCCTGATTGTTGTTATGTCGCTTTAGCATGCGCGATGACAGCATCGGCGTCAGACTAAAGGCCACGAACAGCGAGATCAGAACAGCGAACGCCACCGTCATTCCGAACTGATAGAAAAAGCGCCCAACGATCCCTTCCATGAATGCAACCGGCAGGAACACCACCATGATGGCGAAGGTGGTTGCCATCACGGCCAGTCCGATTTCTTTGGTCCCGCCAAGCGCTGCCTCTACAGGCGACTTTCCTTCATCCAAGTGTCGATAGATATTCTCCACGACCACGATAGCATCATCAATAAGAATACCCACCGCCAACGACAACCCGAGCAGAGTCATAAAGTTGATGGAAAACCCGAGGAATTTCATGGCGGTAAAGGTGCCAATAATAGAAATGGGAATCGACAGACCGGTTATCAAGGTCGGTCGGCCGTCCAGAAGGAACAGGAAAATCACGAGTACGGCCAGGATGGTGCCGATTACCATGTTAATCTCGATTTCGTGAATCGAATCTTCGATATAGGTCGAGTTGTCCTTGACGATGCTTATGTCTATATCGGGTGGCAGTTCCTCTTGCAGTCCGGCAATCGCTTCTCTGGTGAGTTCAGCCATCTGAACAACATTGGCGCCGGATTGCTTGATGATATTAATGCCGATAGCGCTCCGACCATTGAAGCGTGTCAGCGATCGTTGTTCGGCTATGGTGTCGACCACGCGAGCCAGATCACTCAGATAGATCGGGGTGCCGTTCTTGTTCTTGACGATAACACTGTCGAACTGTGCGACGCGCGTCAGTCGACCCTTCAGGCGTACGAGGTATTCACGCGAGGCTTCTTCAACACGACCTCCGGGAATCTCCAGGTTGGAACTCCTTACCGAGCGCTGCACGTCATCGACCGTCACGCCGTAGGCTTCCATCTTCACCGGGTTAAGAAAGACTCTGATCTCGCGTTCCGATTCACCGATTAGTCGGACCGCACCGACACCGGATATCGGCTCCAGACGTGGCTTGATCACATCGTTGGCTAGTTGTGTGATCTCTCTGGCGGAACGGCTGCCCGACAGAGCAAGCGATATGACCGCCAGGGCGTTAGGGTCGAACTGACTGACGATCGGCTCCTCGATTGCATCCGGCAGCGCCGACCGAATCCCCGACACTTTCTCACGCACGTCCTGCGATGCTATGACGCCTTCGATTTCCAGTTGGAATTCCACCACCAACAGCGAGTAACCTTCACTGGAACTGGATTGTATATGCCGCACACCATTGATCTGATTGACGGCCTCCTCCAGCTTCTCGGTGACTTCGGTTTCGACCGCCTCGGCCGATGCTCCCGGATAGATCGTCTGCACTACCACAAACGGGAAATCGATTTCGGGAAACATCTCCACCGGCAGCTCGGTGTATGAGAACGCGCCGAGTACCAACAACGCCCCAATCATCATGGTGGCAAATACCGGACGCTTGACGGATATTTCAGATAGCTTCATCGGTCGTTACTCTCCAAAGCTGTGATTTCCACCGTGAAGCCATCGTTGAGATAGGTCTGACCGAGCGTTACCAAGGTATCACCGACTTGCAATCCTTCACTGATTACGACACCTGCCTCGATCTCTGCCGCCACTGTTACGATCCGTTTGTGGGCCAGATCGCCGTTGATCACAAAGGCTGTCTGCTTGTTGTCCAGTTCCACCACGGCGGCGTGCGGCACAACAATCACGTTCTCGAATCGATCCAGTATTATCGAGACGCGCACGAACATACCCGGATGCAGCGATGACTGATTATTGTCAAGGCGTACTTCCACGTCGAAAGCTCGGGTCTCGGGATCAGCCGAACGAGCGACCGATGTCACCAGCCCAGGTACGGATGCCGCGACCCCGGAGGACGAGACGATAACAGTATCACCCTCCCTTATCCCGGCGACGTCACGAGCGTTAACTCCAAAAGTCACTCTCAACCGGTGCAGGGATGCTATGGTGGCCAGCTTCTGACCGAGGTGAAGGTAATCGCCTTCCGCGACATCGAGTGAGGTGACCACACCGGTGATAGGGGAACGAACTTCGACTAATTGGGCGGCCGCTTCAAATGATGTCCTGGTGACTTCATACTCGGTGCGGGCGGCGTCGTACTGGGATTCGGAGATAGCTCCCTCTTTGTAAAGATATTCCATCTTCTGATGGTTTTTCTCGGCATTGCGGTATAACGATTCCGCGTTGCGATAATTTGACGTCGGACCACTCTTGTCCAGTTGCAGTATCACCTGTCCCTCAGTAACGTGCGTGCCCTCATGGACCCTCACCTGTTCCACCGCCTCGGCGATTCTGGCATAGATGTCGGCCTGCTTCTCACCCTCAAGCGTCCCCGTGAAACTGCGGGTGACCGTGTGGCTGGACCTTTGAAGAACGGTTGCCTTGACGCGTAGCGCCTTGGGTCCCTGCTGCTCGACGACATCGTTATTGTTACAGGATACCAGCAGCACAGCAGCGGCCAATACGGACAGCATCCACATTCGTGACATTCTTTGCATCTTACTAATTCCCCGTAATATCGATTGTGGTCGCCAGCTTGAGACCGGCCAAAGACCGGCGCAATGCGAAGCGCGCCTGAGCCAGCGAGGTGCGGGCGTCGGTCAGCGCCGTCTGGGCCGAGAGCACTTCGAGCAAAGTGCCTTCGCCGGCTTCGTAGCGCAATTCGGCAATCCGCAACCCCTCCTCCGCCTGGGCAATGGTCTCACTGTGAATCTCAACTGTCTTTATCGTTTGCAGCAACTCGTCATAGGTCTGTTCCACTTCGAGTCGAATCCGGTCCTCAAGCTCCCGTTGATTGAGAAGCGTCTGCCGATGCTCGGCCTTCATCCGTCCAACCTCGCTACGAGTGACGCCACCGTCAAAAATCGGAAAGGACAAGGTTATCCCGGCGGTAAAGGACGTGGACGTGTTCTTGCTCAGGCTGAACTCATCCGATTGTGACTGCCAGTCATATCGCGACACGGCGGCCAGACTTGGAAAATACCCGGCTCGAGCCACCCGGACAGCCCGGCGCCTCATGTCAACCATCAGATCAGCCTGCCTGATCTCCTGTCGCGAGGCCAGTGCGGTATCGATGAGGAAAGCAAGGGACGGCAAATCACCCAAAGCAGTGTCGTCCGACGGTTCTATCAGCGAGACCGATTGATCGAGTTCCATATCCAGGTAAGACAATAGCCGTTTCTCGGAGAGGCGCACCTCGGATTGAGCCGCCAGGAGTTGGGGGAGAATGTTGGACCGCTCCACCTGCGAGCGCAACAACTCAAAACGAGAAACCATGCCCTGCGAATACAGTTTGGTAACCACGTCCAGGCTGTGTTCGGCCGTCTTAAGGGCCTGTTCTAATACTTCCTGGCGCGCTTTGTCGAAAATAGCTTTGAAGAACAACAGTTCGCCGGCGTGCACGGTCGCCGCGGCCACTTGTTCGACGCCTGCCTGGGCGTACTGGTGGTACTGCTTGGCGATTGAGTAGGCCGTATAGACCTTGCCTCCCTCCCAGAGCGGCTGACGAAGGGATATCGAAGCTCCGAAATTATTCTCGAACCCGAATTTCAACTGTTGAACCTCGCCATCCGCCTCGAAAAAGACCGGGGCGATTGAGAAATTGCGATTATAGTATCCGTGCAGATTGATTTCCGGAAATGCTCCCGCGCGGGCCTTGACGATATCAGAACGCGCCTTGACCACCTCCTCGCCGGCCGACAGATACTGCCGGTTGGATTCAAGCACGCGCTGTCGTATATCCTGTAGCGACAGTTGCAACTCTTGCGATACTGCCGGACCAGGTGTCACCGTGCCCGCTCCGATCAGGAGCAATAGAGTCAGCCCCCATGGCCGGAAAGAGAAGAGCCGTCGGTAGATCGAAACTGAGATCATTTCTTCCCCTTCCGGACATTGCCTGAACTCGTTCGCTCGAACAACGTTTCAAGCAGTTTGACCTGGGCTTCCAGATCAACTTCGCGAGGCGCCAGCATGCGCAAGCCGGACAGTCCGTGAACGAGAGCGAAAACAAACATGGCCAGGTCGGCAACTTCCTTCGAAGAACACTTGCGACCTGCATCGACATGTTTGCCGAACAGTTCCACCGTCGACCGCATACGCTTTCTGATATACCGTCTGATACTCGGCACCCGCCAGGCCTGTGTCCAGATATCGACCAGGTCGCCAAACTCGTTGACGTCGCACTTGCAGTGCAGCCTCAACAGAATGCCGAAAAACCGGGGCGGGCTGACGCGTCCGGTGAGTTCGGCTTCGAGGGTGGCGCGGTTTCGGTCCATGATCGACTTGACCAACTCCAGAAAGATGTCCTCTTTTGATTTGAAATGATGGTAGAGCGCGCCCTTGGTCAGCTTGGCGTTGCGGGCGATCTCCTCGGTCGTCGTTGCGCGAAAGCCCTTCTTGACAAAGAGCTTGCGCGCCGAGGCCAATAATTGCCTGCGCCTCTTTTCCGGCGGCAGCTTGGGGCTCTGTTTTATCTTACTCACTCTTGCAATAACCTCCATGACACGTCTTCGTCAGTCGGCTGTACATACCTACCGGTCAGTATCTAAAATAAAGACACCGACTAATCTGTCAATAGATTTCTACGCCGGGGGCTAAAGAATGTTTCGGGAGGCTTTCGATCAAAGCCATTTTTTCTTGCGAAAGAAGAAGATCAGCCCAAGAACCACGATAGCCATTAAGACCAGCGAAAACAGATAGCCGTACTCCCAGTCACGCTCCGGCATGAACTTGAAATTCATCCCCCAGAGGCCGACGAGAAAGGTCGGCGGAATGAACAGCACGGTGAAAATGGTCAATACCTTGATAATCTGATTGGTCTTGGTCGACACCGTTGAGTAGTAAACCTCCAATGAGGAGTTGAGCGTCTCACGGTGGGAGTCGGCAACATCACTGATCCGGACCAGGTGATCGTGGATATCAGAGAAGTACAGGGCCGCCTTTTCGCTGACCAGCTTATAGTGTTGTCGCGACAACTGGCTGACGACCTCTTTCTGCGGCAGCACGGTACGTTTCAACTGCAGGATATCCCTTCGCAGGGTGAAGATCGATTTGACAGTATCCTCATCCGGTTCACCGAGGACATCGTCCTCTACCTGATCGATCTCATACTCAAGAATGTCCAGAGTGGTGTTGTAGTTGTCGACGATAGTGTCAATTACGGCGTGAAACAGAAAGTCGATCCCGCGCATCATCAGTCGTTCATCGCGTTCCGTGCGGCTGTAAAGGTAATCGAAGATGCGGTGATCATCGTAGTGCACCGTTACGAGCGAATTGCGGCTCAGGAACAGGTCGATCTCGGTGAGTTTGAGACCTTCCTCCCGACCAACATAGTCCACGGCCTGAAAGACCAGAAACAGATAGCGCTCGTAGTCGTCGATCTTAGTCCTCGGTTTCTCGGCGATTACATCCTCAATGGCCAGCGGATGGAATTGGAAATCATTGGTGAGGACGAACGATTCCTCGTCGGTCGGCTTGCACATATCCACCCACAGCAGGGCGTCGTCCCTGGCGCACCAGGAGTCGAAATCTCCGATGCCCTTGTGAATCTTGACCCCGGAGTCAGGCAGGTACAGAAAAGACCGGATCATACCTGCTCCTCACTCTCAATCAGCGTACCGTTCTCGGATACCCGGTCGAGAATCATATCGTCTTCATGCTGCGATTTGATCTCTCTTATCGACAGTTTTTCCATGTGCAGGAACGAGAGACCAAACGCAAACACCGGCAAGAGATCCAGGATATGCAGAGCCACCGCAAACAGCACGGCATCGCTGCGGCCGACCGCAAAGGCGGTTAATGACGTACTCACGGCTACCTCGAAGGTGCCGGCGTTTCCCGGCGTAACAGGGATCATCAGGGCGAGTGTGTTTATGATCATGACCGTTGCCGCCGCCGCATACGGCAACTCAAACCCGAACGCCATAAACATAAAGTATATGGCCAGCGTGTGAGCTGTCCACGACACCAACGAGTAACCAAAAGTACCAATAAAGTGCTGGGTGGATCGAAGCGTCTCGATTCCCTTGGCGAATGAACGCATGAACTTCAGCACACCGACGTACAGGCTTGGCCATCGGTTGCGAAGACGGCGACGACCGACATCCTCCAGCCGTCCCTGGAATTGCAACATCATATAAAACAGAATCAGCACCGTCACCGTAGCTACGGCAATGACTATTCCGGCCGAGCGGTAGCTGTCGGGAACCACAAAGGCCAGAGATGTGAACAACAGGAAGATCACCAGGCTGAGGGCATCAAAAAGAACTTCAAGAACGATCGTAGAGAAGACGAATGTCTTTCTGAGTCCTTCTTTCCTGGCAAACAGAAAAAGCCGTCCCACCTGCCCGGTCAATACGGGCATTACGATGTTCAGAACCTGTCCGGCCGAATAGAGAGCGATAGCTCGAGACGGCTTTATCCTCTTGTGCTGAGACACCATCAACTGCCACCGAAGGGCTCTGAAGATGATGAACAGAAAAGTGCAGACGAGGGCAGGGGCCAGGTACAAGAAGTTTACTCGCTGTGACAAGGCGCGAAGCTCCTCAAGAGAGACATCCTTGACACAGTAGGCAAGCAGAGCGATGGCTATGAGCGTTCCCCAGAACTGTTTGCTCTTCAAAATCATCAGACTCAAATCTCCGATAAAGTCGGCGGGTAAGATAGAACTTGAGGCAAACAGTGTCAATTAAAGAGTCGCCGCCACCTTGAGGCGAGCAGCCGGGTAGCTGAGTGTTGACGTTGTGTCAATAGTGTCAAACGAATGCCCTGCTAAAGGGGGGACCAGTTCCCGATGATTAGATCCGAGCCACCAGATCCGTCTTGATCCAGCCGCGCCGCTTATTCTCGAACAGCACGTTGAGATAATCGCCGGATTCAGACAGGATCTCCACAACCAGTCCGGGCGCGCCATTAAGTTCGATTTCGGACTGCTCCGAAGCGCCGGTGTACACCGGGCTCTCCTCGGAGATGATAACAGCTCGGGGAGTCAGGAAATCGTGTCGATACTTGAAGGTCGTCAGACTGCCGACTGCCACCAGTAGAACCAGGCCGACGGCGGTAACAATGCGCAGCCATGAAGCACCGCGACCAAGGCTGATGCGGATGGTCAGGGCGCCAAGCAACATGAAGAACAAGGCCGAGGTGATCCAACCCAGTTGATGGAGTTGATAAGGTCTGACCAAAGTTTCAAAGAAGGTGCGTATCGGATTGAGTTGTACGCCCTCCATTTGAACGCGCGAAAACTGTTTGGCGAAGTCCAGATTGAAGGCGATATCTTCGTCAGCCGGCGCCAGCCGCTGGGCTCTGGTGTAGTAAAGAACCGCGTGACCCAGATCACCGGATTTGAAATAGGCGTTAGCGAGGTTGAAATGGAGTGTGGCCGATTCCTCGCCGCGATCGAGAATACTATGATAAAGCCTGATGGCACTGCCGAAGTCTTTGTCCTCGTAGAAACTGTTGGCCATGGCAAACTCCTCGGACTGGGCCGACGCCGGCGGAACAACGAGAATAGCTGCCAGCAGCATGACAGGTAACCATATCACAAGTGGCTTAGCCAAACTTGACCTCCTCCATCCGGATGATGACTTCCTCCGAGTCCTTGAGAGTCTGGTCGATATCGGACTGTAACAGCGACGCCGGCGCAAAACGAGCATAGTCGCAGGCTGTGATGATACCGGTGACGGCGTCGGTCAGTCCCTCCGGAGTTGAACGCTGGTTCAGAATCTGTCTGATACTGTCGGTGGTCAGGCCGTGCGGGGAGGTGTTGAGTTTGTCAGCGATGTACGACGTCAAGGCGCGATAGATCTCGGCATAGAACTCGCTACGAGTTTCAACTCGGGCCAGCGCTCTGGCTTGTGCCATACGTTTGCGCGCGATCTTGGCGGCGCCCCGCGCCCGAGCCAGACCGGTGTCGGCTGCCAACTTCTCTCGCCGTCGCCGAATCATAATGGACCCAACCAGGGCCAGTATCGGCACGGCATTGAACAACAGAAAGCCTACGGACAGCAAAGGCATACGACCGACCGGTTGCATCTTGCCCAAGTCTGCCTTGATATGCCTGATGTCGTGGGCGCGACTGTCGATCGTCATCCCCGGCGGCGAATAGGGAACAGGAGAATCGCTGCTATAGCCCTCCGGCGCTGTCACCATGATTCGGATCGGTTTCGTTGTGACCGTCCGGAACCGTTCCTGCTCCGGGTCGAAATAGTTAAAGCTCAGGCCGGGAATCTCAAGATCGCCGGGTAGGCGGGGAATAAAGACTTCTTCAAACAGTTTGGCGCCGCCCAACTTGTCGTTCTGCTGTGATACTTCTTCGGACGAGGAGGCCCGATAGATGCGGAACTCATCCAACTCAGGCAACGCAGGCTCAGCCACCGACTTGATGTTACCGGTGCCTGAAATTCTTATGGTCAGCGTGACCGGTTGGTTCAACTCCACCTGCTGTTTGTCTGCTTTGGCGCTGATATTGAAACGACCGATCGTCCCGGTGAAGTCGGACGGTCGATTCTCCTGCGGAATCGGTCTTACATTCACCCGCAAGGAGCGACTCGAGGCGCGTGCCTCAACACCGCGCCCGAAGAAATCATCGAAACCGAACGGATCGCGAGACCGCTTTCGCTTCCCCGCAACGGTAGCGCGGATAGTTGCCCGTCCGATCGTCAGTTCACCTGTCTGCGTCGGAAACAGCGCGTACTTGCGTTCGATAACCTTGTAGCGACGGTTGTTGATGCGCTGATAATAGGGGGCCTTGTTTCCCAGCACCTCGTTCCAGAATCCGGTCGTAGCCGGTTCCGTCAACTCCGGACTGCCGTAATACTGGACTGCAATGTAGAACTTCAGAGTCAGGGTGACCTGTTCGTTGACGAAGGGGTTCTTGTTGTCGACCACCGCCTCAAGGAAGTAATCTTTGCTTTCCCCTTCGGTGTCCACCGCGCGTTCATTAAGATCATCAGGCGCGCTGCTGCCGCGGCTGAGGACCTTCAGCGTGACGACGTTGCCTTTGTAGCGTTTGTTATTGTGTACAACGGCAATCTGGTCGATGGGGAACTCACCCGGCTTGCGCGGGATTACCAGATAACGATAGGTCACCGATGATGACACCACGCCATTCACGATGCTGATGTTACTGGAGCGACCCTGCGAGTAGATTTCAAAGGCCGGCAAACTGGGGATATGCGGCTTCGGCAAATCCTGTGAGCTGCCGGATACCTCTACCTGAAGTAGCGCCTGTTCATCCAGACCGATACTGTTCCGGTCGAGCGTGACACTGACCGTGATGGCATCCCGGGCCTGAGCCATCGGAGCCACCAGCATGGCCACCAGGAGAAGCGTCGGCAGCCAAAACAGCTTTTTGTTACCAATCCTTACCGGCATAATCTCCTGCAACCTGGCGTCGCTTGAGTTTCTTCTGGATTTCCTTTTCATCATCGCGCAAAGCGTTCAGGATTCGTTTCGCGTCTTCTTTGGACATCTCGTCCTCATCCTGTGGTTGTGGCTGAGGTTCTTGCTGTTGATCTTGCTGATCCTGCTCTTGATCCTGTTGCTGCTGCTGGTCCTGTTCCTGCTCCTGATCTTCTTTCTCCTGCTCTTCCTGTTGCTGTTGCTGCTGATCCTGCTGTTGCTGGTCTTCCTGCTGCTCCTGCTTTTGCTGCGGATCCTTTTCTTGCTGTTGCATCTGTTCTTTGAGCTTGCGGCGCGCCAGTTCAAGATTGAACTTCGCATCCATATCATCAGAATTGATCTCCAGCGCTTGCTGGTAGCTCTGGATCGCTTTCTGGTAGTCCTGCATTCTGAAGAGCGTGTTGCCCAGGTTATAGTGAGCCTGAGCTTCAGTATTGATATCGGTGCTGTTCAGCGCTCGCGCATACTTGTCAACAGCTTCTTCATAGCCACCATCATAATGCAAGGCGCCGGCCATATTATACTCAAGTTCGGGAGATTCCGGAAGATCGGTCTCAGCATCGTGATAGTACTCCAGAGCTTTCCTGTAATCGCCGCCGGCCATAGCCTCATTGCCTTTTTTCACTTTGTCGAATAGACCCTCACCAGCCACCGAACCGGTGAGAATCAGCACCAGGAGAACACCTCTTACCATGATAACTGATTTACGCATCGCTCTCACTCGCAGTTCGCTTTTTTCGTTCCGAAATGAAAAACTCGCCCACAATAAGGAATATCGCCAGCATCAGCGGCCATTGAAAACGGTCGTCGTACCTGGTCACCAGCGCACCTTCCAGCTCTTTCTTCTCCATCTTTGAGATATCGTCAAAGATGCGATCCAGCTCAATCTCACCGGCTGTGGCATGGTAGTACTTGCCGCCGGTAGCCAGCGATATTTTTTGGAGGGTGGTCTCATCCAGACGGGACACGATCACCTCGCCGTTCTGATCCTTCTTGAAGCCTACTTGCTTGCCGTCACGATCGAGAATCGGGATCGGTTCGCCAGCGGGATTGCCGATCCCAACTGTGTAGATCTTGATCCCTTGCTGTCTGGCCTGGTCGGCCATCTCTTCAGCGCCACCCTCGTGATCCTCACCGTCGGTCAACAGCAGCAGCACTTTGTGTTTCTTCTCCTGCTTTGTGAAGGCTCGCGATGCCATACTGATGGCTGCCGTCAACGACGTGCCCTGCACGCTGACCGAACTGTTGTCCACCGCCTCGAGCAGGAATCCCGCCGTCGAATAATCCAGCGTAAGGGGGCACTGGATAAACGCCTCGCCGGCAAAGACCACCAGCCCGATACGATCCCCCTTGAGTCGATCGATCACGCCGCGAATTTCCTGCTTGGCTTTGGCCAGACGGTTCGGCTTCATGTCTCGCACCGACATCGAATTGGAAACATCCAGCGCCACCACAATGTCGATCCCCTGTCGCTTCAACAGTTCGAGATGGGTTCCGAACTGCAATCGGGCCAGGGCGATGGCTACCAGCACCAACCCGGCCAGGACCAACATCGCCTTGCTCCGCTGACGGGCCAGGGAGATGTACGGCGCATTTTTCATTATCAGCGGCAGGTCCCCGAATCGCTGCATCAACTTTTTCTTGCGCGACAAGGCAAGGAAGACAAAAACACCCAGCAGCAAAACGGCCAGAAAAATCAGAAAGTTTGTCGGTTCAGCAAATCGCATAGGTCATTCACACTCACTGCTACGGCAGTTTCCGGAAATAGGTGTTGGCCAGAATCACCTCAAGCACCAAAAGCAGCAGTCCGGCATAAGTGAAAAAGTGAAACAACTCCTGATACTGTATGTGCGAGGCGATGTTGATTTCCGTCTTCTCCATTGCATCGATTTCTCCATAGATCGCTTCCAACTCCTCGCCGGAGCGAGCGCGGAAGTACTTGCCGTCGGTCTTGGCGGCAATCTCCTTGAGCGTTTCTTCATCGATACGTGTTGGCTGGTAGACGTACCGTTTGCCGAACAACGGATCCTGCACCGGGTACATGGCATTGCCCTGCTTGCCGGCGCCGATGGTGTAAATTTTGATGTCCATAGCTTTGGCCAGAGAGGCCGCCGTGACCGGATCTATCTCTCCCGCATTGTTGTCGCCGTCGGTCAACAGAACCATAATGCGACTTTTGGATTCGGATTCGCGCAGACGGTTTACGCCATTGGCGATAGCCATGCCGATCGCCGTACCGTCCTCGACCAGTCCGAAATTGACCTGGTCGACGAAATTCAGGAGCACGCCGTAGTCGGTGGTCAACGGACACTGCGTGAACGAATAGCGCGCAAAGACCACCAACCCGATACGGTCGTTCACGCGGCGGTGGATAAATTTCTTGATTTCTTCCTTGGCTACATAGAGACGATTATGCGGTTTGAAATCCTCGGCCTGCATGGACGAAGACACATCGAGAGCCAGCATGATGTCGATACCCTCGGAGGTCACTTCGGTGTACTCGGTGCCGCTGCGCGGTCGGGCAAGAGCGACGATGAACAACAGCACCGCCGTCATACGAAGAAAGGTCAACAGAAAACGATAGCGCTGACGCGAAGTTCGCGCCGCCCGCTTGATAATCCGCACGTCGGAATACTTGATGGTGGCTGACTTGAACCGCTTGCATTTCAAATGATGATACGCCATATACGCAAGCACAAATCCACCGACGATGAATATCACCAACGCCGGCACGGTAGTGTCGATGACATCGAACAGATTCAGGCTGAGTCCGGCAAACTCGATGTTCATCCGGCCACCTCTGTCATTGTGTCCTGCTTATTGTGGTCGTCGGTTGTGATGGCGATCTCGGTCTGTCTTCTTCGTTCGTGATCGACCCGGACCGCTTCGACGAGATCGTGGACGACATCGAAATCCGCTTCGGCCCGGGCGCGTTCAGGAATGAATTTCGCAAACTTGACCAGATCGGCATGATCGAAGAAGCTGGTCATGGCGCCGTACAACTGGTCGGGGAGGGAAATCTCATGAAACGCCCGAAGGAACTCATCGGTGGTCATTTCAAGAACGTCCACAGCATACATCCGACCGAGATACTCTCGTGCTATCTCGGTCAACTCAATATAGTATTGTTTATATAGCTCCTGAGATACCAGGTTCTGCTCTTTCAGCAGGGCGAGACGCTCGAAAGCGATCTCCCATTTGGTTCGCCGGTCAATTGGATCACTCGAACTCTTCCTGCGCCGGAATCTGCGCCACAACAACAACGCTGCGATCAGAATGAACAACAGTGCAATGCCGCCATAGATAAACTTCTCCCTGGGATCGCGAGCAAACACCTCGGGCGGCTTCGGCGGTTTCAGAGGACGTATGTCGGCTGAGTCGGACTCACTGCCCAACAGAGAGTTCACAGTGATTGGCACTGCCTCCGAAAGAACCATTTTCCTGCCGCCGTCGGGCAGGTTGAAGAGGGCCGGAATGGGTGGGATAGTATAGTCACCGGTAGTGAACGTGCTCAGGGTGAAGATATTCTCGCTGCGAATGCGTCCATCGTCGAGCCGAGTAATGATATCCGTCTGGTAGTCTTTGACATCGAAAGCACCAAGATTGGCACCCAACGGCGGCGGCACCAGTTCATAGATGGAGTCGTAAGTGATGGTCAACCGGTAGGTGATGAGATCCCCTATGAACATCTCGGCGCGATCAACCGAGGTCTCGACAGTGATGCCGGGCAGGTTGGCCACAGTGTCGACCTGGGCAACGGCTGATCCGGCCAGGCAGAACAACAGGCAGCATCCGACAATCAGCGCCGCCGGAACCGTTGTCCATCTCTTGTGTCGACCGATGCTATCCATACTCATGCCGTTACCATAAGTCACTTGACGTTCTGGTCGTAGAACTCCACTTTCTCAACTCTTGACAACTTCGCAATGTAATCCGAAAACGCCGCGTTCGCTTTTTGCGCCTGGTAGTCCAGGAACACCTGGGCTTTGACCGAATCGTAGGGAGCTTGGTGGTACTTGTCATCTTTATTGGCGAGGTAGAAATTCCGCACATCGTTGGTGTCGATACTGACCTGCGGCATCACCTTGTCGAGAACATATTTGTCAACCAGCAGTCGGCGCAGAAGCAGCCGCTGCTGACTCTTTATCTCAGGGTCGTCGTCGTACGCTTCTCGAAGAGCGGCGCGATACAGAAGTTCGACCGCTACGTACTGGTGCACGTATTCTATCTTTGCCAGTTGGTTGGTGAACTGCTTCTGTACTTCGACCGGCAGCGACTGCAACTCCTCTTCGACTTGAGACAACCAGATCGGAACCCCACCTACACGAGCCACCGCTATGTCGCCGTCCTGTCGGGGCGCCGCGGTCAGATCGGTGGCCCCGTTCAGTTGCCTCTTGGCATCCAGCAGTCGACCCATTTTTTCCAAGGACGCTACTAAGTTCTTAGACGCTTCGTTTATGTATGAACCGTCCGGGTCGATGGCGCGCGCGCGAATGTAATACGCGGCTGCCTGGTCGTAGTCGGCCAAGTTCTCAAAGTAAACTTTTCCAATCAGGTAGTTAACGTTGCCTCTCGTTTTCATGTCGACGTCGGGATAAGCAAGCAGCTTCTCATACTCTTCAATGGCGGCAGTATACAGTTTGCTGTCACGCAACTCACCGGCCAGTTTCTTGTGTCGCTCGATGGCGACCGAGTTGTCGGCCACTCCGCCGCACGATGCGAGGAACAACAAGGCTGCAACAATGCCGATAACTGTAAGCGTTGCAATGGCGCCAACATGGAACGAGGCGCGCGAAGCGCGAAGAGCGGGCTTGCCTGTCATTCCGCACCACCTGTCATTCCCGCGCAGGCGGCAATCCCTCCGTATTTGTGGGCGGCAGACGTCCTGAGGTTGTCCCACAAGTTGCTTTTTCTGTCGCGTAGCGGCGGGGCTTGTCTCCGCCGGCCACAAGTGGCGTTCATTGGGGCGACACAAGGCCGCCCCCTACGCGGGGTTACGTGACACTCTTGTGAATAATGTTTTTTGTCACCTTGGTTTTCGATCTTGTGGGACAGCCTCTCCTCGTCTGCCCCAGTATCCACGTGGCGCACGAGGACGTACACCACGCACAGTGATAAATCACTCCTTCGCGCTTCGCGCGCTATGCCACTCATGGCACACCCCCTATAATCCTTGTAGGGCATGATCCCTGCGATCCTACCGAAACGTCATTCTGAGCGGAGTCGAAGGGTGGCGTACCCTGCGGTCGGATACTGGATACTGGCTTTCGCCAGTATGACAATAATAGAGAAGAAAGATGCCCCCCTTCGCGGGCCGGACGGTTCCGCAGAGTTCTTACTATACTTGCACGATTCATCAATGCCGCCGCTCCCGCTTCTTAAAAAAGTTAATCAGGGGCACGATGTATGATTGGTCGGTGTGTATATTGATGAAGTCGAGGTTTATCAACTTGAACCCTTTTTCCAGAGCCGAGGTGTCTTCCTGGGCGCGGGCCGCAAACTCCCGCCGGAAAGTGCGCGAGGCCGTATCGACCATGATAACCTCGCCGGTTTCGGCATCCTCCAACTCGATCAGTCCGACATTCTCGAAACTCGTCTCACGCGGGTCGGTGATCTTGACCGCGATGATATCATGCTTTTTGTTGGCGATCTGCAGCGGCTTGTAGAATCCCTCGGACAAGAAATCCGACACCAGGAACACCACTGACTTGCGCTTGATCACTTTGGTGAAATACTCCAGAGCGCCGCCGATATCGGTCTGGACCCCTTGCGGTCGGAAATACAGTATCTCACGGATCAATCTCAAGACATGACCACGGCCCTTTTGGGGTGGAACGAATTTCTCGATACTGTCCGTGAAAATTATCAGTCCGACTTTGTCGTTGTTCTTGATGGCGGAAAAAGCCAGCAGCGCGCACAGTTCGGCCGCCGTCTCGCTCTTGAACTGTTTGCGAGTACCGAACTGACCGGATGATGAGGCATCCACCAACAGCACCACCGACAGTTCCCGCTCCTCCTTGAACTTCTTAATGTGTGGATAGCCGGTTCGCGCCGTGACGTTCCAGTCGATCAAACGTATATCATCACCCGGTTCATACTGACGCACCTCCTCAAACTCCATACCCTGCCCCTTGAAGGTGGAGTGATACTCGCCGGAGAACAGGTCGTTGACCAGTTTCTTGGTCCGTATCTCGATCCGACGGATTTTCTTGAGTACTTCCTTGGGAATCATACTGATTGATTAAGGCACTTCGATGGTGTCAAAGATCTTCGCAACGATCTTGTCGCTGTCGATCTCCTCCGCCTCCGCTTCATAAGTTATAATGATCCGGTGCCTGAGCACGTCGTAGCCGATCGCCTTGATGTCCTCCGGGGTGATGTAGCCGCGTCCCTTAAGAAAGGCGTGCGCCTTGGCGGCCAGGTTCAGATAGATCGAGGCACGCGGAGACGCGCCATAGGCGATGAGGTCGGTCAGGTCGCTCAGACCATATTTGGCCGGTTCACGCGAGGCGAAAACGATGTTGATAATGTAGTCCTTGACTTTTTCATCGACATAAATGGAACGCAGAACCTCTCGTGCCCTGATAATGTCGGCCGTCGTCACCACGCGCGTTACCTCGGCTATCTCGGCGCCGGTATTGCGATCCATAATCTCGCGCTCCTCGGTCGGCGAGGGATATCCAATCCTGAGCATCAGCATGAACCGATCGACCTGCGCTTCCGGCAGCGGATAGGTCCCTTCCTGTTCAATCGGGTTCTGCGTCGCCAGCACGAGAAACGGTTCGTCGAGTTTGAAGGTGGTGTCACTGATAGTGACCTGTCGCTCCTGCATCGCCTCCAGAAGCGCCGACTGCACCTTGGCCGGCGCGCGGTTGATTTCGTCGGCCAGAATGATGTTGGCGAATATCGGACCCTTCTTGACCGAAAACTCCGAGGTCTGCGGGTTGTAAATCATCGTTCCGATCAAATCAGCCGGCAAGAGATCGGGTGTGAACTGAAGCCGCTGGAATTTGGCATCGATAGCATCCGAGAGCGTCTTGACCGAAAGCGTCTTGGCCAGTCCCGGCACGCCCTCAATTAGAATGTGCCCGTTGGCCAGAATGCCGATCAGGAGTCGATCTATCAGATACTGTTGTCCCACGATGACCTTGCTGATTTGCTCGGTCAGCCGCTCAACAAATGAAGACTCCTGTTCTACTCGGGCCTGGATTTCCTGGATATCGGTGTGCATCAATCCTCCATATCAAACTAAACTAAAGTTTTTCAAACAGTTCACGTATCTCCGCCTCAAGACGAATCGTCTCACCCGGCCCCGCCGTGACGGGGCTGAACTTATCTCGCTTCGCCTGGAAAAACCAGGCGGTAATCTTCTGTTGGGCCTGTTCGCTCAAACCGGCATCGAGAAGCTCCCTGGCCAACTGCTCCTCGGAGTATTCACCGGCCTTCAAGCCGTACTGCCCTTTGAAGAACTCCGCCAGAATTCGGTACAACCCGGTCTGGAACTTCTTGTGGTTGTCTCCCGAATCCGCTTTCAAGACTTGCAGGTCGTCGAGAAACTGTTCCACCACCGTTCTTACCGACTCGGCCGGTCGTTGGCTGAGTGAACGTCGCCACAGCACGATCGTTCCCACTGTCCCTACTACTAAAAAAGCGCTGACCAGCCAGTACAATAATGACCAATCGCGCTTCGGCGGCGGCGGCAATGGTTCTGCAATCACCACCGTCATCGGCTCGGTCGACAGTTCCCCCGGAAGCGAGTCCGGCCAAGTGACGTAGCTGATATTCACCGACGCGATTTGCCCCGGCCCGGATGAGATCGGCGCCAACACGTAACGGTATTGTTTGGTGGTGATTTCTGCGCTGCCGTCACCGGTTGAGGATATCGAGGAACTGAAGCCACGGATAATCATCCCATCGATAGCCGGGCTGAGCGGTCTCCCGAACAGATAGGTCGATTGAGACCCCTCCCATTTCAATTCAATCTCAAAGAGAACGCTGTCCTCAAAGGCGATATTGAAACTGCTCAGGGATTGAGACACCGAGATACCCTGGGCCATTGCCGACGGAACCAGGACACACAGGCAGATTATCAGGATCAGAACCTTTATCATTTCACCCAGACCGTTGTCATTCTCTCCTCTGGCGTGCCGGTTGTCAACCGGTGTCATTCATTGGCGGGTTGTCCGCCTCACAACTGGATTTATACGCTCAAGCGAGCCAATCGTTTCCCAAAAGCTCACGCGGCCGCCAGCGCCACGACGCCCATGACCATGCCCACCTTCAAGGCGGTCGAACCGATTCGTAGCAGGCGGTCGCCTGGATTGAGGCATATTAATAGCAATAGAGCCGTCAAGGGCAAGTCTATAATGAACACTGTGATCACGCCATACCAAAGGCCGTACCATCCGGCTATGATCGGCGCCAGAGTGGCCGCCACCAGAATCAGGAACAGGACCAGGGCCAATACAAGTGACTGACGGACACCGATCAGTTGTGGCAGAGTCGTCACGCCGAGCTTCTTGTCCCCTTCGAGATCTTGGACATCCTTGACGATTTCTCGCACGATATGAAACAGAAAAGCGAAAACAGCCGGGATCAACGGACCCGGCAGATGGAAACTGCCGGCCACATCCACGGCCAGACCTCCGGTTATGAAAGTCATGGCGCCCAACAGGGCGATGACGGCATTGCCCAGAAGGGGAACCTGTTTGAGCCGGAAGTTGTACGCCATCAGCAGGCCGATGGCGATCAGGCCGGTGGCCGTAACGGCCGGGCTGACCGTGAGCGCAATCGCTACCGCCGCCAGGTTCAGGATTACGGAAGTGATTACGGCGTAGCGGCGCGACAGTGCCCGTCGAACCATGACGCGCTGCGGTCGATTGATGCGGTCGATCTCGGTGTCGATCAGATCGTTTACAATGTTCCCGGCAGCGCAAACCAGGAAGGCGCACAACGCCGACATGACCGGACCATAATAGCCGGGTTCTGCCTCGACCAGGTGAGCGCCGAGCGCGACGCCTAACATGGCCATCACACAATTAATGATCCGAATCAGTCGGAGTGTTTCGATCAGCTTGTGCACTCAGGACGATAGGCCCGTCAGTGGTCGGTCGTCAAGTTTATATGTCAGCGGTGAATTCGACCGAAAGTCGCGGTTGATCGAACGGTAGGTCCGGATTCCAGCCCAGCGAGAGTCTCAGGACCCGGCCCGGTTCCATCACGGCCAACCCTAAGCCGTAGCCATAGCGATATTGTTCGTTGGTGTCGATGCTGTTGTCGTTACCATGTACGCGGTTGTTCAGGTAGGCGCCATCATAGAAAAAGAAAAGGTAACCCTGGTCAAACCGCAACCTCGGCTCCGCGGATACAGTCGCCATGTGGATGGCGGCAAACTGCTCGTTACGATAGCCCCGCAGGGAACCGGGTCCGCCGACCAGGTAAAGTTCCGACACCGGCGGCAGCGATTCGGTTGTCCGATAGCCCTGGTAACCAGTCTTCAACTGCATTACCACGCGACGATATATGCTTTGTGCTGCTTGCAGTGATACGGTGGCGCGGGTGTCGTTAAGAACCTGCTGGTCGAGATCGCCGAAGAGACTGTCACCGGAATAGCGCCGGTGGGCATAGGCTACCGACCAGGCCAGCGACCAACCTCGGATCGGGTTACTTCGCGGCAGGAGTTCTCCGTGCAACATCGACACCCTCGCGGTGTACCGTCGAAACGACAGTTGCCCGTCGGCCGGAGTCACCGACTTGAAGGCCAATCCGAAAGTGCCTTCCCAGTCCGATAGGAAACTGGAGGAGTATTGGGATGACGCGGTAAACTCATAAAACTGATCACGGTAGTCCCGGGTCGCCGCGCTCACGGTCAACTCACCCATGCCCACCAGGAACAACGGCTGGCGATACTCCAGGGCCAGACTGTTGCGCCCTTTTTCACGGCGTTCCGAGAGCATTCTGGCCTGTCGACCATCTCCGAACATGTTAGTGAAGCCCATCTGCAGCGACCAGACCAGCCCAGTCGAATTGTCCGGGATGTAGCCACCGGTTCCCTCGATCCGGAACTGTTTCTTCTCATCGAATTGCAGTTCGAGCACCGCGGCCTGGTAGCCCGGCTGCGATTGCACTTTGATCGGTGGCCGGAAGGTGACGTGGCCGATTCTATCGGCTGCTGCTTCGGTTGCCTGCAAAGCCTCATTGGTCAGCGTATCGCCGCGGCGAATCGGCAGGAGCCTTGCAATCTGTTCCGGACGGCTTCGGTCCAAACCGAGATAGCGCACATCCGCTACCATGACTACCGGCCCACGGTTAAGAGTCACTTCGACCTCGATTGACAGACCGTCCCGACGCACGCCGGTGATCTGTATCGATGCATAGTGGTATCCATGATCGTAGAGATGCCGTAGCCGATTCTCGATTCGGTCCTCTAAGTTGTCACGGTTGAAGCAACCCTGAACTTTGATATCGAAAGTCGAATCACCACTGACGACTATGCGCGCCAGTCGCGAACGTGCGCCACTATCTACAATAAGGCTATCGCCGGATCTTTCCGCCCGGGCATCCAGGTATCCCTCGCCGCTCAATATGGTCAGTACGGTGTCGACCAGATTTCCGTCAAACGAACGATTTGCTGCCAAACGTCCGATCTGTTTTGCAGTCACCGGTTTCTCACCTCGGTAGACTACTTGCGTCGCGACCGCATCCACGGCCAACCATTCAACCAGAAGTATGTACAGTATGATTCTACCCATACCCATCAAAACCCAGCCACCAGTTCGCCGCGTCCGGTGAGACGAGCCCTGCGATTATCGGCGTGTCTTCCGGTGAGCGAGAAATTGAGGCGGAGTTCGCCCTTCAGACCATAGTTCAGGCGTACCGACCAAATGGCTCCACGTTTCCCCGGCTTGTTGTCGGTCAGGAAGTAAGATGGCGTCGCCCCCATATCCGTGAGTCGCTGCGTGTACAACTCAATCAGGGTGCGTAGCTCTCCCTTGCGGGCCAGTTGCCGGCGCGCGCCCAGCGATGCCAGGTAGATCCGTGAAAGTTCACCCTGCGATGATTCAGCGCGGCGATAGGCTCCACCGACAGTCAGTTCCAAAGCTGAGAAGCGTCGTCGGGCCGACAACCCGACTTTGAAGCCGGCAACATCACCGCCCCCCCCGTACGACCGGTCGCGATCGATTTGAAAGAGATCGAGCGTCTCCTCAAGGAACAGTTCGTTGACCACCTGTTTCAAACTGACTGATTCCTTACGGTGCGAACGCTGTCGGACCTCACCGGCCGCCAACCGCTGCTGCATGTCCTCGCTGTACGACAAGTTGACTACATGAAAACTGTGTATCCTGGCCAACCGTAAATCGGCGTCGTATCGTCGGTCGTAGAACAGGAACGGTTGTGACTTGTCCGAGAGAAAGGGAACGATCCAGTACCATTCTCGTGTGCCCTCATCGAGCAGTTCCTCTTCGATGCGTGAATCGAAACGAATGTACACCTGGCTGAATTCCCGCCTGAGGTGAAAACTTCTTTCGCCGCGCCGCACGCGGGAACGGTCGGAAAGAAGTTCTTCGACCTGGATGTAATCGCCGTCCGGGTCGGGCAGGTAGGTTCCGTCTTGAAAGATGAAGTTCCCTCGGCCCGGCTCCACTTCCAGATAGGTCAGGCCACGGGCATTGCGGGTCTCGGTGGAAACAACATAAGCGCCGTCGACCGTTAGATTTCGTTTGCCGTTATGATAGCGATAGCCCAAACGTCCGAGAAAACTCTTCTCCGAGGACAAAACTCTGTCCAACCACTGGTGTGTCACCATGAACTGGTAGCTGAGATCGCCGAGCCGCCGATTTGATGTCAGTGAGGTGCGTCGGTGCTGAAATGTCTGAAGCCACCGCCCGGTCAGGCTGTCCTCGTGGTACTGTTCGTATCGGAGGCTCTCATTCCGGCCACTCAAACCCAGTTCGTAACGCTGGTAACGGGTCCCTTGCCCGGCCCCACGGTAGTCATGTTTGCGATTGTCAGACTCAAGCAAGGACGATAGGGTAATACCATCGGCCAACAGTAATCGCACTTGTCCCATAGCGTACTCACCGTTGCCGCGCTGTGTACTATCCCCGGACGTGAACCTCGATCTCATCTCTTCAAACCCGGCAACAGCCTCGACGCGATGATGGGGCTTCATTTCAGTTCTCACGTTGACTTTGTTCGAGCTAAAGGCGTGCTCATACTCAAGACGTGAGAGTCCCGTGCGCACGGTCACAAATCGGCTCGGCGTTACCGTCCCCTGCCAACGGTACAGGGTCTCATCCGATGTTGGCGCGTACTTTTCCGGGAGTAAAAACTCGCGTTGGAACTCCGGAGCGTTCAAGCGTTCATGCGTTCGGTACTCCGTTTGGCGATGACGGACTTCGAGTGACAGCTCATTGGCGCTCGATGACTTTCCGAACTTCCTGTCCAGTCGCAGAAGGTAGTACAGCCCGTCGTTGTCGCTGTCATCGAGAGATGAAAACAAGTTGCGGTCATAAACGCTTTGTCGTATGTCAGCGCTGATTTGTCCCAGCACACGGCTTTTCAAGCGGGCGCGCAGGCGGTAATGATCGGCACGCTCCGGGGCAATCGGCGCGACGACCGGAAGGTAATCGCCGCCCCCGTCACCGACGAATTCGTACTGGTCGGCGCCGAGGAATCGATAACTGCCCGCGGCGACGCCGACGAAACTGAAGGTAATGCTATAATCGCCACTCTCCCGACCCACGTACTGGTAAACCGAGTCCGGCAGACTGTCGGTTACCAGAAGGTACGACCCGGTCGAGTCCGGTCGCACGCCGGTGCGCACGGCCAGCGCTGTGCTGTCACCAACCTCGGCGAGCAGCCGGCGATCTTCGGCGGTCGGTTCGCCCCACAGCGGCTGATCCTTATCGTCACCGTCCCGACGCAACTCCAGAGCTATTGTCAGCAATGAGTCCCCGAATACGGCGCTCCCCCCGGTTGACAACAGTTCGCCCTTGTAACCGCTTGCCAGTGGTTGGAAATCGACCTCGATACGTCGACGGCTGTCGATTGGGTGGTTGACGTTGAAGGTGATGCGGCCGGTTGGGTAATCGACGGTGTAGTCCTTGTTGGCGCCGCGTTCGAGTTGCTCGCCGTCGAGCCACACTTGTTCTGAGCGCGGCGCCACCGGCTGCGGTCGTCCGGACTCACTGATCGCGTAGGGTCCCTGCAAACCGTCATGCCCCATGAAGCGCACCGAGGCATACCTGCCTTTGGGGCGCGCTGCCAATGCGTCGACATGCCAACGCTCCCTTTGCACAACGAACATGGCGCCGGATGCTGCGCGCGACGTGGGCGCGACCAATGACAGACGGTCGACCGTTTCGATGTCGCCAACCTGCGCCGTGACAGATGGCGAGGTCAGCCTCAGGTTGACTTTGTCCAGTTCATTGAGGCGGCTGTTGGCCGTGCCGTAGGAAGGGTCGTAGCCTCGATCCGACACGGCGCCGCTTATCAGTACTCCCGGCGCCAGTTCGCCAGAGATCGTCAGGTCCAACGACTGGCTGAACTCCGATGATCCGGCGGTGCGGGCTGAGAACCGAAACGATTTGGCGCCGCTGATGGATACACTAGATGCGGATGTTGTCGACGTCATGCCAACCGGCCGTTGCTGTGGCCGGGGAGTCGTGACCGCAGACGTGGAGGCCGGTGGCAGTTCGCGTCCGTAGCTCACCTCCAGCCAGGGCGGCAGTTTCTGGTAGCAGGCGATCAGGGTATCGCTCGGTGAAATCTCAAGTGATGAAAGATCAAACGCACCCAGGTTCGTGCTGAATGAGTAGTCATCACCGCGTTGCAGTAGTCGACCATTGAGATACAGGGAATCGGACTCGTGAAAGATAAAATGCGAGCCGATAAAGAGTCGCTTGGGAATCTCATCTGAGGAAAGCACTTTGCGGATGCCGACGGCGTGAGAGCTACCAGCCAGCATGAGCAGTAGCGCCAGGCATAGATAGGTTTTGTGGGCGGCAGACGTTCTAAGGCTGTCCCATGGGTTCGTTTCGCCGGGTCCTGAGATCGACGCAGTCGAGATTGTGCCCCGGCGATCTTTCCAAACGGTTGCGGAGAGTACGCTTAAGGAACCGGCGGTTCTCACGACCTCCTCCGGATGTCGAAGGAACCACCGGAACATGTACTTGTGGGACAGCCTCTCCTCGTCTGCCCCTGTATCCACGTGGCGCCCGAGGACGTACACCACGCACAAAACCTCCAATCGTTATGGGTCAGCCACTTAGAGATTGCCACGGTCGCCTGCGACGACCTCGCAATGACGATTGCGGCGTTTCTCAACAACCTGCTAGTCCGGTTCATCATACAGGATGCGATAGATCACCAGGCGATTATTGCCGCTGTCGGAAATCATCAGGCGTCCATCCGGCAAGGCGGCGATATCACGAGGATTGCGCAATCCCTTCTTGTCCCCGACCAACATCGGAATCGCCACGAGAGGTCTTCGTCCGCCGATATCGAGACAGACTACTTGACCACTAGATGCTTCCAATACCCACAGGTGATTTCCGTCGAAGGTCATGGCTACCGGATCGCTCACCACTGCTCGGGTGATCTCGCGCGAGAAACTACCGTAGGGATCATAGAATACCAGGCGCGAGTTACCTTTGTCGGCTACCACGAAGTCGCCGTCGGGAATTGTCGTGACTTTTTCCGGGCTTCGAAGCTGCCCGCCGGCGTACCCGAATTCACCGATGAAGCGGCTGAATCTTCCGGCGTTGTCAAACAGAGCGATACGATCCTGGTCACGATCGGCAACCCAGACCTCACCATAGTCGGTCACGGCGACTCCCGAGGGATGACCATACTTGAAGGGGTCATCTTCGTCGCGGAGCTCGATCTCGTCGACAAAATTGAGCCGCGCATCGTAGCGGACGATGCGGCGATTGCCTTCGTCGACCACCAGAAGGTTGAGAGCGTTATCAAGAGTGACAAAAGTGGGATTGTTGAGCAACCCGGCGCTGAAACCATAACCCCCGATTTCGTGGGTAGCGTTCAGGGTCGAGTCGAAACGTAACAGACGATTGTTGCCGTTGTCCGCAAGGTAGGTGATTCCGTCGGGGGCAACCGCCAAACCCACCGGGTTCTGAAGTTCCTGTCCGAGTATCGTACCCGTGATCACCTGCTCCACCAACAATGCTGCGGGTGTTTGAGGATGGGTTGGTCGGACGTGTGGTCCGCGAGGCGGGCCGCTACAGGCTAAGGAAACCAGTATCAACAGAATCGAAAGTCGGTACATACATAGCCTCGCCCGCCGAGCGTCAGAAACGGGCAAACAGTGATACCTGAACCTGCCGGTCGATGCTCAGCGGATCGATATCCAGGCGATAACCGAACCGCCGCTGGTCGTCAGCCGCCGGGGTCGCGCCAAACAGTTTGCGCGTTTGTCTGGCGTCGCGAACAGCATCGATAACCGACACGATCCGATTGAGAATCATCAGACCGATTGTATAATCTCGTCTGCGAAATGCTTCGCGACTACCGTTTTTCAACTCCCGATAGGCCGCTTTGTCGGCCGGATCACGCCAGCGCCAGTGGTTGGATTCGTTGTCGATCAGGTACGGGCGATCACGGTCCTGAACCCGACCCTGTTCGTTAAAGTGATCGATATCATCGTAAAAACCGACCCAGTCACGAAACAGGTCGTCCTTGTCCTCAAGCTCGGCGCCGGCGCGTTCGCGGGCAAAGTTGATGTAGTCGTCCTCTTTCCACGTGCCGTAGGTGTGATAGGACAAATAACCCAGCCACGAGAGAGCTTCGGCCGCGAAAAAATATCGAGCTTTTTTGCGGTTACCGACATAGTACTCTCCAAGACCGGGCAACAGCGCCGAGTAGAGCACGGCCCTGGATACGGACTTGCGGTCGGGATGGGCCTGTTTCACGCCCCAGTCATCGCGATCACGTTGGGCGAGACTGGTCGGCATAGATGAACCGGAGACGCCAAGCGTCGGTGTCTGTAATTCGATTGCAAGTTCCGTCTGAATAGGTGTCGGCTCCAGATTCAGAACGGCGCCGGCTGGCGATCCAAAAGCCAAACTCAGTCCAATTATGATCCAGCAATTCTTCATGCGTTCGTCAACTGCTAAAACTTGTAGCTGAATGTCACGTATGGGGTGTCCTTCCACGAAGAATACGACCGTAGCGACGGTTTGACATCCACATTCGAAAACGGCTGATTATACTTCAACCCGTGGTTGTGCCTCTTGGTGGCGAAAAAGGCCTCAAAGGCGCTGATCAGGTGATTGCCCATGACGACAAACACCATTTTCATCCCCTTATCATACTCTTGGTTGGCATCGTCGCGCATATCTTCATAGATCAGTCGGTTGGCCGAATGCGGTATGTACTCGCCGGCCGCGACATACATGTTATTGATCGACTCCCTCAGATTCTGGTCTTCGAGCGTGGCGTCGTCCCATCCCCAGGAGAATTGGTTGTACTTGCCGGTCATCTCGTAGTACTGCTGGTCCCTCTCATTGGGGAGGATGTGAGTAAACCCCCTTCGCATCTCCGAATCTTCCAGAGTGTCCGGTCGCAGGGTGCCGTAGGCGGACATCAGGTAGGCCTGGTAAGCCTGATAATCTTCGTCGCCAATAGTGTAAGTGACGCCGTCCACGTTCCAGTGGTCTCGGTTGAACTTCTCGAACTCCGCCGTGATGTCGTCCCCGTTGCCGTGATACTTGAAAGCCTGGGACAGTCCGAATACTTCAACGGCCAGAAAGAGCAAAGGCTTGAGCTTGCTGCCGGAATAGTATTGTCCCAGCCCCGGAACCGCCAGAGAATACAAGAACGCTCTACCCGGGGACTTGTACTCCGGTGGTCGCACATCAACCTGGGCCAGGTCGGCCAGCGTGATATCATCTTCGGCGTCGACCGACAGACCTTCGTTTGATTCAACCCCCTCGTTGCTGAGACTGTAGCGCACTTTCTGCAACTCGCGATCAAAGAGCGACTGTCCCACATCAGCCCGCGCCGAACCGACCATCCAGCAAGTTGACAGTATACCCAGCCCGGCCAGGAAACCGACTAATCTCATTTTCTTGAACATTCAACAAGCTCCTTATCTGATAACGGCAATATCTGTGAAGGCGGTTTTGGTTTCTCCGCCAAAATCTACTTCAATAAGACAGCGATAAACCCCCGGCGTTGCCTCGCCACACACCCAGGTTTTTTCATTGTCGACGCCGCCTGAAGTGGGTCCAACGAATCGGGCCACCTCACGGCCGGAAAGATCATAGATGGCAAACTCTACCCGCGATGCCTCCCGGCCCAGGAAGTATCGAATCGTAGTCGCGCCGTCGACCACCGGATTAGGGTAGTTGTAGAACTTCTCTTCCGGAAACAAATCGGAAAACTGCTTAGGCGCCGCTAGGTCGGTTGCATCAAAGGCAAAACTTCCCTCGGGATCATGGCCGCCCATAGGCCAGTGGTTGGAGACGGTGTCGGCGGCAACCTCCCAGGCGTAGAACCATCCGTCGGCGCCGAGATAAGCCAGCCGTCCCGCCCCTGATGTGTCAGCGAAGATCAATGATGACCCCGCGCCGCGTTCACCAGCCGGTAAGGGGAATCCGTACGACAAGTTCGGCCCGAATGAATAGATGTTACCGGCGAAAGTGGGGAAGACCAACTCCGGTTGGCCGCCTTTTTCGATGTCTGCGATTACCGGCGCTGCTACGGGAATATCTTCATAGTATCCAAAGAAGTTGATATCATCGTACTGCAAACGGTCATTGATCTCGGCAGGATAACCGGTCAGCAAAGTCAACTCGCGGTTGAATGCGTACACGGCGTTGGCGCCGCCAATAACCAGGTCAGGATACCCATCAAGGTCGATATCCCCGGCCACCGGATTGGTGGTGAAGGTGTAACCGGTTTCCCTGGACGCGGTCAGCGTAAAGGGAGAGGTCGACCCGGCTGTCGTCAGGTCAACCGAAAGCAGCATGGCCCGTCCATCATACGAGAAAACCGCCACCTCCGGCGTGCCGTCCCGGCCCACATCCACCAGGATCGGACCAAGATCATAGTATCCATCCAGGGTGTATGCGACACTGTCGGATGAATTCAGAAGCCACAGCCGTGTTTGCTCAGAACTATTGTCTACCAGCGAATCGCCCGCCAGGAGTATAAGACTGGAACCGTAGCGACAGATACCGTGGTAGGTCTCTTCGTCGAAATCATAAAGCTCCCGTTCCGGTGGTATCAGGTCTTCTTTGAGGTAGATGCTGCCGCTGTTGGTCAGAACCCACAAGCGATCGCCAAAGGACAAAGCGATGGGCGCGCCCGAAGTGAAAAAATAAGGTTGGGCCGGGGGGATAGGCGGATCGGCCAGTCCGTCGTCGTTGGCATCCGCCGGACGATAGAATGCCACTCGTCCAGCACCGCCAACGGGATAGCCGACCGCGACAAACTTCTCCGGGAGACCCAGTCCGAAATCGCCGGTCACCGGGCCAGCCGAGATTTCCTCGGGTGTTTCTGCGAACAACGGCAAGGGATGCAGACGACCGGTGTGAACAGAGGCCAGGGCCGTGTCGTAGTATGTGCTGCAAGGGTCACACTGCGATATCTGATGAATGAAGTTCTCGCCGTCAAGCGTGACGGCCAGAAGGTTTCGTCCCGAGGCGAAGATGATCTCGTTGGTCCCATCGAGGTTCAGATCGTCCACTATCGGCGAGAGGCCAAGAACAGGTGAACCCGCCCGCACCGGAAAACCGTCGACCAGTCCATCGGTCTGGAGGTCAAAGGTGATCACGGTGTCGATCCTTCGGCCCGGCCCGGTCGGTCTCAGCCGACCGATATGTTCGATTCTGACATGGGTGTCGTTTCCGGAGTTATCTATTGCCGGTGGGTTGGTGTTGGGTGTGAAGGAGCGCTTACGGTCGTCGCGAAACATATCTTCGGCTGATCCATAGCGCCGCCGACCGGTTTCATAGTAACCACTCATGTCCACCACACCGTCGGCCTCCATTAGCCGGATGAAACGTCGGGAGGGCACCAACTGTAACCGGTTATCCTCGAAATTGATGACGGTATCACCGGTGAACCAGTCGTAGTTCAAGCCCGCCACACCTTCGTCAATATGGTAGATCAACAGTCCGCTTCCCGGCAGGAGAAAGTCGTACTCCCCGGTGAACTCCCGGGTGACCGTATCCACAGGATACTGGATCACGCCGGTGGCGCTATCGGCCAGCAGTCCGGTAACGATGTCGGGGAAGAGGTCGTCGACTCGGTTTTCGATCAGGTAATATTCATTTTCGGAGATAGGGACACGGGCGATCTTGGTGGCGTCAGTGGCAATCTCCGCTGCTGCAATGTAGATATCGGTTCCGGCGCGGAAATCGACCACATCTACAAATCCCAGAAAAGCGCGCGACCAGGCGCACGGATAGACCGGAATGGTCCCGAAAGCACCGCCGGCGTCGAAGCCGAAGTCGACGCTGGTGTGGAAGCCGTTGTGATCCATAAGGGCGAAATCGCCGAGGTTGGTGATGAAGTAATCGGTTCGGTACAGATCGAGCAACCCCAGTTGGTGACCAAACTCGTGGGCGATCACGGCATTCATTGCCGTGGCGCGGTTATCTTGATTGGCCGTTTCGGGCAGGATCAACGCATCCCAAATGGTGGTCGAATCGTTGTCGACGTGGAGGGTATCAAAGAACACGCTGTCCGGCACGAAATTTACGTAACCGGTAAACAGATCAGAACAGGTCGGCGGGAACCCAATATCGTTCTGAC
This sequence comes from bacterium, assembly GCA_030605565.1. Classification (GTDB taxonomy): domain Bacteria; phylum Zixibacteria; class MSB-5A5; order GN15; family FEB-12; genus JAJRTA01. Next base: position 39,882 of record JAUWIB010000138.1, read on the forward strand.
GGTCACTCCCGGCATGAAACAGGAAGTACGAGTCATAGTTGTAGAACTCGATCTCCGGCGATACCGAATCAGCTACCTCGAAACAGTCGACGAAATAGTGCACCAAACCGAATATGACGGTATCGAATTGTTCCTCGGCAGGCAGGCTGGCGCCACAGATGCCATACTCGCTCATTCTTTCCGGCAACCGATAAGCAGAGTCGCGGCTGGGTGGCCAGATATCCCAGTCGAGCGTGATTTTCCCCTCGCTGACTGTTTCCCAATAGATCTTGAGGGCCTCCAGGTGGGCATCGAAGTAAAGGGAGTCATGCGGGGGCGGATCGATCCAGTGTTTGATACGGTCGTAGTAGGCGGCAGAGTCAACTGGGTTGGCCAGCGGCCGGGAAAGATCCATCTCACCGTTACCGGTGGTGTTGGGGTCATCCGTCTCTTCGGCCTGAAAGTTGAACCTCATCACCAGGATTTTGATCGTAGCCAGAGGCTCAGCCAACCCCCTGGTCGGCAGCGACCATGGTGACTTGCGCTCCAAACCAAAGTCTATCGAGCGAGCGCGTCGTTGGGCCAGCGAGTGATGCTGCACCTTGTTATCGGTCACGCTGTTCTCATCCCGCTGGCGCGTTCCGTAAAGCAAACGATCGCCCGCTTGAACCGGCAGCGCCAGTGCGGCTACCAGTATGACAGCGAAGAGTGTTCGGATTATGTCGATTCTTGATTGCAAACGAACGATCTCCTAAACTACAGTAATACCGATACCGAGACACGCAACGTGTTTCGCAGTGACTCCGTCGATCCGCTGGGGATGTAAGAAAAGTCGAACTTGAACTTGTCGAAAAGCGACAAACCCACCCCCAGTGTCATGGTCTTGACGGCACCCTCTTCGTCATGTATATACCCGGCGCGCAGCGCAAAGATATTGGCATACAGGAACTCCGCTCCGGAGTTGAGAATCAGTTGTTTCAACTCCTCGCTCAGGCCATCATCCACGCCGACCAGGATTTTGTTCACCTCCGAGGTCACCAGCAGTTGGTAGTACTCGGACTGAAGCAACTTGTAGGCGAAACCAACAGCCAGGTTGCGCGGCAGGTGGTCAGCCTGGGCGGCATCAATATAAGCCATCTTGGGACCGAGGTTGGTGAGAGCCATCCCCAGGGTCAGACGATGCGACAACATATACATCAACCCGAAATCCACGGCAAAGCCGGCCGATGTTCCCTTGCCCTTTTCCAGACCGGCTCCAAGATCAGACAGTTTGGAATAAAGCACCTTGGCCGACAAACCGACCTTGAGACGCGAAGTCAGAGCCGTACCGTAGGAACCGGTAAAGGAAATATCAAAACTATCGAACGAACCGAGTGTGTCGGCCGCCTCGTTGGTTCGCAGGAATTCCCCGTAGGAGATGAAAGTGATGTTACCGCCGAAGGTACCCCATTCCTCGCTCGAAGTTACGAACGACACGAATTCGTAGTATACGTCGTCGGTGAGTTCCGGCAGCCACTTTACGTGCATCAGTGTAATCTGTGACAGGGCGTTGGCCTTGGTGACGATCTTGTTGTCACCGACCAGCCACAATTCATCTTCCACTGCGTACACGTCGGCGGTCGGTCGGCGATCGAGGCCTCTGATATTGGCCCGTTCCCAGTAATAGCCGTCATAGGTCAACAGGCCGACGTCGGTCGCAAAGAAGAGCCGTTCACCACTACGGGTGATATCATAAATACGCGCCGCTGCCGGGTTGCGATACATCTTCACTCGGCGTCCCACTACGAGAGGGTCGTCATCGAGATCGTTGATATCTTTCAACAACTCAGCGTAGGCTTGGTGATCTGAGCTATCTTCGTGCTTCTTGACATCGACCAGTTGGTCAAAGGTCTCGCCCTCTTTCATGCGATAGTCTCGGTATCCCGGCATCGTCCAGGTCGATCCGTCGAAATACAGCAGACCATAGTCGGTGCCTATCCAGACACGATTGTTGGGTCCGCCATAGATGGCATTGACCTTACCTTTGATTGAGGCCAGGTAGGGCGCCCGCACGATGTTGCCGGGCTGAAGACCGTCGGTGGGAGCAGTGTCGGGAGCGCCTGGGTTGTCGCTTACTGACGGCGTACCGGTGGTGTCAGGTATCGCGCTGGAATCAGAGGCTGAATCGGTGTCGCTTAGGCCCTCGGCTACCATCGACATTATATTTCTGGCGCCGTCATCAGAGCCGGCTGGGTCCACCATGCCCACACCGCCGGTAGCCTCGTTGGCCTGTATAAACTTCTCGAGATAGATCTTTCGCTCAGTGGGAGAGCCGTAGACAGCAAAGCGCTCGGCAATCGATTCCGGGGTGTCGTCGAGGACGACCTTATAGCTCATACTGTTAGACCATCGCCGTCCGTCGAAATGGTAAAGGTCGTCGCCAACAACAATCCAGAGATCGTTCTGTGAATGACCACCGATCGCTTGTACCGGCCCGCCGGGCAATTGGTCGACACCTTCAACCGGCGCCAGCCGCCGGCCGAAGAACCGAACCGGACCGTTGCTGGTGCCGATGATAGCCATGTTCTGGACGGTATGGATGGATAGAATGGTGTCGGAGGGGAGTCCATCCTCAATCGACAGTGTCTGCCAACTATGACCGTTGTAGACTACAAGACCGTCATTGGTTCCTACCAGCAGATTCTTGTCAACCGCCGCGATTGCCGACGGCTCACCGGCATAATTGATGCCGTAGGGAACAGTGAGTTCTTCCTTGATGAACCGTGAGCGCGCCTTTTCGACGGCCACGGCGATTCGGTCGGCCTCCACCTCAGCCAGACTGCTGTCTTTCAGACCGTCCTTGAGATAACGCTCAATGTCGTTTACCCGATCCCAATTGATGCGGCACTCATTATAACCGGCCAGCAAAGTGTCCAATAATGACTGAAGATATCCCGACCCGGAGTAATCTGCTTCCACGGCTGCAATAACCCTGGATGTGATATCCTCCAGGTAGGCGTATTCCCTATTGTTATTGACGGCAGCCACTCGCTCGACCATGCCTTGCAAGCGCTCTTCGTCGGTCACGTTGAAGTAGGATGCCAGGATTTTCTTGACTGTTTGATCCGTCTTGGTGCTGAACCGCTCATGGACAAACCAATCCTTGTTATCAAAGCGAACCAACCCAGCCGGGGTCAGGGCCCAGATTTCATACGCGGTGTAGTCACCGCCGCCACTCTGCTTAAGCGTCGCTATCGCCTTCAACGGTCGGAAGCGTTCCGGAATACGCGCCTCTATCCATGAATCGGCCAGGGGGTATGCGCCCAACCCGGCGGGATTCCAGTGAGTGGCCGTGGCATCATCGGTAATGGCCACATACGCTTCGCCCATAGCCGCGGCGCGCGCACCCGGCGCGATTCTGAGATAAAGCACGGCGGCGTTTGATATATCCGCCCAGGCATCCCCTGCCAGCGCCAGTGAAACCATCACCACGGCCAGCAGGAAAAATATCGGGTATCGCTTCATTTCCTTCTCCTCATTAATTGACTACTACTACTTTTCCAAACATCTCGACTGGCTCACGATCATCAACAGATCGAGCCGTCGCCTTGTAAATATAGACTCCGGTGGCGACGCGGTCGCCGGTGAAGTCCTCTCCTCTCCAGATGAACTCGTCATGGTATCCGGGGGAGAGTGAGTTTTGACTATAACTCTTAATCTTTCGACCGGAAAGTGTAAAAATCTCCAGGGAAAAACTTTCCAATTGGCGCGCCGCATAAAACGAAAACCGGGTGACGTCCTGCATCGGATTCGGGTAGTTCAAAAGGTCTACTATAGCCGGCCCGTCGGCAGCGACGATCTCTGCGGCGAACTCCGTTGAGGCTGAGTTATTGGCGTTATCCCACGCCTTGATTTTGAAGTCATGGCGACCGACGGTAAGGCTGTCAAGGGCATAGCCAACACTTCCGCGCGTATAATTGTCGGTGTCATATTCGAACCGGCTGGTTAGGTTAACGACCTTATCGGAGCGACCGTCGATCTCCAGAGTTACGCCGTGTCCGAGGCCGCCGGCCAGGTTGATGCCGGACGAGTCGCTCAGCGTTATCTGAAGGTGATCGTCCGATTGAATCGGATCACCACTAACGAACCCCTTGCGGCTCATGATCTGATAGCTAATCGACGGTCCAATACTGTCCGTCACATCGGCGATGGAGTCGATGACATAAATGGAATCAACGATACCGGCCGCATCGATCGTGTCGAAAGTCGCGTAAGCCATGATCCGAGCGCTCCGACCGCCAAAGCCGATATCCAGCGGCGGCATGAATTCAAAGTCGAACCGGCCAGCCTCAATGCCGGCTGTACCGCGATAGATGCCGGCGCCGTTGACAGCGTACTCAATAGTCCCCCCCGTACCACCGTGTTCAGCCGAGTTGTAGCTCCGCCGCTTGTCGGAGTCGTACACTCTGATGCTCAGGAAGCCATTGGCAGCCACCGTGTTGCCGAAATCGTCAATTATCTCTCCGCTGACTCTTGCCGGACGCAAGGCCACCAGACTGTCCGGCGCCGTCAGATAACGAATTCCCAATTGAGGTCGCGCCAGTTTCACTAAAGGGTCACCGATGAAGATAAAAGCCCGATCGTTGTTGGTTAATGTGCTCGGCCCGCCCGCCCAAAGCTGGTGCAGAAGTTTGGCCGTGTAAATCGTCTCACACATGGATAACTCATCGGAGTTGAAAAGGACATCATAGACCGTTTGATTAAACTGTTTGTTGGGAGTTGCCCAGACCAAACGGGTGGCCGAAACAACGGCGATCGCCCCGCCGTCCGGGCTGGTGATCAACTCTTCAGCCATCGCCTTACCTTCCGGGCCGTCATAAGCGCCGATAGCACAGGACGCGGCCAATACCAGGGGAAGCCGATCGGCGTTGGTCAACCTCGGCAGGTCGTCGATGATCGTGAGAATCCGCTCGTGAGCCCACAGACCGGGGTTGCCGTGACCGACGTAGTTTACCACCAGGCGTCCCGCGTTGAAAGCATTCACGATTGCGTTATTGACACTGGGCTTGCGCGAATTCACGAAAGGATGCTCGATAGCATATATCTTGTCACGCGAATATAATCGCGGCAGATGGTACATCTGCAGAGTGTCGGTTTGTCCGGTATGCACCAACTCAGAAGTGCGCGCACCGGCGAACTCGTCATCGGCCACCAACGCTATCTCAGTTCGCCAGAGACCGAAATTCGACGGTGATTCGTAACGTCGCGTTTTGTCGATGATGGTACGTATCTCGCCCACGTCACGCACTGTCCAGCGAGCCGAAATCATGTCTACGCCGCGGTCCGCACCCGGGCTGTAACTGGTGTCGCCGTCCAGAACACCATACTCGCCGAAATAGACGTAGTTGTCGTCGCTGTATGCGAATGAATTGTCATACGGATGTATGAACGGCGGTACGTAATTGGGTGCATCATCTCCGAAGTGGTTCAGGAAATCATAATGCCCGTCACCAACCAGGAGCATCATCGAGGGCGCCGGCTCCGGGTAGTTCTCGTAGGCGAATTTCAGATAGTCCCTTATGGCCACCGGGTCGAACAGACCGTAGGCGAAGTTCTCGATAATATCTTCGACCGTAACCATCCGAATGGACACACCCTCCGCCTGACGGTAGTCGATGTACTCCTGCATGGCGTCGGTGAACTGATTGGCTGTAATGATTATCAAGTCAGCCTGGTTCCCGGGTGAGCGCAGGTCGGTTGTCATCGTCCTGCTGATTGATGCCGGAGCCAAGGTGCGGTTGCTTGTCGTAGCATAGAAGTGGCTGGGGTGTGACGGGGTCAAGGCAACCGCAAAGGAAATAAGACCGCCCTGTGAAACATAACCATCGATCAACTGTGGTCGCAACGGGGTGCCGATATCCAAGATCATGGGCGCCTGCGAGAAACCATCAACCAGTTCGATCCGCGCCGGACCGTCGTAAGCGACCAGGTTGAACTCCAGTCGGTCACTCACTGGTGTCAGTTCACATTGATACATGACGTTGACGTAATCAAGGAAGGGACTACGAGACTCGTAGGTGGAAAATGTCAGCCGGAACTGGTTGAGCCCCTCGCGCAGTGAGGCGACGGCGAAGGTGCAACTGGAGTCGTCGCATGATAGTTTCGCTGCCGTCCCACCGGAGACCAGCAGCGTGTATGAATCGCCGTAAGAGGGTAGCTCTGCCACCACTCGTACCTCGGCCGGAGGTCCCGGCACCACGTTGGTTGCGGCGATATAGAATGAAGGGCTCAGTTCGTCGGTCCAGAACCAGCGGTAGAAATCCCGGAGATGGCCCATGTTATCAATACTAAAGATAGTGTCACGCTCGGAATGAACATGACGACGAAAAGAGGTGAAAACGGTATCTTCGAATCCGTCGGGTGTGCCATCAACGCCGGTCATGCGCAGACCGGGAGAACCCACCGATTCGGATACGGTCAGCCAGTAGATATTGGACTCAGTGTAGTGGTGGTGGTGATACCTGGCGGAATCGAAGGGGCCATACAGCCAGCGGTTGACCGACTCACCATAAAACAGAATATAATCATCGCGGTCGAAAACTCCGTCGTTGCCGTCTTCGACGATAATAGCCACCTCACGAAAATCCGGCCGGGGGCGGTCATTAGGAACTTCCAACTGACGGCCGCCGCCGTTGAACAAATGTATGTCGTCCGATTCCAGGCCGGTGAGTATCATTCCCGCGTTCTGCAGTTGCGCTCCGGTAACTTTGTAAAGACCGCTCTGATCGACAGCCACCCGGTACCATTCGGAGACGTCCGCGAAAGAACTTGTTGCCAATTGTCTCCCAGCCCGCTTCGTCTCAGTCGGCCATCGGCTCATCTGGTCGTAATTGGCAACCACGGCCTCAAAGATACGATCGAAAAACGGGTCGGCGGCTGTCGGTACATCGCTGGAGCGACCGCCATGATAGCGGAGATGCACTTCCACTTGTCGATAAATAGTACCGCCGGACACCGGGTAGACACGTAGCGCCGCCAGTTGCCGACCACGGACTCGAAACGAGGGCATGATACGAACCGGTTCTCCGGAGCGGGCCGAACGGTCAAGCTCGCTTGAAGCTATCGACGTTGGCCGGTGTCGTTCAGCCGATATCAACTGAACCGATCCACCGGGCGGCATAGCGATCAGGGTTACGCTGTAGAACTGCCGAGTGGAGTCGGGGCCGGTTTCCTCAAACAGATCAGAGGGGTCACTGGGGATATTGAATCTGAAGCGGTACTCCGAACCGTCAGACGCGATTGTCTCAATATCCGCAGCGTTCAGCCCACACGGGTACAGCCCAGCCAGAATGCCGATGAGCAGAAAGAATGATTTACACAGAGTTCTGTCCATACGAAACCGGGACCTCATCCCGGCCCTGGAACCGAAGTACAAATATAGCAACGGTCTCGGGGCCACAAGTGACCTACCTTAATATTGTGCCGACCTCGCCAAGTCGGGTGAAACAACCAGATAACCGTTAAGCTATACTTATCTCCTTCATCACTGTATAATCGACAGATAGTACGAAGTTCCTTAGAAAATGTCAAGTCCGTAAGTATTTGCTTTGGCCAACCTGCCTGCAAAAATCTGGCCGAAACCGACGGTTTCCGACACGGCTCCGCCTACTCCCTTCTGGGTTACAGCCTTGCTTGGGGATTCAGACGCACCAAACCAGTCGATTGTTCAAGAGTTGAACAGGAGAATTGGCCTGAATGATGAAATGGGTTGCACATGATGGTTTGTTCAGCGCATAGCGCGACAATCAGGCTTACCTGTCATTCCGGCGAAGGCCGGAATCCAGTAGGTCAGTCCGCCGCGGCGGATTGTGATCCTGATACCTATCGTCAGGAGCACAGGGCTCCTGACCTACTACTTGTTTGGGGCGGGTTGCTCTTCGTTCATGGCCAAACAAGTTTGACCAAGCCACCTAGCCGCACGAAGAACTGTGGAGGGAAGAGTTCACTTCTGGCTGGGAGTCACGTTGGCTATTTTCACCTTGACATGTTTTCGCATTGCACTTGACGGGCGGTTTGTACGTCATTATTATAGACACGGCACAAGATAATTGATACTGATCGGGATATTGGCTGTACGAGAAACCAAAACAAGGAGGATATATGCAACGAAAGCTGTTGGGGATATACCGTTTTTCAGGCGGACCACCGCCGGTGCCGTGCCCGTAGATACCTGCACGGGCCATTGCGGTGGCATGGGCTAAGAAGACAGCCGGTACTTAGCACCTGCCCATGGGCGTTGACAAAGTCCGGCAAACTTAATGAAGGAGGAGGCATGCAAAAGTCTATATGCATACTTACCTGCTGTATCGCCGTGTTCCTAGCACTCACGGTTCCAGAGTTCTGTGATGCCAGTTCCTACGTAGTACTCCCATTTGATATCGAGTTCGAACCGGTAACTGCGCTGGAAACAGGCGAACCGATATCCATGAGGATGACGCTTCAGCGTAGTCAGGACAGTGGGAAGACCATTGAACTGGAGTTGAGCGGACATCGAGGCTTGGTTCCGCAGGGTCCTGCAAGTCGGTCGGGCACACTTGATGGGGACGGGAAGTATACGACCGAGTTTGACCTGATCATCCCGAAAGGCGATACCTCAAGTATATCCGTAGTTATCAGATGCGGCCTGGTTAAGATGAAGACCAAGAGGTGGTTCGTTACGACCGGAGAGACGGTACGGTACTGGAAGGCCAATCCTCTCGAGGCGAACCCGGAGGATGCGGCCGGCCCACCGCCCGGTCGGCGGGGTCGGATTATCCCGGGCGAGTTCCCGGATTTGGACAGCATTTATGGCATTCCGCCGGAGATGATCCATCCCGACTATAGGGAGCCGGATTCAACACAAACGAGAATCTATGAACCGTTGCCCACGAAGGCAGAAATGGACTCCGCAGTCCTGGAGATGCAAAGACTCCGTCTGCGCGAGTTGGAGCAGACACCGCTGACCGGATACGGCAGACAGCTTGTTAAGGTCGGAGATACTATCTGGATCAGGAACTACGGTGAGACCAAATTCCGCGTAGCCGAGAAGATAAGGGACCTTGAAGCTCACATGCAGGCGGTGACGGATTCTATCGCTGCCATCCCTCCTGAAACGATGTTCGACGTTCTTTACTTCGTAAAGGACTCATCACAGTTGACCAATCTTCAGTCTCTCATTAAGGACTTGCTGCTGACAAGACAGGAGGGAGTGTATCGATGTCGCATTTCAAAAGCCCTAATAAAGACTATACTTGATCGATACGGGATCGGTCCAACCTATCCGGATGATTCCCCGGAGAAATGGAGGGACCTGTTCGATTCCCCACCGCTGCCGTGTCCGTGAATAGGAAACATTCGAAAAACAGGCTGTGTCATAATCTACATTGCCGTCGTACAGAGTTGTGGTATCGTAGGGCGTTTTCGTTAGTAACGTTTTTTTCCGTTCAAATCGTCGTCTGATCGGTCAATATGTCCATGATCTTACAAATATCGGCGTTATTTC
>JAUWIB010000039.1 GCA_030605565.1 bacterium
AAAGCGAAGATATTTGAGTACACTGAAGTCTTTTACAACCGTCAACGCCGTCACTCGTCACTGGGAATGAAAAGCCCGGTTGACTTCGAAAGGCGGCATACCCTATCTTCTTAACCTGTCCGTTTTAGCGGGGGAAGATCACAGTTCTTCTTAATGGGGCAGACCGGGAACTGCCACCTACTGAACGACTACGACTCTGTCAACCCCGCCGGCTCTGTTTCCTTAGATCGGTTCGGCCCAACACCGGTTGAAATGGCCGGACGTGCGACCGGCTGGATCCCCTGAACGACGTCGGGATCAAAGTCGTACGGTGCTACCTGGCGCCAATGCTCAAGCGAGCGAAGGAAACTGAATTCGAAGTCGAAACCCATATCAATCAGCTTTTGTGGCACGATATGGGTAGGGGTGGCGGCCTTCTTAACTCTTACCGGGTGGATCGGATTCCTGGAACCGGCGATGGCTTGCACCAGCTTTGAGACAGGCAACAGTAACCACAGAGGTACCGGGAGCACCAACGCCTTGCAGTGCAAGTGTTCTTTCACAGCATTGACCAACTCAGACAACGGCTGTGTCGGTGACTCAGCGTAATTGTAAACAACGTGGTCTTCCCCGCTGTCCATCAGGAAGTCGATGCCGGCCAGGAAACCATAAATATAGCCGTACGATTTATAAATCGACGGCTTACCGGGAAAGGCGAAGTAGCCTTTCTTGATAGCCTGGATCATACGCATGATATTGCCGGGATCGTCCGGCCCGTAAAGAACACCGGGTCTCGAGATCAACAGTCTGCGGCCGGTTCCGGCCCGATGCCATTGCTGGTGAATAACCTCGGCGGGATATTTAGAGCCTCCATACGGCGTAATCGGACGAATCGGCGCGCTCTCATCGGTGGCGCGAACAGTCGGACCATAAACAGAGATGCTGCTGGTGAAACATATGTTGTCACAGCCGATCACCTCAGCGTAGCTACAGACGTTGGCCGCACCGGGAAGATTGGTTTCGTAGTATTCATAGGGGTCATGTCCGGGTTCACGGTGTACCGCGGCCAGGTTGAATATCCAATCCGGAGAAGTGGGAACCAGCGCGATCTCAATCGGCCGCCGGACATCGGTGATGGAAGTGGTGATTCCGAGCGTTCCCTCCAGAGTGGACCGTTGGATATCGGCAATGTGTACGTGGGTGAATCTTCCGCTATTCAGAAAGTGTCTGGCCAAGTGAGTGCCGACATAGCCGGCGCCGCCGAAAATCACGCAACAGTTCATGCTCATCCTCTATTTCCAGTACTGTTTGTTCATGCTCAGTCGGGGCCGCAGCCTCGCCGGAAGTTTGTGCTGCATATTGCCCAGCTTGTACCCGACCAACTTGAGTCCGGTGCGCAGCAGTGCTGTCGGAATCAGCGCCGGATTGGTCCGTAACAAGTGCATTAATTCTGATCGGACAAATCGGAGCCCTTCGCCACCGGCATGGCCGAAAGAATCACGAATCCATTTCTCACTGGCGTGGAAGACACCAATGTCGAAATAGCGCCGAAACTCCTGGAGAGGGCCGTAGCGGTGCGAGTGGTAGACGGTAGCGGCAGCGCAGTAGGCTATCTTCCACCCGGCCTGGATCAACTTTGAGGCCGCCCAGGCGTCTTCGTTCTGAATCAGGTGACTTGGGAAACCACCGATCTCCAGCAGCGCCGATCGACGCCACACAGCGAAGGAATTGGATATGAAACTGGTCTTGATTCCGTAGCGGTTGATGTCACCGCGGTCGCGCAAATGTGGCGTTGTTGGATAATTGAACAACCTTGCATGGGCCTCAATCGGCGAGCTTTCGGGCCGCGGCAGTTGCCGCCCATAAGCAGCCCCCACGCGCGGGTCCCTCATCGCTTTCAACAGGACCTCCAACGATGTCGGCGCACTCAGGACGGCGTCCTGAGTCATGAAGATAATCAACTCACAATCGTCCAACTGCCCGACGGCCAGTTGACGAGTGCCACCATGGTTGAATTCATTGCGATTGATCTGAATTAGTTCGAACCCCGATTCCCCAGCCAGTTCCGTTGTGCGATCAGTTGACGATGAATCGATCAACAGGAGCCGCCGGGGCTGGACGGTCTGCGTTCTGAGAGCGGCCAGCCAGTCGACGAAGCTATCGCCGGCATTCAAGGCAGGCACTACCAGGGCCGCGTCGCGATTGACCGAAAGTCCCCCGTCATCTCGGTACGATCTCTTCCTTGATTTCCACGATGACCGTGTCATTTCAGACAGGACTGGTTCGGTGGTTATCGAAGTGTCAATCATTGTTACGTTTGGTATAGCCGCCAACTCATTCAAAGGATCAGCGGACTTCCCCGCTCTTGAAATTGATGCCCTTATCTATGTTCTGTCGGCTGCTCGCTGTCAGTTCTTGAGGCTGGAGATCTGTCAGGTCGCCGCAGAAGATTGAGGAACCGGGATTGACGATAGCGTAGCGACCTGTCCTCAGTGCTTTGCCCGGCGTCAAAGTTATCATCCACGCCGGCCATTTCCTGGCGCCACAAGTTGCGGACAAACAACCAGGATATAGTCACCAGGAAGGCCAGACAGCCGACCAACAGAGTGGTAAAGGTCCGTCTCGGCCCCGACTTCCGGGTCGGCAGTGAAGGTTCGTCCAGCACGCGAACAATCGGCACATCCTTCTGCACCTCAAGTCGCGTCAGTTCGAGTTGTTGAGATAGCAGCAGGTATGTCTTGGCCTGTAGCTCTACTTCACGCCTAAGTCGCGCCAACTCGGTCTGGAGTTGTGGATCACTGGAAGTTGTCCAGTTGCGGTTGACCTTCAAGAACTGCTGCAAGCTGTCTTCGGCCTGCGTCAGTTCGGTCGATCTCAACGCACGCTGGTTTGTGAGATAGGTTTCGTTTTCGCGGGCCTGAGAGCATCGCTTGAACCTCAAATAGGTCTCAAGTTGCGTCAAGTACTCCGAAAGAACAGCTTGCGATAACTGTGGATCGGTCGTCTCAACGCCAAGGCTGATGATCCCGAGTTTCTTGTCTTCGCTGACCGACGTAATCTTCGACAGCGCTGAGCGCAACTCGGTTGGATCATCGGTAGTGAAGTACTCCGGTAATTGGATTGCATGATCGTCACCCTCGGAAGTAATCATATATTGCTTCTTGAGAACTCCAGCACGCACCAGGTTCGACCGGAGGATACTGGGATAAAGGGCCGAGGAGTTCTCATTAGCGGACGCCGAACCGCCGACGCCGAATTGACCGGCGATGTCCATAAGGCCGGATAGTCTGTCGCGTGATCCCGAAGGCAGGATTGAAGCATGAGAACGATACCGGTTGGGCGTGAGGACCATCACTCCGGCTGTGAGCAACATCACACCGATCACGATGGCCGCGATCAATCGACTGTTTTTCTTGAGCTGCCGGATGAACTCAACCGGATTTATCTCGATGTCGGATTGAAATGATCGTGACGGTTGCCCGCCGTCCGATGTGAAGGTAGTATCGTGCGAGTCGGTGTCCGGAATTCGGCTCATTGCGGTCGTCCTTGACGGCGATTTGGGTTCATCTATCCACTCTTGGTACTATCAAATCCGGTGCCGAAGAGCCCGTGGCGACGTCTTTTCTTGCGCCCGTATCGCGCTACCCCACAAGACATTACGAGGCTGCAAGAATGGGCGGTTAAAGGGTGCCACGATCCATGGAAAGATTGTTCCAGTGCTCAGGGTCGACCGTTCCGCCACCACGGCGATATCAGTAAGAAGTTGATCGATTCGGGAAGGTCGGGTCAGCGCTTGATGACTCTCTCGCGTCGAACTGATCGCTGTAGTCGGACCACTGCCAGAGCGATCAGAAGAAGTCCCAGCCCGAATGATAAGATCAGCGCGTAGGCTATCCCCGGCATCTCCCATCGGTCATAACAGTACCCGCTGATCCCGAGGAACACAGCCAGCACCCCCAGCCAGATATAGCCGGCGGTGCGGGTCCGTTCGTAAACAGCGAACACGGTGGTGAGCATGGAACCGACACTCACCATCATGTTTACGACCACCAACAGCAACATCAGGCCGTACGAGCGCACGTATTCATCCGTGGAGATGAGGCGTATAACGTCCTTGCCAAGAAGATACAATATCAGCAGCAGCGGCAGAGCCATGGCCAGGTAGATTGCAAAAAACATAAAGAAGGTCTTGCGCACTCCGGATCCTTCATTGGACAACCGGCTTTTTCTCAAGTGTTGCGCATAGACGTTGTTCACGATTGCCGTTGGGATAGTCGACACCAGAGCGACCTTTTGTGCGATGCTGTAGAAGGCCACCGCTTCAAAACCGTCGTACAGTTTTATCAGCAAAGGTACCAGCGCGTTTACGATCAAGTCGGAAAAGGCAAAAGGAACCAACGGCAGGCCAATGGCCAGGTATTTCTTGACGATGGCATAATCATAAGTCGAAAACGTCAGGTAGTCCTTTAATAGAAACAGACCCAACGATGCAGCGAGAAGCTCTGCTAATATGAATCCGTACAAGGCTCCGTAGAGTCCACCATCGAGAATATAACAGCTTATGACTAAGGCCAGCAAGATCAGGCATGATTCAACAAGAAGAAACAGTACCTGCCGACGCAAGAGCAGCAGGGAACGGCAGAGACCGAAGAAGAAGTCGTTGGCGGTTCGGAAAACGAGCGCCAGAAACAACAGCAGAACGAGCGACGGGTCTATTACCTCGCGGCAGGACAGGTAGATAGCGAAACCGATGTACACCAGAATGGTCATGGTGAACTTGGTAACACCGACCGAAAAGATCTCTCGTTTCTGTGTGTCGCGGTCTTTGCCGGTCAGCATCACATTTGAGGCATACATCAAATTGAGCGATGAGAACGTAAGGATAAGTCCTACCACACTGATAAACAGAGACCAACTGCCATACGCTTCCACCGACAGATACTTGGACAGGATCGCAGCCAGGGCAAACCCATAGGAGAACCTGATAACCGGCAGGGAAGCCGATAGAGAGAGGTGCCCGATGAGCCTGGACTGTGTCTCGCTACTCAGCATCGTTGCGTTGCCCCACAGGTGCAACCGAGTGGACACAGGCAGGCACACCCCACTCGCTGTCTACTGTAACCTCAGGTCTCCCTCCAGTTGGCTTCATCAACTTACCTGTTAGGCTCGAGTATATGCTTGTTATAGATACAGAGCACGGCCATGTAGTAAACGCGATAGAGATAGTTTTCATCTGACGCCTGCCAGTCATTCTCACGGCAGAACCGTTCAACCAGCCGTTCCAACTGATACTTTTTCAGAAAGGAGTTGGACGCGCTCAGATCGTCACGGACGATCTCCCCGATAAAGTCACCCAGGACGCCGTTGAATAGCAGATGCAGCGAACTTGAAACGGCTTTCTTGCGGTAGTACACTTTGTCATTGAGCTTATCGCGAAAAGCCCTGCGAAGAAGAAGCTTGTTGATGATCGTTTTCTGTTTGGAATACCTCTCTTGTCCCACCCCGAACTGTGTAGCCTGATCAAAAGGAATCGATGAACTATATTCAGCCAAAGAAACATTATGAAACGGCAGCGCGATATAAGTACCACACACGCGGGCCAGACTCTGGATGTACCTGATCTGGTCGGTATACTGTTCGCGGTACTTGATCTTAACGATCTCGTTGTAGAGTTGCCGTGAGTTGTGGATTTTCTCTAAATCCACGGTCAAGTGCGCCTTGATCCTATCCCACATATGCAGGGGAACACCCATTGATCGCAGCGATAACCTGTCGAGTTTGAAAAAGTACTTGAGTATATACTGCTTCGTGTTGAAGGCATCGCAGAACATAGTTATGGCGCGACGCCACTTTATAGCTGATTTGGCCGAACCAAGCGGCCGCAGCACCTGTGAAATGACTCCAAGAACATTCAAACAGATGCCCACCAAAGGACGTCGCCTGGCGAAAAACAGCTTGAAGGCAAGTTTGTCGATCGGATTGATATCTGGTGTGTGCAGGCGAGTGTCCTGACCGGCGTAGTATGTCTGGGTGGAAGTCGGTTTGGGGATCTTGTCGAACACTGTTATCCCATAATAGGGGTTGTTCATCCGCATGACCTTCGAGACAAAACCGTCGAGAATATGTGGATCCTCGGGGTCGACGGTAATGATCTCAAGGGGCACTTCGAGGTAGTCGGCAATGCTCCGAGCATACACGGTTTCGTCCTCTTCAGTATCCTTAACCCGGAAAGCCACGGCGCTTAGGGAACCGTGCGGTACCAATTC
This sequence comes from bacterium, assembly GCA_030605565.1. Taxonomy (GTDB): domain Bacteria; phylum Zixibacteria; class MSB-5A5; order GN15; family FEB-12; genus JAJRTA01. The sequence goes on from JAUWIB010000039.1 coordinate 6,246, forward strand.
GTGTAGTGAACCCAGCATCACCCCGGAATCCAAACCACCGGACAGCAACACGACGTTCCGGGCACCCACATACTCTCGATGGGCCGCAATAGTATTTTCTCTCAGCAACTGGCGGTTTCGGTCGAAATCATGGGGATTATCTTCGTCGGCCAGCACAATTGCGCCGTCATGCTCCGGGGTCATCTTGAGATCGGATTCGAAACGGAGTCGGTTACCCATCCTGACTTCCTGCACAGACTGGTAGTACGTATCACCGTCGAATATGTACTGTGTGTACAGCACTTGATGTACGGCCTCTTCATTGAACTCGCGCACGCCAGCGGCGCTTGCCACCTCATGCACACAAGTTGATATGTGTACGGCATCGTTGGACAGGCAGTAGTAGCCGGTCTTGATGCCGGTAGGATCTCTCAGAAGTCGGACAGCGCCAGTGTGTTTGTCCAGTACGATCAGGAAGTAAGCACTCAGGAATGCCGGTAAAGGTGAGTCGGTCGCTAAGGACCGCGCTATCTCATTTGCGGCCGCGTCGAATTGGTCCGCCCGCGACTTGTCAATGATCGTGTCGGCCAGAATGACAAAGCGACTGTCGACGTGCTCATACTCCAGGTCATCCACTCGGTAGCGCACATGGAGGTCGCCGATCCGGACATAATGCGGCAGAGAGTCTCCCCCGTCATCAAGTGTAAGCTTACTGCAAACGAGTAACATAATCTCAGAGATGCCTTTCCACAGTTAGAACGCAGCCGCCCGCTGACAGGCCTGGCCCCTCCCCCTACGCACTGTCCCTATCCTTCCCTATTCGCCACAGACGCTCTTGAACCAGGGCTACTGTCTCGGCTTCATTGTGCTGAGTAGTATCGATGCGCATCATACCTATCCCGCGGTCCTCAATAAACGACAGTGCCGTGTCCATCTTGTTTTGCATCGAGACAAGCACCGGCACCTTCTATTCAGCCTTGCGACCATTGGGCAAATTGATGACAATGAAATTGATTCCAGCTTCTTTGAAGCCACGCAGGACATCCCGGTACAGGCCGGCACGAGCGCCAAAACACTCAAGCAGTACTTGGCCCAAGTCACGTGTCTCAGTAGCAGTGTGCATAGTGCTCGCAAGCTTCCCTAATCCGTCGCAGGTTTTCTTCTATACGTCGCCGGGAACCGGATGGCTCTGTGAGAAGAGCACGGGCCTTTCCCACAAACTGATCTAAGTTCCCAACCTCGCACAGGAAGTAGTCATCGAAGTACTCGGCGACTCCCTCCAAACGTGACGACAGGAACGGTGTCCCGCACGTGAGGCTCTCATAGAGCGAGAGCGGCACGGCAAAAGTGCCGTCATGCGCTCGAATGGGATAGATTAACAGACTCGACCGCGCCAGTTCTTCGTAGACATCCACCTTCCCTTTGAGCTGAACCCGTCCGGGATAAGCATCGACCAGCGTGCGTACAGTAGACTCCAGATCGTCTTCGTACTTGAGTCCGTTACCGGCGATAGTCAATCTGAGTTGCGGCAACTCTGCAGAAAGTGCGCGGAACACCTCCAGTACGATGTCCACCCCCTTGAACCGGCTCAGATGACCCACGTACAGGATACCGGGACGCGTATCGTCCATTGTGCGGTGCACAAGCGGTGTATCCAGAATCGGCGCAATCTTTCTGAGCTTTGTTTCGTAGTGCGGCGAGGCCGCCAGAAGCAACCGTCGCTGGTAGTCAGTATAGACCTGGAACAGATCATAAAAGCGATGGAACCATCGTGCCAACAGGCGGCGCAACCAGGTTCGTCGACCTGTCGAATAGACCCCTCCGTCGGTGACAGTAAACGTCTTGTGCTTCGAAGGTGTAAGCATCGCAATTATGAGAGCAACGACACCAATGGTTCCAAAGTAGTGAACGGAGTCAAAAGAATTGCAGTACCGTCCGCTGAAGAACAGTTTGCTCCTGGTAATTTCTCGAATTGGAATGTCATCTTGAATGCACTGTTCGTTGCGACCGGGAGTTACTATCAGAATCTCCACATCGCAGCGATCATCGCGAAGCTTACGGGCCAACGCAAATATCTGTTTCCTCGCGGCTTCGGCCAAAGGAAACTCGAAATCCTCCTGGGCGCTGGCCAGTAGTATCCGCTGTGGCTTGATCACGCGATCACATCCTGTCGCCAGTGATCCTGAAAAAACTCGCGCTCACCAGCCATAACTTTAACGACATGCTCCAGGTTACGGTCGCCCCAGATTTCAGCCGGTGGACATTCGAAGTTGGGGGCGCCCGCCCGCCGAGGTGACATGAACTTCATCGGTACACCATGCAGGAAAAAGTACTCGTATGTGAACAACAAGGCAGCATCCAGATTGCTATCCTGGTAGCTGAGTATTGGTTCGGTGGCATCAAAGGATGCAAAGTACTCCTTGCGATCATGTATATCGTGCGTAAAGCCAGCGTCAGAATACGCTGCCCGGGCGCCGATGATCAACGGTATATGTCGGAAGATGAGTTCCAGACCGATAGTGCCGTTGTAAACAATGCCACCTTTCAAGTAGTCGAACAGTGAATAGCTCGAAAGCGGTTCCTCCGGGGCTACGACGATAATATTTTCTTGCTCAAGAATTCGTTTGCCCAGATGAAACGTCAGTATGTCTCGGACACTTTTCCTGACCATCATGAAACTGCGCTCCGCCGGATGGACACGTATAACCAGGACTTTGTTGTCGGCCACGGCAAAGTAGCGCACCGTCTCCACCAACCACTCAGCGGGTGAGTCAAACAGACGATTCCATTCTTCGAATGTCGTGGCGTTGTCCCACATCACGTTGGGAAACAGCGCGAAAATATCCCGACCGGCTAAGCGATGGTCATCCAGGCGCGCCAATACCGGAGACTTCGCTGCGGTTTTGTCCTGGCCCAAACGTGCGATATCAGCGCTGATTCCGTAAAAGCGTTCGTTCATCAGGCTTTCGACGCGCTCAGTCACGTCTATTCGTGACAGGGTGGTATCCACAACCTTCTCGGTTAGATGTTTGATGTAGCCTCCGTCGCTCTTGTTCGCCGCAATGTCGTTCATGGCCAGATCGAGACTGTTAGCCGAGTACCCATTCAGCCCATAAGTAACCGACCGGACACCATGTGTCATCATGTACTTCATGAACGTCCCCCAACTGCTGTATATGCCATGTGATGTGATAAGCAGCGACGGCTTCAAACACTCGTGCACACGTTGGGTAACGGCGAGGCTGACTATGGCGTTACGAACGAACATTGTTTTTGCGCGGTTGTAATCCGGTTCGCTTTCGAGCAACTGATTGTCGGGCGCCGACAGAAAGAACCGCACCAACGAGGCTCGCACAAACGGTTCGAGTTCTATACCGCCAAAAGTTCCAAGTGAACTTAGGTGCGGATCATCCAGCGCTGGAAGATCGCCGCGACAAACATAACGCGAGTATGGTTCCATCATGCCGCCGACAAGAGGGAGCCGTCGCAGCATGGCCAGCGACAAGAAACGTCTCAACTTGTAGTAAGTCTGAAATGGAGAAAGATTGTTCTTGGCAAGCGTCTCGTGGTGGTAAAGCTGATCGTCATCATATAACATGTGAACGTCGTACCCGCGAGCCTTAAGCTTGAGGGCCAGTATCACCTCGACAACCAACTGGAGAGGCATATATGTTCGGACAGTATTGAACAGCACTACGCCACGGGGGGTATCATGGTGCGATGGGTCGGTGTCGACATTTCTCCCTATGCGCGACAGCATATTCACCACACGAGGCATTTCCCAAAGAAATCGAATGGTCGAGAATACCCAACAGAGCAAAGGTGATCTCTTTACAAAGGCCCTGAATCTTCTGGCTCTGGTACTCATTCGGCAGTTCCTGTCGATTGCGCTCAGTAGTCGAGTTTTATAATAGCATATTATGTGAACACTAACCGTCGCCTGTCAACAAGAATTGAAGATCGCTGACGGCTATCTGTTCTCATGATTCGTGAGCCAGGACAGACTGGTGCTCTGTTTTGGCCTGTAGCCGAGAACCGGAACACAGGTATAACGATCTCCCCTTCTGACCCGGGTCATCCTCAGATTCTGCATTGACAAGCTTTACGGTGTTGAAGTTGGCCCGAATAGCGTCCAGTTGGTCCCTCCTCTGCTGATCTGTACCGTGTGATTCAAAAAGCAGATTATCCGCGGTTTTTGCGGTAAACGTGATTACATTTTTCCAATTATCAATCCAGGCACAGACAGATAATAGAAAACAGATATCGACCCGCCGGCTCATCAGGAAGTTGTTCACCAGACTTAGATCTTCGTGGTCCAGGTCAAGAGTATAAAAGTGCAGATTTCCAGACTGGTTCAGTTGCTTGATCATATTGGCCGCATTAATGCACTTGTAATCGTAATCGACTCCTATACCGACCCTGATAGTCTCAGTCAGACAGTGAAGCATCCCCCCCCGGTTACAACCCAAATCAAGAATGGTACGGTTGCGGAAATCATATGGTACGCTAGCCAGTCGCGTGGCGCACTCTCGCTGGCCCCGAAAATACTTCCCCGCTAATAACAGCGAGTGATAACCAATTGAAAAAGCTTGGGCATTATAAGCAACCTCGGCCCGACTGGGATAGCCTACGGCCGAGAGAACACTGTGCAGCCTGATATCGGCTATTTCAGTCGCAGAACGAGTGCGCAGCATCTCGCCGATATACTTCAATTCTGATTCCAGGAAATCCATACCGATACGATCAGGACCATCAGCGTATACGTAACAACTATCCACATCGACATTATATATTCGTCTGTCGTCCGCCCCGTAGATCAGCGATGACAGACTCCACTGCCCTATCAACTTCCCCCGATCCTCCCGATATCTGTTCACGTTGGACCAAAGCTGTTCAACAACCCGAGCTAACTTCTCAGCCACGACATTTGAAGGAAGCGGTCGGCCATCTCGAAGCAAATTTCTCAGGATCTCCAGGCTATATCCTCTGATATGAGTCACGCTGTAGCCCCCATCCTTCCTGACCTCGAACACCTTCGGGAAGTGACAGCCAAGGATAGGATCATCACAAATCTCCCTGATTGTCGTGCGATAAACCTGGAAATTCGCTTCGTTCTTCAATTGCTCACGCAAAGTGCATTCGTATCGTCCGCTAAGGCGAGGGATCCGCAGTTTACGCAGAGAATCAGGTGACCGGTATATCAATTCATAAAACACTGAGTTCTTCTTCGTCTCCACACCGGGAGAAATGTACTTTCTCCGCAACAGACGGCGGAACATAAATGCAACCCAGTTGACAAATCGTTTTATCGAAGGATAGCGATACAGACTACCGGGAAACCGATAGGCAGCTTCTATCCATAGTAACCGCCCGAGTTCGTTCTTTCGCTTAACGAATTGTTTCAGAGATGTGATCATGTGTTGAATTCCTTTTCATCGCTTACAATTCCAGTTCCAGATGTAGATACAGCACTAACCTCCGTTACCAAACCACTCTCTGTCATCCCTATCACCAGGCATAAGTCTCCAATAAACTTTTGGGTCGCCAAAGCCCAGGTGTACTGGACAGCCTGTTTTCGTCCTTTTTCAGTCAATTCCTCCCTGAGCGATCTGTTTTCCAGCAAGAGTGACATCTGTTCAGCGATACTTTCCGATCTCTTGGGATCACAATAGATTGCCGCATCCTCACAGATCTCCCGATGGGGAGGAATGTCGGACAGAATCACGGGACATCCACAGGTCATCGCCTCCACCGGCGGCAGCCCAAATCCTTCATACAACGATGGGTACACAAAGCCATGAGCCTTTTCGTATAGAGCGCGTAGTTGCTGATCGGAGATGTATCCAAGAAACTGAAGGTTGTCACACTCCTTTATCTCTTGCTGCTGAAATATCCGCTTGTTGTTCCCTCCGGCCACCACCAATTGAAACTCATCATTGCTGACTTTGCTGCAGGCATCGGCCAACATCGGAAAATTCTTATTTGGACTCCGACTACTCACAGCCAGCAGAAAGGGACGCCACGGATACTTCAACTTACTCAAAACCGAGTAATCCGGCACGACCGCCAACACATGGTCCGCCCCAAGACCTGTGACCGATATCTTCTCGGCCGCTATCCCGGCATACTTGATCAGTTCGGATCGTGAGAACTCCGAGATGGTGATAATTCTGCGAGCGCGCCAACCCAAAACAGGATAGAGGAATCTGTACCAAGTGCGAAAAGCTCTTGAATAAGTCTCCGGGACCACGAACGGGCTGGCATCATATATTAGAACCATTTGCTGACGTTTAACCAGTGGCCCTGTATTGCACAGGCTGACTAGTATACCATTGCGTGAATACCAGGGCAATTCAAATTGTTCCCAGGCATGACCGGTCAACCTACCCACTACCCTCACTGGAATATTTCTTAGCTTAAGGTCATGCTTAAAATTATGAGGAACAAGCATGGTGAACCGAATCTGATCTGCCAATCCGGGCGTAATCTCGATAATCTCATCCAGTGCCTTAACCAATTCAGTGGCGGTGCGCTGCACTCCGGTTGTAGATTGGGTCAGGAAACGAGCATTAATGTAGCACCTTTTTGCCAACACTATCTTCCCTCCACCAACACCCCGGAACCGGAGATCGCTGGGACATCGGACATATCGACGGCTCTGTTTCGCACCAGTTTTAGACGCAGTACTAAAGACAGCAGAAAGGCCAGCACAAGATGCTCCGGCAGTGTGTAGCCGACACCGGTGGGAATTACGACCACGTTGGCCAAAAACAACACCATGATGAAATCGGACGGATCGCGATACTTTTTCAAACGCACCATGAATATCTTCAGCAACACGCCGGTCACTACCGCCCATGAGATCAGATACAACATGGCAAAGTGTCCGAAATCCGCAAACGGCACCCCTAACACTCCAAACGATGCCGAACCGGTCTTCTTCTCAAACCAGACCGGATAGTATTTCCTGGCCAGCGCGAAAGTTCCCCAGTCGTCCGGCTTGGCAGGATAAAGGACTCGCGGGACACGGCTGTAAATCGCTGATTCGAGCGTTAATTTTCCATACTGAAGTTCGAAATTGTCGTCCTCAATCAGCATCATGGCATTGCGATTATAGTCCGCATAGGAAGCCACACCGACCAGCAGGCCGACGTCCCCCTCTCGCAGGGAATCTGAAAAGAAATAGAACAACGATCCCAATCCGATTGCAAAAACGGCCGCGTAACTGATTACCGTGGAGAAGTTGGCCGCCTTGCCGCTCACAAACACACGGAACATGAGGCCGATCAGAATCAACTGCACAACCTGACCCTTGCTGCCGTGACTGAGACACCAAAGGACGCACATCGTGAAAAACAACGCTTTTTCCCCTCGGAAGGGGCGCTGCTTGAACAAACACAAGATATAGGCGAGAAAAACCAATGCCGACGACGTGAAATACATATGTCCATAGCCGACTCGGGTGCGTACGTAGATAGCACGTGGGTCAAGAATGAGATCGCGATACTCGATGAGGATAGGCAGGTACACGAAAACAGCAGCAGCCAACACGACATACGGCAAGTACTTGATTTCGTGACGGACATTGAACGGCAACTTCACGGAATACGATGGAAAGTAAGTATACGCCAGCGCGAGAAAAAGAAAGGCCAGGCCGTAGGTGGCGTAGCAGTACAGATAAGTCGATGTCTGAGCGCTGTACCCAAAGAAGTAAATATGGATCAATTCAAACAGATAGTAACCTGGGATGAACGTGAAATAGATCGGCGTGAGGACGCAGAAGAAGCTCTTGTCCCTGTGAACAACAATCGCATAGGCGAAAAAGGCAATACCGAGAGATGTCAAGACAATCAACTCGATCATTCGTTCTCCGTTTCGAGCACCGTCACCACTGATTCGGTCGAGGAAATCATTCCCCAGTCGGCAGCGGTTCCTTTCTTGAGATCACGGACAACCCGTCGCCCCAAGAGCTGCTCGAGATATTTCGGCGGCAGACCTCGGCCGGGACGGACCGCCCTCAGGTTGTTCTCCGTAAAGATATCTCCGGCTTTCATGTCTTCGGCCACGTACAGTGAGCGCCGGAACTGCAACGACTTCTTTTCGCCTTTGTTGATGCCGTACGAAACCTTTCCGAGAGACTCCCAAGCCCGCCTGGTTTCTTCAACAAGAGATTCCATTTCGTCAGGCTCAAGCGAAAAAGCGGAATCCACACCACCCTCCGCTCGCGCCAGCGTGAAGTGCTTTTCGATTACCGTCGCTCCCAGGGCAACACTTGCCACCGCTACTCCGATACCCAGAGTGTGATCGGACAAGCCAACCTGGGCGCCGAACAGTTCGGCCAGGTGAGGAATGGTCATAAGGTTTGCCTCTTTGGGCGAGGCCGGGTAGCTGCTGGTGCACTTCAGCAGTACTATGTTGTTGTTGCCCGCCTTGCGAAGCTCCCGCACCGTCTCGTCCAACTCCGCCACCGTCGCCATACCGGTGGAGATCAATATCGGTTTGCCGGTCGTCGCGATTCTTCGCAGCAGGGGTATGTGGTGATTCTCAAACGAGGCTACCTTATAGCACGGCACATTCAGTTCTTCGAGAAAATCGACGGCGGTATTGTCAAACGGTGTGCTGAAACCGATCATTCCCAACTCCCGACAGCGATCCAAAAGCGGCCGGTGCCATTCCCAGGGCGTGTGGGCCTGCTCGTATAACTTGTAGAGCGAGGTTCCTTTCCACAGGCTGTCCGGATCGCTGATGAAGAAGTCACCCTCGTCCAGATCCAGCGTCATGGTGTCCGCCGTGTAAGTCTGCAACTTCAGTGCATGAGCGCCCGCCCTGGCGGCAGCTTCAACAATCGCCAGTGCTCTCTCGAGCGACTGGTTGTGATTACCGGACATCTCCGCGATGACAAACGGCGACTGGTCCGTTCCTATCTTTCGTCCTGCAATCTCTATTTCATTCATGTCCCACCTCGGTTTAGAAGCAGAAGTTTTCGTCCCAACTTAAACGCCTCGGCAGCCGAAACCCCAACGTTCGCTCCGCGCCAGCGAGCCAGGTGCTCCACGGCCTCGAGTGAACGAGCATGCGGCCACGGGCGCATCTCTGACGAGTATTCTTTGAGAGCCTCAAGTTTCAAATCAATCGAATCGGTGATATCGATGAACCAATCAGGGGTGAACGGCTCGGCTGAGCCCGGCGGTTGCCACTCGGTACTGGATGGTGTTTCGAAAAAGAGGATCGTCTCAACCTGGTGATTCCCCGGTATCGGACGACAGGCCGTTATCACCGCTTCATGTATTTTGCGATGGTCGATATTGACGTCGCCGACATGATGAGTATATATCACATTCGGTAGAAACTCCTCAATCAATCGTTCCACAGCTTTGTTGATATCCAGTTGATCGACCGAGTCCATCCGGTTGTCAGGAAAATCGAGAAGTTTGACTTCATGGACGCCCAGTACCCTATTCGCCTTCCGGGCAGCCTCGCCGAGTTCACTTAGCTCACTTTCGCGAGCGGTCCTGTCTCGCTTGGCATCACGACTGGTGACACCTTCGGCCATGATCACCGAGACCACCTCGTGACCGCCGGCGGCATGCCGCGCCATTGTCCCACCGCAGCCAAGAACTTCATCATCAGGATGAGCGGCGATAACAAGAACCTTGTCACTCATCAGAATTCTCTGTAATGACGACATCGGCTACGATGCGCCCCTGCTTTCGTGCAGCCCGACTGAACTCAAAACGAAAACGGCCGCTTTGGAAAAAAGCGTGCGGATACCCATCGGCGTCAAGCATTCGAATGTGATCGAACAACGATTTCAGATCAACAACAGACGTGATATTACTCTGTTCCGGCTTGCGTCTTTTGAATACTGTCGGCTCCCCCACCTGTTCAACCGGCCCAAGTTCCTTTTCGACTAATTCACATATCATGTCTTCGATAATTACACCGGCGCGCAGGAATATCTCTTCGGCATTCCCATGCAATGACAACGGTCTTTTCATATAGACCGGACCGGCATCCACCTCGCCGATACATCGCAGTGCTGTAATCCTGGTTTCTTCTATCCCCCTGGAAACCAGATTTTGAAGCGGACTCCCACCCCGACCAAACGGAAGATCAGTCATATGGAAGATTACACATTCGAATTGTTCGTATATTGCGGCTGGAATTATGTACGACCAGTGCGGAAAAAATAAGTAGCGCGGCTTTAGTTGATCCAGATTTGCAACAGTAAGATCAGACTTGGCTGCAACCAGATCAAACCGGGCGCCACATCGCTCACTCAAACGGCCAGCCATCCCTTCGTTCCAGGAACGACTGGTGGCCAAGAGGTACCTGCCTATTTCGGAGGATCTGTGCGTCTCCTCGGTTGACGGTGTTATATGTTCAGTCTTGTGAGTCATCGGTTCATCCTGCCAATTCACTCAGACGTCGCCACGATGGACCTTTTTCCAATAAGACCGGCCACCGGTGTATCCCATCCTTTCACGAACAAATGCTCAATCGTTTTCAGGTCCTTCAGTTTATGCACACTGCCACCGGGCGGCTGTGGTCTCGCCTCCATGCGACCACTGCGAATGTCCGACCATGACTGCTTGAAGAGTTCTTCGATTCTGGCCGAAAGCGTGTCGTAGCTTGTTCGCAGGGTTTCCGTATCGTTGAACCGAACTTCCTCCTGGGCGAGGATGTCACCGGTGTCTACTCTGGGATCGATGTAATGGATGGTGACCCCTTTTGGACTGTCTTCTATGAAGCTCCAGACATTGGGGTGACGACCACGATTCCACGGCAGGCAGGAGATATGCAGGTTGATGACGCGACGCGGGAAACGGTCGAGCAGGTCCGGCCTGAGGATATGTTGGTAACGATAGCTGACCAGGAACTCGGTATCGTCCAGTACAGGCGAAGCGCCGGTGATTTTGTCTTCAGTCTGGACTACGTCGTCACCGAAGTCTTTCATGCAGTCTATCATATCTGCACAGGCGGGACCAAGAAAAAGAACCTTCAAACCAAAACACTCCTTTCGCAAAGCCGAAACAACTCCTCGGCAACTCTTTGAGTACCGTAGCCGTCCACCAGTGCGCGCGCCTTTGCCGCCATCTGCACCCCGATAGCCGCGTCGCTCAGAAATGGCACGATGGCTTCAGCGATCATCTCCGCCGTCACTTCGCTCGACCTCCCCAGGTAGCGCGCAACGCCGTGTTCATCGGCGCCCTCGCCGATGGCTATCTGGTTTTCAGCAATGGCCGTAATCAGGGTGGGCAAACCAAGGCAGCATCTTTCATAGGTAGTCACACCCCCGGCCCCAAGTCCGAGACCGGCCCGGGCCATCAGTTCGGCCATGTTGTCCACCTGAGAGTGGTATGCCATACCGGGCATCTGCCGACACGTCTTCTCGACTGCCGCTCGGTGAGGATTTGTCTGACCGACAACTACATCCGCTGTCAGATCATAGTCTCTCAGCATTGTCAGTGCTCTTACTGCCTTGCCGGTCTCATCGGTGGGATCGCTCCCTCCAAAGAACAGAAACAACCGCCGCGAGTCCCGCGCTTGTTCACTCTCGGCTCGCATTCGCACGAATTCCGGCCGCAGCAGAGCATAGCCGGGGCCGATCAGATTCCGGCAATCAGCCGGGACCAGTCCATCGTAGCAATTGTCTGAAGATGCCAGACGATTCTGATCCAATAACAGGTCACAATCGTGCCGACGGTTGGCCAGATCATCAATGACCATAATCCGAGACACCAACGGCCTTGCGGCTATCTCCCATTCTGCACCCAACGCATAATGATCCACCACCAGCAGGTCGATGGATCGATTTCGACTTTTCAGCCAGGCGCCGGTCTCGAAGGCGTCCGTTTCAACCGAAGCCGCCAGCCAGCGCGCATATTCACTTTCGAAGACCTTGTCTGAATTGGCGGCGATGAACGGCAGGCGATGAACGCTGAACCCATGCTTCTCGATAACGTCGCTGATATTACCCGCATGATCGCGAGAGATAAACGTGACGACGGCGCCTTTGTCTCGCAGTTGATCGGCCAGGGTCAGACAGCGCATAACGTGGCCGGTCCCGATATCGTGCGAGGCATCACAGCGAATTGCGACGTTCACCAAGAACTCCTTCCCGATCAGACTAACCGTTTGAATCCGGCCACGGCCTGCGGTCCGGCCAGACTTTTTTCCACCTCACCGTTCTTCAATAACGCCGCCAACTCCCCAAAGCACCGCTCCACGGCCTGTGAGTATGCGTTGACATGATCGTGAGTGTGGGCCAGCATCGAATAGAATGCGGTAGTGGCCAGGAACCCCTCTTCGAGCATCAACTGCACGAATTTCGCTTTGAGGGCGAGGCTGTTATCGTATTCAAAACTGAAATAACTCAATGGCGGCAGACCACCCTCATGAACAGACAAACCGTGCCTGTCCGCCGCCGACCGCCAGGCCTGTTGAACGCGGCGACCTATGTCCATCAGATGCGAACCGACATCGAGTCTTTGATGTTTCTCGATGGTGGCCAGAGCTGCCGTTGGTCCGATACGTTCGGTCCAGCAGGTGCTACTGATGAAGGTGCTTTGAGCCGCCTCCATCGCCTCACTGCGCCCGATGATGGCAGCGATTGGATAGCCGTTGCCGATTGCTTTCGAGAAGACCGCGATGTCCGGTTTGATGCCTAACTTGAGGTGCGCGCCTCCGGAGTTCATTCTGAAGCCGGCCGAGATTTCATCGATAACCAATAGCGCACCGGATTGTTTTGCCAGTTGCATGACACCTTCCCAGAATCCATCGTCCGGTTGCACGGAGCGTATCGGTTCCATCACGAACGCCGCCAATTCGCCCCTGTTGTTTTCGACGATGGCTTCGAGTTCCTCAAGATGGTTGTACCTGAATGGCAGGCTGGTACCGGTCAACCCGCGCGGAACACCGCGTGGATCAAGACCGGGGAGCAGGTGTTCACCCAGTGCGTTTTCGGTGCCGAGGTTGGCGGCAAGATACCAATCATGCCAACCGTGATATCCACAGAAAGCTATCTTGTCACGTCCGGTGTGAGCGCGGGCGATACGTACCGCAATCGCCATCGCTTCACCGCCGGTGCGGGCAAAACGGACCATCTGCGCCCACGGATGGATATCGCACAGCAACTCGGCCAGTTCCACATCCTCGGGACAGTTCAGTGAACAACTGGCGCCGGCATCTATCGCCGCGCGCACGGCGGCATCGACATCGGGGTCGGCATACCCGAGCACATTCGCTCCAATGCCGCCGATGCTCATATCGATATAGTGATTGGCGTCGAGATCCCAGACTTCGGCCCCACGCGCTTTGCTGAAGTAGCCCGGCCACACGTCGGGCGCGAACTGATCGGGACGTTTCGACAACAGTTGGCTCAACCCGGGAATGATCTTCTTGCCGCGCTCTTGAAGAGCCAGACTCCTGGTACGACTAACGCCAGCTTTGCAACTCACATTCATAAGAGACCTTAGGTATTGTCATCCATTATCGACTTTGTAAATCCTTCGTTGCGTTCAAAATCGGCGTTCAGTTTGCACAGGTCCGGACGCCTTTCCAACAACGAGCAAATCTGCGACATCGAGAAACCGGAATCGGTCGGATACAACGCCTCATAAACTTTCGTGATGAACTCAAAATCCTCCGGTTCATCCACCGTCCATCGCAAGTGACAAAGGTCTGTGTCGTTGGCGAAGTTGACAAGTTTGAAACGCTGCGGTTGTTGCCAGATAAACGGCGTCACATGTTCGCGCTGTGAAGGCAGCTTGGCTTCTCGCCACGCCTGCTCCAGACAATCGAAACGCATGACTTCTACATCTATTCCGTCGGGAAATGTGGGCGGGTTGATGTTGGAGGCGTAGTCGCAGTCTCCTGATCGATAGCAATCAATGACGGCATCGATCACTTGCGGATCGGCAACCGGGCAATCGCCGGTAAGCCGCACGATGTGGTCAGCCTGATAGCGCCGGGCCGCCTGGTAGAACCGATCAAGCACGTCATCAAGACTGCCGCAGTAGCATTCGATACCGAACTCTCGGCACATGTCTACCAGTTGCCGATCCTCAGGCTGGTCACTGGTGGCAACTATCAGACGGTCAATGCTTTTTGCCAGCTTCACTCGTTCCAGTTGGCGCCATAACATCGGACGTCCCAGAATCGGCATGAGAACCTTTCCCGGCAAACGCGTCGACGACAGACGGGCCTGGACAATCGCAAGAACCATTGATTACCTCCGACCGGCAGTTGCCGTTTGTTTCAATCGCCACTGTGATGGATTCACGTAGTGCGGATCATTGACGGCCCATCGGCTGAAATCGATCTCCGGGAAATCGCGGCGCATCGAGGCAACACAAATATCCTCAAGCTCCTGTCGGGAACAGACGCCTACTATGACCGTATCGATTTGTGACAGGCCGAGGGCAAAGCGAAGCGCCCCTTCCAACGGCGTAGCGCCGGTTCGTTTTATACCGTCCCGGTAGCTCTCGATACAGTCTCGCACTGGGTCGAAGTAGGCATCAAGCGCCTGTGGCTCCATCAACAGCAGCCCCTGCAGGAACACCGAGCGGGCATGGACCTCCACCCCCATTTGGTGCAGGCGGTCGAGTCGACCGTCGGCGATCAGTCGCTGGTCCAGCACGTTCAAAGGGAGTTGCACCAGGTCCGGGGTGAACAGGTCAAGAACGGAATCGAGTTGGGCCCCGGTGTAAACTGACACGCCGATCCTGGTTACGCGACCTGAGTCCCGAACTCGCCGGAGCGCGTCGATCAAAAGCTGGCCACCTGGTTTCAGCAGATCGTCGGCATCATGGATAAGCAAGCCATAAACGCTTTGCTGCTGGAGACGCTGCAGGGAACGATCAAATGTGCCGGTGAGATCAGCCGCATCGTTCTCGGTGATTCGATCACCCGCCGCCCTGGGAGTCTTGGTGATTATGTGAAACGGATGTTCGGGTCCGAGAATCCGCCCCAGCGTCTCCTCACTGACACCGTAAAGAGCCGCCGTATCCAGCACCGTAATACCTAAAGTAGCGGCCCGACCGACTATTTGCTCTACCTCGTCAAAGGGAACGCGACCGTTTGGGTTGGCGATTCCGTAGTCAAGTCCGAATTGCACGGTACCGAGACCGATTTTCGCGGTACTGTTTTCATGGGGCGTCACGGTGGTCATTCCCCTGGTTGAGAATGCGGTGCAGCTCGTCGATCACACGTTCACAGTCGGATTCGTTCAAGTCGGGATACATGGGCAGACTCAAGGCCCGCGCGTAATACCGATCGGTGTTCGGCATATCGCCGGGACGACCGCCGTATAGCTTTCGATAGTATGGTTGCAGATAGATCGGGATGTAGTGTACCTGGGTGCCGATGCCGGCTGCTTTTAGTCGATGCATTACGCTGGCGCGATCAATTCCGAAATGCTCGAACTCCACCTGAATGACGAAAAGATGATAGGCGTTAGTGACGCCGGGGCATTGCGCAAGCGGGCGTAGCACCGAACTGTCGAATCGGTCGGCTATCAGGTGGCGATAATGCGTCGCCAGTTTGTTTCTGGTTTGCACTGACCAATCAAGTCTCTTCAATTGGCTGGCACCGAGCGTGGCTTGAATATCGGTCAAACGGTAGTTGTGCCCCAACTGCTGCATCTCGTAGTACCACGGGTTGTCATCGCCGGAGGACGCCATCGCCATATCTGAGTTTACGAAGTCACATTTCTGCATCCCATGGTTCCGCAGTAACCGTAGTCGTTCCGCCAGAACCGGATCATCGGTAGAAACCGCGCCACCTTCCCCCATGGCCACATGCTTAACGGGATGAAACGAGAAAACGGCCGCATCGTTGTGTTGCCCGCTGCCGACGCGATACGAGGCACTTTTGTGTTGGTAGGCGGCTCCGAGAGCATGACAGGCATCGCTGACGACATACGCGCCGTGTGCAGTCGCCAATTCGTGGAGTCTCACCAGATCGACCGGCTGACCGGCGAAATGAACGGGTATGACACCCTTGATTTCGTGATCGGTATCGGCTGTCAGCATATCGGACAGCAAGGTGAGGTCCATCAATCCGGTCTCCGGGTCGATGTCGATAAAGCGAACATCCGCACCCACGAACCGAGCACAATTAGCCGAAGATAGAAAACTGTTGGCGCTGGTGACGACCACATCTCCGGGTCCGATGCCTAATGCCAACATCGTCAAGTGCAGCGCCGCCGTACCGTTGGCACAAGCCACCGCCTCAGCAACGCCGACGTAATCAGCAAGTTTTCGCTCGAAAGCAGGAATAGCCGGCCCCTGGGTCCACCAGTCGGAACGCAGGACATCAACCACCGCCTGGATATCTTCTTCATCGACATGCTGGCGCCCGTAGGGCAAGAACGGTAGCTGTGTGGTGACACACGTCATACTTTGGCCGCTGCGACCGCCTGAAGGTCCTCCCGGATCGTCTTCAGCGACATCGCGCGATGGCCCTCGTGTTTGGGAGGATCGTCACCGGCAGCAAAGTTGGGATCGATGTGTTCCCTGATCAACCGCCGCAATTGCTCGACGTTGAGCCATTCTGAGTTGGTGCCGCTGGAATACGAAAAACCCGGACGACAGCGACTGCCGCCGAACGTTTCCAGATATTGTGACACATCCCAGAGTCTCATTGAAGGCAGAATGACGAAGTGGTTCTCGAATTCCAGGCTGGCCAGCGCATCGGTCTCCGTTATCATTTCCTCGTGCAGCTTCTCCCCCGGACGGATACCGATCACCTCCTGTCGACAATCCGGTGCGATAGCCTCGGCCAGATCGGTGATGCGATAGCTGGGAATCTTGGGAACATATAATTCGCCGCCCCACATGTGAGCAAGGGCATACAGAACCCGCTCTACCGCTTCCTGCAAAGTGATGTTAAATCGCGTCATGCGCGGGTCGGTGATGGGGATGACGCCCTCGGACCGCTTGTTAAGGAAGAACGGGATGACACTTCCCCGACTACCCATGACATTGCCGTAGCGCACAACGGAGAACTTGAGATCGCGATCCCCTTTGAAGTTGTTGGCCGAAACAAACATCTTGTCCGAGCAGAGCTTGGTAGCGCCATAGAGGTTGATCGGCGCCGCCGCCTTGTCGGTGCTCAGCGCCACGACTTTCCGGACGTTGCGGTCGATGCAGGCATCGATCACGTTGGCCGCGCCGGTGACGTTGGTCTTGACGGCTTCGAACGGATTATACTCGGCTGCCGGTACTTGCTTTAGTGCGGCGGCGTGCACAACGATGTCAATGCCCTCCAAGGCCCTGTATAAGCGTTCCTTGTCGCGCACGTCGCCGATGAAATAGCGCATTTGGTGATATTTCGATTCCGGAAACTGCTGGCTCATATCGAACTGTTTCAGTTCATCGCGGGAGTAAATGACCAGCCTTCGGATATCGGGGTAACGAGTGAGGACCGTTCGCGTAAACTCTTTGCCGAAAGAACCGGTTCCACCCGTCACGAGTATTGACTTCCCTGTCAACATAGCACGTCATCCCTGTTCGCGGAGCCGCCGTCGTGCCGTTGGCTCTCATTTATGGCAACTGCGGTCGGCGTCGCAAGCGATCACCGGCACCTGTACGCTCCGGTCATAAACAAAACGTGTGCCGAGCGGGCTAAGTGGCGGCAGGACAAGTTATTGCGATATCAACCGCGGTGAGAAATGTCGCCCAATTGGAAAATAGATTCCCGCCCAATGGGCAAACTGTTCCAGAGTGGCTGATGCGGGTAAGAGCGATCAAGCTTCAATCAAGTTGGAATGGAGACTCGGGGTCGTCCTCGTGCCGGATCTCGTCGACCGGTTGGCGCTTGCCTTCGCCGGCATAGAGTCGGTTGGGCGCATTGAAGACTAACCCGTCGATATCTCCGATATTGCGATAGGCGTGCACCACGCCGGGCGGCACAATGACCAGAGCGTGATCATTTTCGCCCACGTCAAGAACAGCTTTTTGGCCAAAGGTGGGCGATTGCCGACGGTTGTCCCACAGGTAGAGACGAAATGTGGACGGTCCGAGAAAGCAGAAAAGATCGGTTTGTTCGGCATGTTCATGCGGACCGCGGGCGACGTCAGGCCTGGTGACTGAAATATACGCCATGGCCGGAAAGCAATCGGCATCCATTTCATCGTGACGGAACAGTTCCGCCAGCCAACCGCGGTTATCGTGGTGCTTACTGATCTCGTTTATGACAACGCCATCTATATTACAGTTCACAGAGTATCTCCTTACTATGCTCGTGCAAGAACGTCTCAAGGGGTGTTTTCCAGTCCGGCATCACGTTCAGCCCGGCCTCATTCAGACGTTGATTGGACAAGGTGGATCGCTTGGGACGTGGCGCCGGTCGTGGGAACTCGTCGCTGGTACATGCTTCTACCACAACGTCTATGTCCATGGCTGCAAAGATCGCTTGCGCCAATCCATACCAGGAGGTCTCACCCCCGGACGTGGCGTGAAACAGGCCTGTATGCCGACCCGACAGAACCGCCCGGGTCTGCCTGGCAATATCCATCGTCCAGCAGGGGGCGCCGAGTTGGTCATCCACTACCTTGAGGGGTGCAATCTCTCGTCCTCCATGCCGGTCACGCCTCTGCTGAAAACCGAGCTTGATCATGGTCTTGACAAAGTTGCGTCCGTGCCGTCCGTACAGCCAGGCAATACGTAGTATTACGTAATCGTCCAGCGCGTTTTGCACTGCCTGCTCGCCGGCCAGTTTGCTTTGCCCGTAAACCGTCTGTGGATTGGTTTGGTCGTCTTCAGTATACGGACGATCAGCATTGCCGTCAAAGACATAATCGGTCGAATAGTACACTATCCGGGCTCCGACTTTGCGACAGGCCAATGCTATATTCTCGGCGCCGTCCGCGTTTACAGCCATAGCCAATTCCCTGTTTCCCTCGCACCCGTCAACGTCGGTGTATGCTGCTGCGTGTAAGACTGTGCCTGGATCGGCTTTTCGGATGGCCTCAAGAGTACGCTCACGATCCCGAATGTCTAATTCATCCAGGTCGACACCACGAACTGAATGATCCGCTGAAAACGATGCGACCAAATCGCGACCAAGTTGCCCGCGGCAACCGGTGACCATAATGTCACAAGCCACTGTCGACCTCGGTGATGACCTCGGCCAGGTATTTTTTGTAGGCATTGTCGACCATATTGTCCAGTACTGTCTGCACCTGCGAGCGATTGATGAAACGCATACGGTAGGCGATCTCTTCGATGCAGGCGATTTTCTGTCCCTGCCGCCGCTCAATAGTCGCAATGAAATTCCCGGCATCCAGCATGCTTTCGTAGGTTCCGGTGTCCAGCCAGGCAATGCCGCGCCCTAACCGCACTACTTTCAGGCCACCCTGCGCAAGATAGGCGCGATTGACATCGGTGATTTCAAGTTCGCCCCGCGCCGACGGTTT
The DNA here is from genome assembly GCA_030605565.1 of bacterium. Lineage (GTDB taxonomy): Bacteria > Zixibacteria > MSB-5A5 > GN15 > FEB-12 > JAJRTA01. Next base: position 25,645 of record JAUWIB010000039.1, read on the forward strand.
GAGTGACCGGGCGATCTCGACCACATCGGAATCGTACAGGTACAATCCGGTAACGGCGTAGTTAGACTTCGGCTGTTTCGGCTTCTCTTCGACAGAAACCACCCGACCTTCGGCGTCCCACTCGACCACACCATACCGCTCGGGATCACGGACGTAATAGCCGAACACCATCGCTCCCTCACGAAACGAGTTCGCAGCGCGCAGGAAGTCATAGGCGCCGTAAAAGATGTTGTCGCCCAAGATCAGCGCTACCGGATCATGGCCGATGAACTCCTCGCCGATCAGAAAGGCCTGAGCGATCCCCTTTGGCTGCTCTTGCACACGATAAGTGATGTTCAGGCCAAGCGAACGCCCATCACCAAACAGCGCCTCAAATCGCGGCGTATCCTCGGGCGTCGAGATCAGCAATATCTCTGTAATACCGAATAACATCAACGTCGACAGCGGATAGTAAATCATCGGTTTGTCATACACCGGGAGGAGTTGTTTGCAGACCACGTGCGTGGCCGGAAAGAGTCTCGTACCGCTGCCGCCGGCCAGTATTATTCCTTTGTTCAACACTTGATTCATCGGAGATTATCCTTACCGATTGCTGTACATCTTGTCATAGTATTTCAGGTACTCCCCGCTGGCGCATTCGGCCAGCCACTGCTCGTTGTCGAGATACCAACCGACCGTTGCCCTGATCCCCTCCTCAAACGACACATTCGGTATCCAACCAGGTTCCTTTTCAATCTTTGAGGCATCGATAGCATACCGCCGATCATGCCCTGGCCGATCGGCGACAAACTCTATCATATCTCGCCTCGGACCACCACCCAACAGTTCATCCATAATGTTGCACACGAAAGTCACCAGGTCGACATTGGCAATCTCGTTGTGTCCTCCGATGTTGTAGGTCTCACCCGCGCTGCCCCGGTGAAAAACCAGATCAAGAGCCTGGCAGTGATCCTCGACGTACAGCCAGTCACGGACGTTTTTCCCATCGCCATAGACCGGCAGCGACAGTCCTTCCCGGGCGTTACGTATCATCAGGGGAATCAACTTCTCGGGAAATTGGTAGGGGCCATAGTTGTTGGAGCAGTTGGTAGTGACTACATCCAATCCGTACGTTTTATGATAAGCTCTGACCAGATGATCGGCTGCCGCCTTCGATGCCGCATACGGCGAGTTCGGTCGGTATGGTGTTGTCTCGGTGAAATAACCGGTGTCGCCGAGCGATCCGTAAACTTCGTCGGTCGAAACGTGATGAAAACGGAATTGTCCAATCCGCTCGCGTTGTTTCAAGGCGGCGTCAAGCAAGTTGGCGGTACCGACCACGTTGGTCTGCACGAACAACATCGGACCGTCTATCGATCTGTCGACATGCGACTCCGCCGCCAAGTGGATGACACTGTCGATCCGGTGTTGCTCAAAACAGTCCGCAACGGCTGAGCGGTCACGTATGTCCAGTTTCTCGAAGGCGTAGTTGTCACAAGTTTCGACGGAGCGCAGGTTGCTGAGATTGCCGGCATAGGTCAGGCAATCGACATTTACGAAAAAGTACGACGGGTACTTTGGCAGCAGTTGCAACAGCAAGTTCGATCCGATGAAACCGGCTCCGCCGGTTATTGCGATACGTCGTTCGTGATTTGTCATGGCGCACCTAGTCATATACAACTTCATTAGTGTAATAAGATCGTTCCGGAACATCCACAAGATAAAACCGCGTCGGTGCGCTACGGGCATCCTCAAGCCCTGCACCACGCGAAAACCCCCATAGAAGCACCGCAAGCAAATCAATTCGATGGACGCCGGACTTACTCTGAGTGTCCTGCCGTCACCTGGTGAGAGCGGCTACATCTCGCTGCAGTGTTTCTTGCAGGTCAGGATCCTCGTGATCCTGGTGGCGTACTTTATCGACCCTGTCGCATGAACGGATGCGAATCTAACGTAACACCGGTCGGCTGCGCGCTACGGATACTGTGCACGAGTACGATCGACGGTCGCGCGTCTTCCAGACCGAAGCCGCAGCCGGCCAGGATATCTTGATACACGATAGTGTGCAGGTCGGTGAACCCGCCCGAGAACTCGATATCCTCGCCGTCGATAGTGATCGAGCGATAGGTGGGCTGACCGCTTTGCACTGCCTCAGGCGGCAGGTCCTCGCGATCAATAGACAGAAACCATTGTACCCGTGCATTCTGCAGTTCGATAAATCCACCAACCTTGGTAGCTGTGGCCACGTGGACATTGTTGTACTGCACATCACCAAACAACCACATGAGCATGTCAAAAAAGTGTATGCCGATGTTTGTAGCCAGCCCGCCGGAACGCTCCGGCTGACCTTTCCACGAAACGAGATACCAGGGGCCTCGCGATGTGATGTAAGTCAGGCGCACCTCGTGCTTCTTGTCGGCTGGTTGGGCGCGGAGTTTCTCACGTAACGCCACTATTGATGGATGCACTCTCAGTTGCAAAACCGTGTAAATGCGTCGGTCGCTCTCCTGTTGCAATTCTTCGAGGGCATCTATGTTCCACGGGTTGAGTACCAATGGTTTTTCACAAACAGCGTGGGCGCCTACTCGTAGCGCAAACCGGGCGTGGGCATCGTGCAAATAGTTGGGGGAGCAGATACTGACATAGTGCACGGCCTTATCTTTACTCTGCCGACGGAGCCTTTCGACGTGCCGGTCGAAGCGCTCAAACTCGGTGAAAAAGCGTACGTTCTGAAAGTAACCGTCCAGCACCCCGACCGAATCATGCGGATCGACGGCGGCTACCAACTGGTTACCGGTCTCTTTGATCGCCTTCAAATGGCGCGGTGCGATATATCCGGAAGCTCCGGTCAGCGCAAAGTTTTTCGACATTCTCTCTCCTGGTATTGCAGCTTCATCGCCACAAAACGTTTCCCGTGAGATAATAAAGGCAAACCCGCAAAAGGCAAAGGGGTTTTTGGAACATTTGTTGCCACGAATCCGACCGGCGAGCCAGTGTAGGTCAAAACTGCTTCACCACTTTTAGCACCGATCGGACATCATTGAGCACAAAGAAGTGGATGCAGCGAACGTTATTGTTAAACAGTTCCTCACATTGCCGGACCGCCCAGTTGACACCAATCGTTTTGGCGTGCTTCGGATTCTCCTGGATTTCATCGGCCAGTTCGTCTGGGATGCTGATCTGGAAGTTCTTCGGCAGACTGGTCAACTGACGCATACTATTGATAACTTTGAGACCAGGGATAATCGGTACCTTGATGCCGGCCTTTCGACACTCGTCGACAAACTCGAAAAACCGCTGGTTGTCGAAGAACATCTGGGTGACGATATAATCGGCTCCGGCCTCGACTTTTTGTTTCAGCCGCTGGATGTCGGTCTTGAGATTAGGAGCCTCAACATGCTTCTCGGGATAACCACAAACGCCGATGCAGAGATCGAACGGTTCGGTATTCTCGATATCCTCGAGGTACCTGCCCTGGCGAAGATCACTCAGTTGATGCACGAGTTCATTGGCATAGACATTAACGCTGCGGCCACCGCTGACCGACTTCTCATAGTTGGTCTCATCTCCCCGCACAGCCAACACATTATGAATGCCGAGAAAACCGAGTTCAATCATGACATCCTCGGTCTCCTCACGGGTGAAACCGCGACAAAGAATGTGCGGTACGGTGTCTATGTTGTAGCGGTGATGAATAATGGCGCAGATGCTGATCGTACCCGGACGCTTGCGATTGATGCAACGCCGGACACCGCCGTCGGACAGTTCTTCATATTGCGCAACCGCTGAGTGGCTCGTCACGTCGATGAACGGTGGCTCGAAAGGCACAATCTGCTCGACGATATCGAGAATCTCGCGAGCCGACCGACCGCGTGGCGGTGGGATAATCTCATAGCTGAACAACGGGTTGGCGGCTCGGTATAATCGCTCAGTAACAAACATTCTCTTCCCTCTGCTGTTTACAACTCAGGTAGCCGGCATCGTAGGGGCCGTTGCGTCCGGCGCATATCCTCAGGTTTCGATCAGATTCGACGGCAGCCATCGCTTCATTTCTTCAATCGGCAGTTTCTTGCGTCGAGCATATTCTGCAAGTTGATCTTTGTCAATCTTTCCAACCGAAAAATAATGCGACTTCGGATGTGCAAAATAGTATCCGCTCACCGAGGCCGGAGGCGTCATCGCATAAGTTTCGGTCAGACTGATGCCGATTCTGCGCTCAACATCAAGAAGGCTGAACAGAGTTTGCTTCTCAGAGTGATCAGGGCAGGCCGGATAACCCGGCGCGGGGCGGATACCTATCTGTTTCTCCCTGATCAGGGCCTCGTTGTCGAGTTGCTCGTCGGCGGCATATCCCCAAAGCTCTTTGCGCACCCGCTGGTGCATTCTTTCGGCCAACGCTTCAGCCAGACGGTCAGCCAGAGCCTTGACCATGATCGCGCTGTAATCATCGCCGTCCTGTTCATAGCGACCTGCTAACTCCGAGGCGCCGAATCCGGCGCTGACGGCAAAGGCCCCAACATAATCAGCCACTTCCGATTCACGTGGCGCCACGAAATCAGCCAGACAGACGCTGTGTCCACTCCCGGCGGATGGCTGCTGTCGGCGCAGCGTATGCAACACGGCCCGGACGCTGTCGCGCGACTCGTCATCGTAGATTTCGATATCGTCGCCGGTGGAATTGGCCGGAAAAAGCCCGATCACCGCCCTCGCCTGCACCTGCTTCTCGTTCACAATAGTATCAAGCAGTTCCTTAGCATCAGCCATCAACTGTTGTGCTTGCTGGCCGTACCGAGCGTCCTTGAGAATCTCGGGATAGCGACCTTTGAGCTTCCAGACGTGGAGAAATGGAGTCCAGTCAATATACGGCGCTAATTCCGCGAGGGGGTAGTCGTTAAACGTCGTCACCCCGGGAATGGCCGGTTTGGTTGGCGAGAACTTCTCCCAGTCGAGACGAAGTCGGTTGCGGCGAGCATCGGCCAGCGATATAATCTGCAGGCTGTCGGTCTTTGTCACTCTTCGCTCGCGCAGTCGCTGATATTCGTCTTTGGTGCGGTGCACAAACTCGGAGTTGGCCCCACCCAGAAGATTTCCGACGACGCCGGGCGCCCGTGAGGCATCACTGACATTAACGACCGGACCCGTGTAGGCCGGGTCGATTCGAACGGCCGTGTGTAAACTCGAGGTCGTTGCTCCTCCGATCAAGAGCGGAACTGTCAAACCGCGCTTCTCCATCTCACGCGCCAGACGCACCATCTCTTCCAACGATGGCGTGATAAGACCGCTCACGCCGATAACATCTACTCCCTCACGCGCCGCCGTTTCGAGGATCTTCTCGTTCGGTACCATCACACCCAGGTCCATCACTTCATAGCCGTGGCATTCCAGTACAACCGCAACGATGTTCTTGCCGATATCGTGCACATCTCCCTTGACAGTGGCCAGGAGCAATTTCCCTCGCGAGCTTCGTTCACCCGACTTGGACGCATCAATGTACGGCGTCAGCACCGCGACCGCCTTTTTCATTACGCGCGCCGCCTTGACTACCTGCGGCAGAAACATCTTCCCTTCGCTGAAAAGTTCGCCGACTTTGTTCATGCCATTCATCAACGGCCCCTCGATAACCGACAGGGCATCGCCCAGTTCTCGCCGCGCTTCTTCGACGTCATGTTCAACATAATCGACCACTCCGCTGACGAGCGACTGCGCCAGCCGGGTTGTCACCGGTTCCAGTCGCCAGAACCCTTCACTGGGTTCGACCGTTTTCTTGCGCCGGGTCCGAGTAGCCAGGTCGGCCAGGTGGGCGGTAGCGTCGGGGGTTCGGTTCAACACGACATCCTCAACAACTTCGCGCAGTTCCGGGTCGATTTCATCGTAGCCGATCAACTGCCCGGCGTTGACAATCCCCATGTCCATCCCGGCCCGCACCGCGTGATACAAAAACACTGCGTGCATCGCCTCGCGGATGACATCATGACCACGAAAAGCAAACGACAGATTGCTGACACCACCGCTGACCAGACAGTGCGGGAGGTTTTTCTTTATGGTGCGACACGCTTCGATAAAAGCCACAGCATAATCGTTGTGCTCATCCATACCGGTGGCGATAGTGAGGATGGCCGGATCAATGATGATATCCTCCGGTGGAAAACCGTGGTCAACGAGCAATTGATAGGAGCGCGTGCACACATCGATCTTGCGCTGAAAGCTGTCGGCTTGTCCCTGTTCATCAAACGCCATCACCAGCACGGCGGCGCCATACCTGCGAATCAACCGAGCCCTCCGCAGGAACTCTTCTTCACCGTCTTTTAGGCTGATCGAGTTCACCACCCCTTTCCCCTGAAGACACTTCAGACCGGCCTCGATCACCTCCCAATCCGACGAGTCGATCATGACCGGCACGCGGCCGATCTGCGGGTCGGATGCTACCATGTTCAAGAACCGAGTCATCGCCCTGGGAGCATCAAAAAGGGGTGCATCCATGTTGACGTCGATAATCTGGGCGCCGCCTTCCACCTGGAGGCGAGCGATTCTGAGCGCCTCTTCATGTTTCTCCTCGCGGATCAGTCGTGCAAAGCGGGCCGATCCGGCAACATTCGTGCGCTCACCGACATTGACAAAGAGCGAGTCGGGTCGAATCTCCAACGGTTCCAGACCGGCGAGCCGACACCTCTTCGGGACATCAGGCACCGCGCGCGGTTTGATATCTCTGACGGCCTCGGCGGTGGCTCTGATGTGTTCAGGGGTGGTGCCGCAACAGCCACCTACGATGTTGACCAACCCGGTCTCGGCGAACTCTTTCAGTACCGACGCGGTCTGTTCCGGCGTCTCGTCATAACCGCCAAGTTCATTGGGCAGACCGGCATTAGGATGAACAGAGACCATCGTGTTGGCCACGCGGGCCAGTTCCGCCAGGTGCGGCCGCAACCCCGCAGCCCCCATAGCGCAGTTCAACCCAACACAGAACAAGTCAGCGTGACTGATGGAAATCCAGAACGCCTCTGGCGTCTGACCGGACAGAGTGCGACCGGAGGCATCGGTGATGGTGCCGGAGACCCACACGGGTACGGTGCAGCCGCGCTGTTCGAACAGTTCGCTCACGGCGACCAGGGCGGCCTTGGCATTAAGCGTGTCGAAAACCGTTTCGATCAGCAAAATGTCGACACCGCCATCAAGCAAGGCCTCGGCCTGATCTGCGTAGGCCTGACGGAGTTGGTCGAAAGTAACGTTACGATAAGCAGGATCGTTCACATCCGGTGAAATTGAGCAAGTGCGATTGGTCGGGCCGAGCGATCCGGCCACAAAACGAGGCCGCGATGGGTCCTCTGCCGTGAAACGGTCAGCCGCCTGTCGAGCCAGCCGGGCGGCAGCCAGGTTCATATCACGGACAATCTTCTCGGTGCGAAAATCAGCCTGCGAGATTGCGTTGGCCGTGAAGCTGTTGGTCTCTATGATATCGGCGCCGGCGTTCAGGTACAGCGTGTGAATCTCTTCGATAACATCGGGTCGTGTTAGTGACAAAAGATCGTAGTTGCCGAGCACGTCTACGGGATGATCGGCGAACAACTCACCCCGGAAATCCGACTCGCTCAGTTCCTTCGCCTGGATCAGCGTGCCGAAGGCGCCATCGAGAACCAAGATCCGTTCGGCGAGAAGTTCTGAGAGCTGTTTCTTAATATCCCTGGTCATCGTATGCCGCGCTTTGATATGTGGACTCGCACCTACCCGTTTCCACCTGCCACTGTTGTCCGCCCTTGCCTTCTTTCACGTTTTCGGTCCAGGCCGACACTCTGGTTAGGAATAATACGAGTAAAAGCGGTGGCGACATAATGAAAAGTACAAGGACTACAATGTCGCGAAGGTTATGTCGTGGGTGTTATTAGGAAGTTCTGCGATACTGGCAATAAGAAAAGTCGCGCCCCGCAGAATTGAACCGCGGACACACGGATTTTCAGTCCTTTAGAAGTGCGTTGCGCGACAGCACCTTACGAGGCGCGCATCCCAAAAAGTCATACACCGCAGACAAGTCATAATCCCGGCACGCACGGTCACTCCGCTCACATCGTACTTGCCAGTATCACGAACATGAGGTAGATTGCCTCCATCAAGTTGTTGCTACGAAAACCGCTTGACGGCTAGGAAGGGCTTTCAATTGGTTGAAGAACAGAAGACATGCCAGGTAAAGATGTATGGCGGCGGACCGTGCGGTCGGCCTGTAATCGACGGCGAGAAGTGCATCTGCCATTCTGAGAACCCGGATAAGGACGTTGCCCTCCTCCGGAAGGAAGTCGACGAGCAACTGGCACGTGACGATCGCCATGATTTCATAAGCTTTGTCTTTCCCGATGGATTCAGTTTCGAGGGAGTGGAGTTTCCGAAGAACGTGTATTTCTTGAAGGCCAAGTTTTCCGGGGTGGCGCATTTCAGTTATGCCAGGTTTTCCGAGAAGGCGGATTTCCGCGGTGCCGAGTTCTCTGGGGAGGCGGATTTCACTGATTCCAAGTTCTCCGGGATGGCGAATTTCGGAAATGCTCGGTTCTCGGGGTCAGCGATTCTCGAAAATGCCAAGTTCTCCGGGGAGGCGAACTTCGTCAAAGCCCAGTTCTCCTCGGAGGCGTGGTTCAACGATGCCCAGTTCTCAGGGGAGGCGAACTTCTCCAGCGCCAAGTTCTCAGGGGAGGCGGGGTTCGTCGATGCCAAGTTCTCCGGGGAGGCGAGTTTCCACCATGCCCAGTTCACCTGGGGGGAGAGTTTCTCCGGCGCCCAGTTCTTCGGGGAAGCGATTTTCTTCGATATCCAGTTCTCAGTCGCGGCGGATTTCAGCTATGCCAAGTTCTCCGGCGAAACGTTATTTAAGGATGCCCAGTTCTCCGGGGAGGCGGATTTCAGCTATGCCCAGTTCTCTGGGGAAGCGAATTTCATAAATGCCGAGTTCTCCGGGCAGGCGGATTTCCAAGACTTAACGATGGCTGAAAAAGCTCTATTGACGTTCGATCATGTCGACCTCCACAACTGTCACTTTTTCAGGACAGATATCTCCCGACTTGAATTCTCCAATGTTAAGTGGCCCAGGCGACGCAAACTCTTTGGCAAGAACCTGCTATTCAGGAGAGCGGTGGCCGATGAGCTTGACCCCGTGTCAGAAGAATGGGAGGAGGTGGGGAATATATATCGGGGTTTGCAGGTCAACTACACGAATCACAACCGTTACGCCGATGCCAGTCACTTCTACGTCGCCGAGATGGACATAAACAGGAAGACCAATCGAGAGTGGCGATACTTGATACCCAGCTGGTTCTACAGGAAAGTCTCTCTCTACGGCCAGAGCTATCTGAGGCCCTTCATGTGGCTAATGCTTGTCCTTCTTCTATTCCCGGCCATCATTCTGTGGGGGGGGATCAATCCCTCCGCCGCATCCGACGTTGCGTTCGGGCAGCAGGAGTCCATTTCGTATACCTTCAGTCTCAACCCGGCCGATTGCTTTCTGTTTCAAGGTCTGGACGGCGACTACTGGACCGTGTTCTTCAAGAACATATCGTTCCTGACTTTCAGTCGAGAGAAGCTGTCCGCCATTCTGTTGAGTCCTTTCCAGGAGGCGTTGGCAGGACTACAGATCCCTCTCATTGTCACGTTGATCGCCTTTTTCCTGCTCGCACTCCGCCGCCAGTTCAAGCGCAAGAGCTTCTGAGCCATGCTGAGACACCCCCAATCTCTTTCCTTGCCCCAAACGCTCAACTCCTGTATTTTCGCATAGAAATTGACACGCAACCTTTTTTGGCGGCCGAATGACAAGACTCCGCTACAGCCCACGTGTAAGGCATAAGCAAGACGACTTTATAGATATTGGCTGACGAGGACAGAGGACAAGTGAACTCAAAAGACAAGGGTGTACTCATTGTCGATGACGATGCAAATATGCGCCGAATATTGCAGGAATCTCTCAGCGGTGATGGTTTTACAAATGTCCACACAGCAGAGGACGGGCTTGAATGTCTGAGTGTCCTTGAGTTGCTCGGTGACGAAATCTACGTTATCCTCCTTGATCTTAGAATGCCACGAATGGACGGCGCAGAGGTTGTGGAGTCACTCCTCAACTTGCACAAGCATGTCGTAGGAGTTGTAATCATTACCGGTTACGGAGGCAAGGAGTCCCGGGAAAAGTTCTTATCATTACATGACCGATGCGTTGTTCCTATAGACTACCTACAGAAGCCTTTCCAATTATCGCCATTCGCCGAGAACGTGGAAAACGCAATCAAGCTGATACATAAAAAACGGATATACCAGAACAGCCAAGCCCACAATATTATTCTCGCGAGTCTCGGCACTGTTAAGAGCCAAATCACCACAATCGAGGGTAAGATCGACACACTCATGAGTTGGAGGAAGGGGTTTTTGGCTGAGGTCGGGATGGAGGTCATTAAGATAGTTCTCATTGCAGCTTTAGTCTTAGCTTTCATTCTGCTGGGCCTCGATGATTTTCTTGCGCGACTGCTGAAGTAGTTGCCGAGGATATCAAGTGACACGCTGCAGCACCGATCGCATTCCAGCCCCAACTTTTTACTTGACCAAGAAGTCCCCGTTCCGTGATTTTTGAGAAATCCTCCACCCACAAAAAAAGTGGCGCCCCGCAGAATTGAACTGCGGACACACGGATTTTCAGTCCGTTGCTCTACCAACTGAGCTAGGGCGCCAACACAAGAAATCCGCCGCCCACGATGGCGAACGGAAAGCGCAATTTATCGCTTTGTCGGACGATGTCAAATGAAATGTTAGCGACCCTTGAACAAATACTGTTTGGTCGCGGGGGCGAACAAGGTCGCGAGCGCCGCCGCCGATAAGACCAGCAGCACGATGTTTTCGTACTGGTGGTAACCGATCGCCGCCAGGATCAATACCACCCCATTGATACCGATCAAACCCCAGTAACCCCAACTTTTCAGTTCCCTGTAGCCGAAGGCCGGGACCAACAACCCCAACCCAATGAGCAGGAAGATAATCGGCTGAGCCAAGTCGTCATAGTTGTGGTCAAGGAAACTCAAGACCACTTTGACGCCGCCATAGATGATAAAAATAGCGGCAAAGATGAATCCGTACCAGCCGGCCAGTTTGAAAGTGAGCGGACGGTCGTCTTTGGGTTCTGTTTGTCGATTCGACTTAGTGTCGGTCATTTACTAATCTCTCCCAAAAGTCCGGCTCCAATAAAGCCGGCGTCATTACCGAGAGTGGCTTTAACCACTCTCAGGTTTTCTACAGCGGAATCGAAGGCGCGTTTCTTAATTTCCACGGCAACCATCTCGTGAAAACCGCCGCCGCCGTCGGCCACGCCACCTCCTATGACTACGGTGTCGGGGTTCAAAAGATTCACCACCCCGGCCAGCCCGGTGCCGAGATAGACGGCTGTTTCATCCAGCGTCTCCCTCGCCACGGCGTCCCCTTTTTTCAGAGCGGTGAACAGCTTCTTGATGGTCATGTTCTCGATATTCCCTTTAAGAACAGAATCGAAAGTCGGCGAAGGGTTCGCCTTAAGCTTTGACCGCGCCCGCTGCAGGATCGCACCCGAGGAACAGTAAGCTTCAATACACCCCTGTCGCCCACAGCCACACGTCGGTCCATCATAACAGATGGATATATGACCCAGTTCCGCGGCTGAGTAGGTGGCGCCCCGCCAGAGCGCGCCGTCCAACACTATGCCGCCACCGATACCGGTGCCGACGGTAACGCACACCACTGATTTTGACCCGACCGCTGCTCCCAATCGCGCCTCAGCCAGCGCCACCAAGTTGGCGTCGTTATCGACATACACCGGCATGTTCAATCGCTCCTTTAGGCGGCGTCCGATCTCCATCCCCTGCCAACCCTTGATATTGGGACAAGGACCGATGACCACACCGGTGCGAGAATCGACCGCGCCCGGTGTGCCGACACCAAGCCAGTTGATTTGATGATTTTCCTCGGCCGCATACAGGAGTAGTTGTTCGGCGATATTAGTCACCAGATGCATCAGCGGCGTTGGTCCCTTTTTCGCCATTGTCGGACGCTGCCGACGATAGATCACATGACCGTCGGCGTCGACCAGTCCGAACTTTATATTGGTGCCGCCGATATCGATACCGGCATAAACAGTTTTCTCAGCCACAGTCAAGTGATGGCTCCTTTTGTAGACAATCCGAACACACTAACAAAATCGGTCGCATTATAAAGGTGTGTTTGGAGGTTAGTCAAGGCAAAAGCGGGGGCAAGCTCGTCTCTGGCGCCTCGCGCGTCGTTTGTGAGTGTGCTGTCAGCCGTCTCTGGCTGACAGCCTGGTTGGCAGGATCGCAGGGATCCTGCCCTACTGAGCGCTGTGCCCGGCGAATCTTCAGGCTCGGCCACGAAACCCGCGCGGTCTGAAGACCACGCGGGCACAATAACAACCTTCTGAGCGCGGTAGACGGGGACGTCCGCCGCGCACGTGACAATTGAGACCACCGCCGTCAGTCGTCGTCGAAGGCATCCCCGCCGCCGCCGGGGGCGTGTCCCGGCCGACGCGCCTTTTCTCTGTCCGCTCGGCGCTGTGGTTCTTGCTCCGATGAGGTCTCCGGCGCCATGGTGACCACTCGCTGCGGGAACGGAATCTCGATGCCTTCTTCACGGAAGCGAGTAAGGATTCCCTCTCGCAATTCCGAGGCGGTACGGAACCGTTCCGATGGATCGGCCACCCAACATCGCAACGACACGTTGAGCGAACTGTCGCCGAATTCAAGGAAATACCAACTCGCCTTTGGGTCGGCGAGCACTATGGAATGTTTGTCGGCCTCGTCAAGCATCACCTGTCGAACCTGATCTATGTCGGAATCGTAGCCGACGCCGACGTCTATCTGCACGCGCAGCCTCGGATGAGGATAGGTGAGGTTGTGAACGGTTGATTTTATCAGTTCGGCGTTGGGGACGATGATCAGAGTGTTGTCGAAAGTCCGAAACTTGGTGGAGCGAATTCCGATCTGATCGACCACGGCCGTCGTGCCGTCGTCAAGCCGCACTCGATCTTCCACGCGGAAAGGACGGTCGATCATGATCACAAAGCCGCCTATCATGTTGGCAATCGTTTCCTGCGCCGCCAGGGCAATAGCCAGCGACCCGATACCCAGCACCGCCACCAGACCCATGATGTCGACACTGAAATGGTCCAGGATAATCAAGAGCGCCAGTATATAGGCAATAATCTTGATCACGCGATCGGCCAGGGGGACGAACTCATCATCAAGCGTGGTCTCAGTGCGTGAGGCGATGTTTTCTGTGTACCAGGAGAGCAGTGTTGAGATCACACCGACAATCATAACGGTAACGATATACACACCGACGACGAACAGAGCGCCATCGATAGTCCGGAACAGTACCGGCGCGCCGCCTTCGGAGATGTGCTCCAGGTAATTGAACAGAGCCACGGCGCCAATGACGAATACCAGGTAAGGGACTCTCCGCTTGACCCCGGCCAATAATCTGTCGTCGAGATCCGTTCGCGTACGCCTGGCGATGCGGTCAGCAATCAGGCTCAGTATTAGTCGCGCCATAGTCGCAAACAGTATTGTCAAAACAATGATTGCGACAATCCCGGCCGCCATCTGCAGGAGAGGTGGCAGCGGTAGTTTTTCTAATAGTTCATACATCGTTATCACCTAAACTCAAACTGTATTCCAGCCGTTTCGAATCTGGCCCGAACCGCTATCGTATCGGGATACTCAGCCATTGTTTCGGCTAAGGCGTAAGGTTCTACGGAACCGTTGCCCTTCTCACCGTCACCGTCGGAGTCGATGAAGCCCGATAACAGATACTTGCCCGCCGGCAAGTCAATCCTGAAGGTACCGGATGAAGCGGCCATGTCAAAGGTGCGCTGTTCACCGACTTTGCTAAACGAGAGCATGACCGGATCGTCTTCCTTACCGGCGATTTCGATCATAGCCTCACCGGAAATCGAGCCCAGCGAATCGGCATCAATGATTGTAAAAACATGCTGCCGGAGACTGTCGCCGACTCGATTACCAGAGAGATCGGCCAGTTCAAACTCTGTTATTTCCAGACGATATCTCGCGCCCGGCTCAAGCGTGTCGGGGGTCAGCAAAAGGCGTAGCGGGTCCCGCCAGGACGGCGTAACCTCAGCCGGCGCGTCCGGCTGCAACCACAACAGGAATGTTTCAGGCGTGAACAGCGTGGTATCCAGCGGCTCGGAGAAAGTCAACTCAATGACAACCTCGTCGGCAAACATCGGAATGTTGTCGGGAAGAAAGCGTTCTATCCGAGGCGGATTTTCGTCCTCGTCGTCGGTCACGGTAACTTTCGGAAAGCTGATGGGAGCACACGCGCCATCATAGGTCAACGATATAGAGTATTCACCCTCAAGCAGTTGCCCAGGCCAGAAGTTCAACATCGCCTGCGGTTCATCAGCCGACTCCAGCAAAGCCACGGCCGGTCTAACAAGGCTGCTGTCGGAAGCGCTCAGGACACACCAATCCGGATTCTCACTCAACTGTTTCAGGTCGATGTTTTTGGATAATCGCAGCCGCAACATACCGTCGGGCATGTGGGCTACCGAGATGATTTCCGGAGGTATCGTATCCCGCTCGTTCAAAGTCAGCATCAACTGCTCCAGGGGTGCATCTCCCCCGATCAGTATATGGCGATCCGGAACTGCGAACGGTTCGTGACCGGAATTGAAGCGCCCATTGTGGTTTTGGTCATCGTAGGCAATCAGGTTAAACCTTTCACTGGGAAGATAACCTATCGAGAAATCCCCCTCCGCATTCGTTTGGGCGAGATAAAGCGCATCAACCGAGTCCAGCGGCGTACCCACCTGCAATTCTGACGGTCGATACAAGGCCACCGTCAGATCGCTTTTAGGCTGACCTTTCTCAGTGAAGATCCGGCCGGCCGTGCGGCCCTCGGCAATAACGGCGCCGGTAGTGAAGGCCATTGTGAGCGTGCTGTCGAGTTGGTTGCCGCGCAAATCTTTTATGGCTGTACCGGCTGAGATAATATAGGTCTGATCGGCGGCAAAACTGTCCGCGAGAATAACCGTAACTCGGTCACTGCGCCACTTGATTCTCGGTTCTACAGAGGGACGCGGGGAAATAAAAATCGCCTCTCCCCTGGCCGGCTTGGTGATAGGTTCGGAAAAATAGAGTGTGACCTCGTTGCCAGGCTCGACATTCACGGCGCCGGAGGCAGGTTCGGAACCGAGCAGGTACGGCCCTGCTGTGTCGGCCTCGCCACCGGGCGGCGGCAATTCCTCAGCACAAGCAAAGTACAACAACAGAGATGTTAGTAGACAAATGAAAAACGGTCGACCGGGTGTGTTCACAAACCGAGCTTCTTCTTGATCGACTCGTCGTCGGGCTTCTGTTCCAGCGCCTTGTACCACCATTGACGTGCCTGCTCCATATCACCGAGGGCCTTGTACGTGTCCCCCAGATGATCGAGAATTACCGGGTCGTTGTCAAGCTCGGCGGCTCGCTGCAAGTGCGGCAATGCCTGGTCAAATTCTCCCAAACGGTAGAACACCCAGCCATAACTGTCCAGGAAGGCGGCATTGTCCGGTTCCTGGGTGATAGCTTTCTCAATCAAGCCCTTGGCGTAATCCAGCCGATCACCTCGATCGCACAGCATGTAGCCGAGATAATTCAGAGCCCCGGCATGATCGGGTGAAGCAGCCAGCAGTTCATCGAAAGCCTCCACTGATGATTGAACATTGCCGCTGAACTCATAAGCCGCCCCCAGAGCAAAAAGCAGACGAGTCCGGTCATCGGGGTCACGCACTACGGCCAAACCCGAACGGTAGGCTCCCACTTCGTTGTCAGCCTGCTCCAGTTTCCGGTATACAAACCCGAGGTCCAGCCAACCCTGGGCAACTGTATCCACTATCTGAGTCAGCTTGATGAACTCATCACGAGCACGAAAGTAGTCCTCCCGGAGAGTAGCTATTCGACCGAGGTAATAGTGATTGGCCGGGTTACGCTCACCCGCCGCTACCTCGCCGGTGAAAATGGAGTCGGCCTGGTCCAGCGAATCCAGTCCAAAGTACACCAGGGCCAGCCGATGCCGCGCCGCCTGGTCATCCGGCGCCAGGCGAGCCATAGTGCGAGCGTATGGCAGAGCCTCGAGCAAAGAGTCACGGTCTATATAGTAGCTGGTCAGGTAGCGATTGATGACAATGTCGTCCGGGGCAACGGCCAGAGCCGCCTTGAGCGCAATCGCCACCGAATCCGGTTGTTCGGTCATTTGATACAGTTCGCCCAGACGCACATAGGCCAGGATATTACCGGCCCCCGGTTCCAGTTCGATCGACTTGGCCAGGGCTTCCCTGGCCGCATCGGTATGGCCGGCCCGAGTGTACAACTTACCAAGCTCGTACTGGAGCGCGAAATCATCCGGCGCCAGGCGGGCCATATTGCGGTAGCCCCATGTCAGGGAATCCAAATCGCCCCGTGTCTGATAGGATGAGGCCAGGTAGGCGTACGCCCTCCGATTCAGTGAATCCAGAGTTACCACCTGAAGGTAGGCAGCCCGCGCGGAGTCATTCTCTCCGAGATTTCGATAGGCCAAGGCCAGCATGGTGTACACATCGACATCCCTGGGCTCTATCGGTTCCAGGGCAGCCGGGATATCTTCGTAACGCTTCAGATAGGCGAGCATTCGGGCGAATGAATAGCGTATCTCGTACGAATCCGGATGAAACTGCAAGGCACGCTTATAGCCCTCGGCCGCCTCGCGGATATATCCGGACAACTCGAACACAACGCCGTTGGTGTAATAATGAAAAGCCTTGGGGTGTACCCACTCCGGATCGTCCCTGGGACTCAGCGGTCGGGCCGATGCCTCGGCCTGACCGGTACGGATACTCGTGCCCGGTCGGCTCTGGAGTGCCTTGGAGCCACAACCGGCCAGCAAAACGAGCGTCAAGAGGCCCAGCGCCAGGACTACTCTGTTCATCACAGCTTTGGCGTCACGATTGTTTATCGCTTACTCCCATCAGCATCTTTCATCCCACAGCTTTTCGTCAACCCGGTGGTATTACCTGCGGCTATCACTTATACGACTTCTACCTCGGTCGGTTCTACGCTCGATTCGGCACCAACTTCAGAAACCGTCGCTTGCCGACCTTCAGAACCATCTCACGCTCCAACCCGAACTCGTAATCAGGGTCGGTAATCCTGGTACCATCAAGTGTAACAGCGCCCGCGCTGATCAGTTTCCGTGCTTCCCCGTTTGATTTCGAGAGCTTCGCCTTAGCAATAAGATGAACCAGATACACCCGTGTCGGATCAAGTTCCAGCTTCTTTAACTGCTCGATATCGAGTTCCGGGATATCATCGGGTAGCTTTTTCTTCGAGAATATCCGCTCAAACTCCTCACGCGCTGTGCGCCCCGAACCCACGGGGTGGTACATGTCGACTAAGTGCTCCCCTAACTCCATCTTCACGTCGCGAGGGTTCACATCGGAGTTCTTCAATTGTTCGGAAACTAGCTTGAGCCTCTGGTCGTCAACGTCGGTGGCCAACTCGTAATAGCTGTAGATTAGCTCATCCGGCACCGACATGACTTTGCCGAAGATTTCGCGAGCCGGTTCGTCGATCCCGATATAATTGCCCAAAGACTTCGACATCTTCTTCTCGCCGTCCAGCCCGACCAGAATCGGCATTGTCAGGACCAACTGCGGCCTGACATTATACGCCTCCTGAATAGTCCGCCCGGCCAGCAGGTTGAAAGTCTGTTCGGTAGCGCCGATTTCTACGTCGGCCTTGATCGCCACTGAATCATACCCCTGCATCAAGGGGTAAAACAATTCGTGGATCGAGATCGGAGTGCCCCGTCGTAAACGTTTCGTAAAATCATCCCGCTCCAGCATCCGCGCCACCGTGTACTTGGTGGCCAGATGCATGATCTCAACGAACTCCATCTGTTTGAACCACTCGCCATTGAAACGGACTTCTGTTTTCGACTTGTCCAATATCCTGAAGAACTGTTCCTGATACGTCTCGGCGTTCTTCATAATGTCATTATAGGTGAGTTGCGGTCGCGTGGCTGACTGGCCCGAGGGATCACCCACCATGGCGGTATAATCACCGATAATCAGAACTATCTTGTGGCCCAGGTCCTGAAACTGCCTGAGTTTGCGGATTCCGACGGTGTGACCCAGATGAATATCGGGCGAGGTCGGATCGAATCCCTGTTTGACACGAAGCGGCCGGTTCTGCTCGATTGACTCGGTCAGGCGCTTCTCGAACTCCCCGATCGGCAGCATCTCAACAGTGCCGCGTGAGATCAACTTCAACTGCTTGTCCAGTTCACCCCTGGTTTCCGGTGATAATTCAGCTTCTTCGACCAACTGCTACTCCTTCACAACGTTTGACATCCTGTATCGGCATCTGCCTGCCGTTTGTTGATTTTCGTTCAAATCGTAGTCGATACCAGCCCCACGATAGTAAAACAGGCGTATAAAATCAACGTGTTATCAAGACTGTGGTTTTTTGGTTGACTTAAAATGGTAACGAGCGGAACATAGAGATATGGTAACAACCGTAAATCAACGTCGGTTTCAGAGTCATCGCCTGCGCAATTCTATTCTTGTCCTCTTACTGCTGTGCATCGTGTTCGCAAGCATCGTCGGCTATCGCACCTACCGAGTCTATCAGTCCGAACTGCCATCGTTTGAACAGTTACACAATATCGAGCCCAGCCTCAAGACCAAAATCTACGATCGTAACGGCATCCTTCTGAAGGAGTTCTACACTGAGAACCGCGTCCTTACGCCGCTTGCGGAACTGCCGCCGCACCTGATCGATTTGCTGATGGCATCCGAGGATCACGAGTTCTACGATCACTGGGGCATTAATGTTCGCCGGGTAGCCATGGTGGCCGCGACCAATTTATTGAAACGCCGGCTTGCGGCGGGCGCTTCGACCATCACACAGCAGTTGGCTCGCATGTTGTTTCTGACACGCAAGAAAACTTTCGAGCGCAAGATCAAAGAAGCGCTTACGGCTGTCAAGCTGGAACGCACCTATTCCAAGGAAGAAATCCTGGAGATGTATCTCAACCAGTACTACTTCAGCCGGGGCGCCTACGGCGTGGCCGCCGCCGCCCATCTGTTTTTCTCCAAGGAACCCAGCGAACTCAATTTCAATGATTGCGCCATTCTTATCGGCACTCTGAAGGCGCCCAACATCAATTCGCCGTTCAATAATCCCGACAAGGCGTTGAAGGCGCGCAACCGGGTGCTCTACTCCTATTACTCCTGGGGCAGAATGTCGCGCGAGATGTACGATTCTTTGAAAGCCGAACCACTGGAAATAAACCCGCCCAAGGAGGACATCGGCGCCGCGCCCTACTTCACCGAGACTGTCAGGCAGTATTTGCGCGACAATTTTGGCGAGGATGTCCTGTATGCAGGCGGACTGAAAGTATTCACATCTCTTGACGCCGGCCTGCAAAAAGCGGCTGAAGCGGCGGTGGCAAGGAAGGTCGACTCACTACGGGCTCGGATCGAACGCCGATACGACCTTGACAATCCAACGTACACGATGTTCATGCCGGACACGGTCGACGAGAATGGTGATTCCATCCGCGTTTACCGTAAGGTCCAGGGTGCTCTGGTGGCTATCGACAACGCCACCGGCGATGTGATAGCGATGGTGGGAGGGCGTAATTTTGAGGAAAGTGAGTGGAACCGCGCCTGGCAGGCCACCCTGCAACCGGGATCAGCCTTCAAGCCGTTCGTGTACACCGCATGCATCGACAACGGCTTCAGAACCACTGAGATCATCGATGACAACCCAATCGTTCTGGAAATCCCCGGGACCAAGGACTGGCGCCCTCACAATTTCGACAACAAATTCAAGGGGCCAATCACGCTTCGCACCGGGCTACGATTATCGCGCAACCTGGTCGCCATCAAACTGCTCCTGAAGATCCATCCCGAACAGGCGATTTTCTACGCCCGTCGCATGGGTATCACTACCGACCTGGCCCCGGTGCCGTCCCTGGCCATCGGGGTCGGTGAAGTGAAACTAGTGGAGTTGGTCTCGGCTTTCAGCGTCTTCCCCAACCGCGGTATTCATATCCCCCCGCGCCTGGTGCACAAGATCATCGATCGCTACGGACGGGTGATAGAGGACAACTCCGCGGTACAAAAAGAGGAAGTCCTGTCGGCCCAGACGGCTTACATCATGGTCGATCTCATGCGCTCGGTAGTCGATGCCGGCACTGGTCGCCGCGCCCGTTGGATGGGTTTCTCTCGTCCGGCCGGCGGCAAGACCGGCACCACCGACAACTTCTGTGATAATTGGTTTGTCGGGTACACACCGCAGATCACAGCCGGCTGTTGGGTCGGGTTCGACAAGAAGATCTCGCTGGGGCGCGGCCAGGACGGCGCTAAGAACGGCGTGCCAATCTGGACGGAATTTATGATAGCGGCGCACGACTCCCTGCCGGTGGAAACATTCGAGGAACCGGACGGCATCGTTCATTATGAAATCTGCCTCGAGTCGGGCGACCTGGCCACCGATCGCTGCATCAACGTCCGCAACGAGATATTCACTGAGGACAACTACCCCACCAGCGAATGTCGTCTCCACCCCTCGCGCGGCACGGATATCTCACCATCGTCTGACGATCCAATGCCCGAGGATACCTCGACGGAACGCACACATTTCTAACAAGTTGTTGAAAAACGCCGCAACCGTCATATCCGGGTGGTCTCAGACCACCCCGTCGGCTGCCCACAAAGTATCCAGGCTCTACCCACAGGGCACGTCACCCTTCGACTCCCAGGCTGTGTCATAATCTACATTGCCGTCGTACAGAGTTGTGGTATCGTAGGGCGTTTTCGTTAGTAACGTTTTTTTCCGTTCAAATCGTCGTCTGATCGGTCAATATGTCCATGATCTTACAAAT
>JAUWIB010000105.1 GCA_030605565.1 bacterium
GATTTGCAGTATGAGTCGCAAGGGAGATTGCTGGGACAATGCGCCGATGGAGTCATTCTTTGCGACATTGAAAACAGAACTGGTGTATCGAGAACAATTCAAGACAAGACAGGAGGCCAAAGCGAAGATATTTGAGTACACAGAAGTCTTTTACAACCGTCAACGCCGTCACTCGTCACTGGGACTGAAAAGCCCGGTTGACTTCGAGCGAAGGCAAACCCTATCTTCTTAACCTGTCCGTTTTAGCGGGGGAAGATCAAAGATCACCTCAACCTTGCCTCAGTCCCTTATTGTTTCCTATAGTCAATTCCCACCCCCCCTACACTATCCTGAAATAATCTACCAGGGTGCAGCGGCGGGGGCGGGTGAAGGTGGAGGCTTTGGTGATGCCTTCGCCGGTCGTGCCGGCTATCGACATGGATGTGAAGCCCACAGCCATTTAACACTCCTTCCCTTTTGCCCTTATTATGCCTCGCGGACATCGTACGAAACGCAATATCCCACTTCAATACTGGACTGTCAAGGAGAAGATTGCCCCCTTTTCCGCTAGATTATCCGAAAATAGTCAACTGAAGAACCCACCAGCCGCTTTGCTCTTGGTGGGGTACCAGTGTGCACGCACGTCCATTTGCAATTGAATGTCACCTTTGCGTTCACACTGAAGAACCCACCAGCCGCTTTGCTCTTGGTGGGGTACCGAAGACAAAGATCGCGATGGAATCATCATGAGTTACCGGTTGAGGCACACGGTATTACAACAAACCCTCTTTCTTCCTGAACTCGGCGATACGGCGCATCCGATGTCGTATGTAACTAATCTCGATTGTAGCAATGATAACTGCAATTATCGAAAGCCAATTCGGTGCGGCATCCCATTCTAAGATTATATACCAAGGCAATGCACCGACCGCTGTAGCAGTCACACAAGGTCCTTGAAATCGCAGATAGGAGACATACGCTGCAAGTGAGAATAACCAACAAGCTATCTTAATCCACCACGAGTCAAAGACCAATGCCAGCGCCAAGGGCACGATCATCATCGCAGCTATGATAGCGAGATTCCACCAACGGAGGTAGATCTCAGCCGAGCCTTCCTGTTCATAATTCTCTGGCCATGGGAACATATGTCCGGATTCCTTCTTTGGCGACAACTAATGACACCTATAAACCCACCGCAAGCGGATGGGCCACCCACCAACCACAACAATATGTTGCGTTTACGGCCGTGTGCTAATGCGTCTCCTGATACTCCCTCAGCACACCGATAACATAGTCGATATCAGATTCAGTATGGTCAGCGCAGACCTGGAATCTTATCTCCTCGTCTCCCTTGGGAACCACGGGGAAATTCAAGCCGGTAGCCAACACGCCGTTTGCCGTCAGGTGATTCACGATCTCGTTTGTCTTTTGCGTGTCACGCACCATCAGCGGCACCACGGGATGGGGACCTTCGATGGTCTCATAGCCGGCCGCCTTGATTCCATCCTCGAACCTCCTGGTCATCCTGCCGAGATGATCCAGTATCTTAAGACCTTCCGGGCTGTCAAGGATTTCCACTGCTTTCATGGCGGCCGATGCTTCCGAGACGGTTATGGGATTCGAGTAGATATACATTGGGGCCGTTTCACGCAGGTACTCGATTATGGTCGATGAGCCCGTCACAAAACCGCCGTTAATGCCGAACGCCTTACCTAAGGTACCGATAAGAATGTCAACCTTCGTATTCAGATACTCTTCAGTGCCTCTTCCCGTCTTCCCAAGAGCGCCAATGCCGTGGGAATCATCGACAACAGATATGACGCCTTCTTCAAACTGGGCGTCGTATTTCTTGCAGATCTCAACCAACTCGTCCAGGGGGGCATTATCGCCTCTCATACTGAAAATGCCGTCCGTGACAACCAGGACTCTTTTCCCTTTGCCGACGCTCTCTTTCAGCTTGGCCTCACAATCCGCCATGTCATTGTGCTTGTATATTGCCTTGGCCGCCGGCCGGGAAAGCCTCATCGATTGGATGATGCAGTTGTGGTTCAGTTCATCACTGACAAAGACCGTTTCACTTGTCGTCAACGGCACGACGACACCCATGCTTGTTACATAGGCTGAGCTGAAGAGCATGGCTGCTTCCCGGTCGAGGAATGTCGCCAGTTTCTTCTCCAACGCAATATGTGCTGCGTAGGTACCGCTTATGAACCGAACCGATCCCGGTCCGGCGCCGAATTTCCTTGCGGCGTCCTCCTCTGCTTCTATGACATCTTTGCGAAGGGACATTCCAAGATAGGAGTTCGCGTTCATCTTGACGAATCCCTTGTCCCCCTCACCCTCGACGTAGTAGCGAGGGCCTCTTTTACCTTCCGCCGGCTTCACGGCGGTAATGATCATCTCTTCGCCTTTGGCGGTGCCCTTTGCTTTGAGTTCACCCAAGGCCTGCTTTAGGGCACTATTCAAGTTTTTTACCGGCATTGCTACTCCTGGAAACTAATGTGTTAGAGTACCTGGTGCGAATTGTCGCGGTTCGTCTATTTCTGCACGAGTTTTTTCGAGAGCACCTCGATCATGTCTTTTGTCATCACGGGGAGGGTGTATTCGGGTTCCCACCCCCATTCTTCTCTGGCTGCGGAATCGTCCATGTTGTTGGGCCAGCTATCCGCGATTCCCTGCTTTACGGGGTCGACGTCATAGTCCATCGTGAAATCCGGTATCATCTTTCTTATTTCAGCGGCGATAATCTCCGGGTCAAAACTCATGGCGGTTACATTGAACGCATTTCTGTGCTTCAACCTGGCCGGGTCTGCTTCCATCAGGTCAATGGCGGCCTTGATGGCGTCCGGCATATACATCATATCCAGGAAGGTTCCGGCGCCAAGATTGCATGTGTATTTCTTGTTCTTGATGGCCTCATAGAATATCTCTACCGCGTAGTCGGTGGTACCTCCCCCCGGTAACGTTTCATTGGAAATGATTCCGGGGTAGCGAACGCCGCGAGTGTCGACACTGAACCGTTTATAATAGTAATCACAGAGCAGCTCCCCGGCAACCTTGGTCACACCGTACATTGTATTGGGGCGTTGAATCGTATCTTGGGGCGTGTTATCCAAAGGAGTAGACGGACCAAAGGCGCCAATCGAGCTTGGAACGAAAACAGCACATTTGTGTTCCCGAGCCACTTCCAGGACATTGTAGAGTCCGTTGATATTGACATCCCAGGCAACCTGCGGATTGGCCTCAGCTACCGCCGAAAGTATCGCGGCAAGATGAAGGATAGTGTCAATTTCGTGCTTCCGAACGACATCGTTCACGACATCGATGTCGGTGCAGTCAACGACTTCAAACGGTCCTGAATCCAGCAGTTTCTCACTCGGCTTGGTTTTCCTTCCTCCGGCGACAACATTGTCATTGCCGTACCTTTTGCGCAGTTCCATTGTCAGTTCCGACCCGATCTGTCCTACCGATCCCGTCACCAGAATGTTTTTCATCTCATATCACCTCAATTGTTACAATAACATGTATCCGACTCTATGTGCCGTTTTCCGATCGCACGAAACACCTCAAAGCGCGATTGGTAATTCTAAGCAACAAGCCGGCGATTGTCAAACGAAAAGTGGGCGACTCCGTCTCTGGGCTATGCGTGGACGGCCCTTCGCTGCGACAACGACGATACCGACCCGGCTCAGTTGAGAATGTTTCGTCGTTTCAGCGCCATCAACAGAGGTACGCCGATCAGGTAGCAGGCAATCAACTGTCCTACGCCGACCATCTGCACCGAAAACCAGTAACTGAATCCCAGCAGCGGCGCCAAGTAGAGCGACACGCCGAAGGCGTTCAGAAGTACCGGCGGCAGGGGGGCGATAAGTAAGCTGGGATTGGTGCCCGTCAGTCGCATCCGGGTGAGCATCATGGTAACCACCGGGGTGGCGAGCAGCACAATACCCCCGCAGAGGAAAACATGCGTATCGGTCGTTGTTCTTAGCAGAAGAGTAGCCACCAAGGCGCCTACTACGGCCAGGATGCGGGACAGTCGTTCGATTAAACGCTGTCGGGGGCACTCAAAGAGGGCTCGTTCGGCCAGGACGGCCAGGACCAAGGCTGCCACTGATACCGCAAGGCCAAGCCAGCGGGTTGGGTTCATAACGAATCCGCACAGCAAGTAAACGGCACCGGACCACATAAGGACAATCGGTACGGTCGACAAGATCGTGGACCAACGTCGACCCGACAGGTGATAAGCGCCGCGGGTAAGGAAAGCCGCGGCCAACGTGATCAGGGGGCCAAAGGTGATGTCCAGCCAGCCCATCCCCCCGATGATGTTGGCCAACAAACAACCGATGTACAGACCGGGAATGGCGGCGCGAGTCAGAAACGGCAGCACTGTCAACGCCTCGGCGATGCGGACCTGGTAGACGCCGAACGATATCGGCATGAAGACCAGACTCAACACCGTGTACAGGGACGCAATCAAGCCGGCCGAGGCCAGTTCTCTGACGGTGAAACGTTTCATGGAGAGAATTAAGCCTCACGGCCGTTTTGGGGTCAACGTTTTTCTTGAGGGACTAATCCCTGTACGGGTCATGGGATTGATGAAAAAGCGTTTCACCGTGCCTGGGACCTACCGGATTTGTCATGCCCGCGCAGGCGGGCATCCATCTTCGCTATTGTCGTCATGAAAGCTAAAGCCATTATCCGCCCACAGCGTACGCCACCCTTCGACTCCGCTCAGGGTGAGGTTGGGGTGAAGTGTTCAGGATGAGGTCTGGGGTGTGCCGTCAGTTTTTGTAGGTCAGGATCCTTGTGATCCTGACGCAATGTCGAAACCACAGGGGTTTCGACCTACAATTCCTCAGGATGACGTTTTGGCAGGATCGCAGGGATCCTGCCCTACGAGGAATGCTTGTTTCTTATCCCAAGTTTTTCAACAGTCCGCTAAGTCGATCACGGGCCGTAGGTGCTTTTCAGGTAGGCTCCGATCACCGCGAGATCCTCACGCAGGTCAGGTGGCTCAAGTACCTCAGCTTCGGCGCCGAAGCCGAGGATCCAGCGCTCGATCTCCTCAAGTCCTCGACAGACGACCGTGTATAGCACGGTGCCGTCGTCGGTCATTTCGACCAACTCATCGACATGGTGGCTGCTGGATGAAACTACGCGCGCTGCAGCCCCGGTGAACCGAACCACTATCTTGACCGGCTCACCGCTATAAACCCGCCAACTGCCCCGGAAGTAGCTCTCGGCCTCGATGCCGTCTTTCTTGACAAAGCTCTCGTCGGTGAGTTTGACGTCGACAACACGATCAAGGCGAAAGGTCCGGAATTCATCACGCAGCCGACAGAGGGCGACGAAGTAGAAAGCGCTCCCTTTGAAGATGATGAAGTAAGGCTCCACGACTCGCTGAGTGGGACCGGACTTGATCGAATCATAGGTCAGTTCCAGGCAGCGGCAGTTGGTGGCGGCGTTTTCGATGACGCCGTAAAACTGTTCGGCACGCTCCTGCTCCTGAGTCATGGCGATGTCGATATGGGTTGTGGGCGGTGTGAATCGACTTTGTTTGCGGACGGCATCGGTGAGACATGCCTCAACCTTGGCTTTGATCCGCTTGACCAGCAGGGAGTACTTGTCGGTGGTTCTAAGCGGCGAGGATTCCAGGGCCGTTTTCAGGTAGAGGTACTCATCGTAGTCGAAATTCAGCGGTGGCAGAAAGCTGTCGGAAGCGAGTTTGTAGCCATTATCGTAATATATGGGAATGTTGGCCTCGGATAGAGCAACGATGTCCCTGTAGATCGAACGTTCAGTGACACCGCACTCGTCGGCCAGTCGACCGGCGTTGAGGTTTCTGCGCGCTCGCAGCAGATTCAAGATGTACAGCAGACGGTCGTATTTCGCCATCCCCATATCTCTTCCTCCAGTTACTGACACAATATACGACATCAATCTTTATTAATCAATATGGGGATTCCCCCATTCTTGTAGAGGTGGCCAACCCTCCTGATTCGGTCTGCAACCAGCCAAGCCGTCGCGTTAGTCCTCACTCAAACATGCAGTTAGCACTGTTGGGTGGGCGGGCACCTCCCTTGCGTAGTTCGGTGTGGAACGAAAGTGGAACTCTAAATCACCGGGGGAAATATGACCCGTAAGAGAAATGTAAAGCGAACCGAAATGGAAACGCCGTGGACGGATCGTTTCATGTTCAAATTCGGTTCCAAGATGCTTTTGGGGATTACGATTGTCGCCGTGTTTCTGACCATTGCTCAGTGCACGATCGAGAAGCCGGAGTCTCCGGAATGGACAACGCGCCTGACCGTACCAATCGTCAACCGCACCTATGACATGGAGGAACTGGTCAACAAGATCGACCAGGAAGGAGTTGGGATCGACCAACAGGGAAACATCACCTTCAGCATCAGCGAGGATCTGGACACGGTGCGTTTGGACGCTGATGTCCTTGCTACCGACGATCTGACATATGGGGTTACGGAAGTCCTCGGCGTGGTGTCGATAGATCCGCCGACAATTGATCCCGTGTCTGTGTCCTTGAGCGCCATCACCGGGTTGGCTACCGGATTGCCGGATGACCCGGTGGCCGTCAGCGCTCTGAGTTTTGAAGTCGAAAACGACATGCCGGCGATCACGAATTTCTCGCAGGCCACTATCGCATCAGGAAACGTCCTTGTGGTTGTCGAAAACAATCTCGGTATCGCCCTTGATACTGCCATTGTCGAGCTTTACGATGTCGGCAACGCCGCGACTTTGGTTACGGACACTTTCCCCGGAGGAATCGCGGCGGGGACCACTGACTCGCTGACCCTATCGTTGGCCAGCAAGAGCCTGTCGAACTCGTTGGGGGTGAACGCTCAATGCCATTTCTCGGACGGGACAATCGATTCCGTCTCCAGCCGATATATTAGCACCGAATTGGTTTTCCCGAGCGGCCTGACTGTATCTTCAGCAACTGCGGAAATCCCGGCGCTGAACCTGGCTTTTGCTCAACAGATCGAGTTGGGTGAGACTGAGAGGATCGACACAGCGTCGCTCTCCACGGGACAACTCGCGCTGACGATCTCCAACGCGACCAACCTCAGCGCTAACCTTAGCGTGTCTATTCCCGACCTGGTGACACAGGGTTCGTCCCTGTCGATCGACACCACGGTGCCGCCTCAAGGGCAGGTGCAGATTGTGCGCGATCTTGCCGGCAGTCAATTGGCGCCCGGCGGCAGCAGTCTTCCGCAACTGATAGACATCAACGTCACGGTCGACATTCCAGGTTCCGGCGGCCAGCAGGTAGCTGTTAATCAGGCCGATAGTTTCTGCGTTCAGGCGGAGTTGACGTCACTCACCTTCGGCAGCGTCACCGGAGTGTTCTCCTCAACTGAGGCGACTTTCGACGCCGAGTCGTTCGAAATCGATATCCCCACCGGATTCGATTCGCTGGAATTGGTGTCGGCAGTACTGACTTTAGACATCGAGAACGGCACCGGTCTGCCCGGTTATCTTGACATACAATTGATCGGAGATAACGGCAAGAGTCTGGCTCTCACCGGCGACATCGAGGCCGGCTCGAGTTCTCAGCCGGTAACCACGACCATCAATAACAGCGACATCGCAGATTTCATCTCTCCCCTGCCTTCGCATGTCGAGGCCGGCGGAACTGTCACCTTTGGTGATGGTGTGACGCAGGCGACCGTCACCGTCGATGATTTCGTGTTCACGCGCGTCGGCATCGTAGCCCCGCTTGAGATGATCATCCATGAGTCACTGATTGAGACCGATATCGAACGTGAGGAGATCGACCAGGAAGATATCGACATGGTGACCGACCATGTCATCGAAGCCGGCTTCGTCTACAACATAGTAAACAACCTGCCACTCGGCGCCAGTATCGAGATTTTCCTCGGAGCCGATTCGGCCACTCTCTACACCAACCCAGGGCTGACCATCGGTCCCTTGTCCATAGACGCTGCTCCCGTATCGGGCGCTGGACTGGTGATCGACACGGCCTCCACCGGCTATCAGGAAATCATGTTGTCCAATGCTGACATCCAGATTCTCAAGAATGAAACTCTGTACATCGGGCAGGAGTTGATCCTGCAGGGTACGGACGGCCAGTCCGTTCGGCTGATACAGAGCGACTACATAACAGTAACAGGCCGCTTTGAAGTGGAATACCGCTTCGACGGCGAGTTTTAAGGAGGCGGCCATGAGAATGCATCTTGATCTGAATACAGATTCGCGCCGCAGTGCTCTTCACCGGACAGCCCGCATAGCCTGTGTAGGACTGTTAGCACTTCTGTTAACCGGCAGCGCGCTGGCCACCGGTCAGTCGTCGGCGCGCAGTATGGCCATGGGCGGCGCTTACTTGTCACTGGCTTCGGGTGTCGACGCGGCCCGGTACAATCCCGCCAACCTCGGTTTGTCGAAATACCGTCAAACCGGTCTGGAAGTCATCGGATTCGGCGTCAACATCAGCAACAACTCCATCTCACTCGGCGACTACAACCGCTACACCGGCGCGATCCTGACCGATGCCGACAAACGCGAACTGCTCGATAAGATACCTTCGGACGGATTGAACCTGGTAGCCGACGTCGAGGCCTCGGCCTTCTCTTTGTCCAAGGGATCATTCGTGTTGAGTGTCACCGGCGTCGGCGTGGCGGATGTCAACCTCAGCAAAGACATCGTGGAGTTGCTTTTCAACGGAAACACTTTCGGCCAGGAGATTGAGTTGACCGGGTCATACTCGGACGCTGTGGCGTACGTGCAGACCGGGCTGTCCTATGGTCGACAAATAGCCAACATCGGTCAGCGTCGGCTGGCCGTGGGCGCCACCGTCAAGTACCTCCGTGGCTTCGCTGTTGAGGAGATCAGCGAACTGGAGGGTAGCGTGAATACTCTGGAAACCGGATTCTCCGGCGATGCTCGGATGGTGGCTCGTACCGCCACCGGTGGTTCCGGTTTTGCGCTGGACCTCGGCGGCACTCTGGAGTTCAGCCGCGACTACACGGTCGGTCTGTGTATCAAGAACTTCCTCAGCGATATCTCCTGGAGCAACAATACTGAAGAGCACGGTTACCTGTTTTCATTCGACACCATGACCGTCGATAACATGGAAGATGACTATGTTGTTTCGGAAGATTACACCGAAGATATCGCAGGATTTTCCACGAAGCTTCCGGCCACGATGACCATCGGCGTAGCCAATGTTACCGGTGATTTGCTGTGGGCCGTTGATTGGCAGCAGGGCTTCCGTACCGGCGCCGGATCAACCACCAAGCCGCGTCTCGCAGCCGGTCTGGAGTGGAACAAATTCAGCCTCTTACCGCTCAGGACAGGCTTCGCCACCGGCGGCAACAAGGGGTCCACGTTCTCTTTCGGTTCCGGACTACGTCTGGCAGGTTTCCGACTCGACGTCGCAGCACAGACCGGTTCATCGGTATCACCCTACTCCACTCAAGGCCTGAACTTCGCTCTGGCCACAGGATTCGTTTTCTGATTGACTGAGACCTCTCCTGCCTGGGAGTACGCCGGGTCCTGATCCCGCCTCAGAGCGGGATTGAGACCCGGCGTTTTTCTTGGCATCCAAGAAAACAAGTATCTACGTCATCGCGAGACCACGCGCAACGCGTGGTCGTGGCGATCTCATTCGTTGACAGACCTGGCGCAAGAGATTGCCGCGCTCCCTACGACACGAGTGTCTTCGATCGCTCGCAATGACTGAGATGCTGCTTCTTCAACAACCTGCCGGTGCTCCGAGCCATGATGGGATGGACTCCACAGTATAGTCGATTTCCCCCTGTTTCACGTCGGGGTGCCAGGGTGAAACGGGTGCAGGCAGCCATTAGGAGCCTGCTAATCCACTGCCCTTCAGGGGGATACAGTCAATCACCCACCGTGGCGCCATCCTTGCCAAAGAAACCAGTGGAACATATGCGCTGATTCGCAACCGGAGGAATAGTGATGAAAACCACGATCCAAAAGATACTCTCAGGCCAACAGGTACTGATGCCGTTGGTTCTGCTTCTGATAATGGCCGGTGCTGTATCAGGGGTGCCACCCCATCCTGATCTGATCTTGCGGGCCGCTGCCGGCGAGGCCAGGCTTCCCTACTACCTGACTCACTACGAGGAATTGAAAGCCAAAGGTGTTAACAGTCCCGCTATCAGGCACCGGCCGGTGGCCAAGAGCGGCCACGTTGGTCATGCTATGGCGCCGGGGGTTGTCGGGCAATTCCGTGCCCTGGCCATATTGGTTGACTTTGAGGACAACCAGGCGGGCATCAATGGCGAGTTCTTTGACAGTCTCGTATTCGGAACTGTCGGGCGGACGGTCAGCGAGTATTATCGTGAAGTTTCGTACGATAAAGTGCAGTTGATCTCGGTTGACCTGCCTTCGGAAATCGGCTGGCAGCGGGCCCCAATGACCTATGAATATTACGTCAACAATCGCAACGGTACCGGCGCCTATCCGCAAAACTCGCAGAAGCTGGTTGAGGATCTTATTGACATGGTTGATCCACTGGTGGACTTCAGCGACTACGACAACGATGGTGACGGTGAAGTCGATGGGTTGATGATTATTCATGCCGGGCGCGGCGCCGAATACGGCGGCGGCAGCGATGTCATCTGGTCGCACAAATGGAGTATCAGTCCCCGCTATCGTGACGGCGTGTATCTTTCATCGTACACCATACAGCCGGAGTTCCTGAGTTCACCGGGCGACCAGACGATCGGAGTCATCGCACATGAACTCGGACATGTCTTCGGGCTCCCGGATTTATA
The DNA here is from genome assembly GCA_030605565.1 of bacterium. Classification (GTDB taxonomy): domain Bacteria; phylum Zixibacteria; class MSB-5A5; order GN15; family FEB-12; genus JAJRTA01. Next base: position 10,761 of record JAUWIB010000105.1, read on the forward strand.
CGACACGGATTATTCGTCCAACGGTGTCGGCAAGTGGGGTTTGATGTCTTTCGGGAGTTGGCTGGGTCCACAGAATCGCGGCGGATCGCCGGCTCATCTCTGCGCCTGGTGCAAAATGGAACTCGGTTGGCTGACACCTGTCGAGGTCACTGAAGATGCCGTTTCGCAGACGATTGAAAACGTCGAGCAGAACAACACGGCGTTCAAGATGTGGACCTCCGGCAGTCCCGGCAATGAATACTTCCTGGTCGTGAACAGACAACGGATCGGGTTTGATTCATACCTGCCGAATACAGGTTTGTTGATTTGGCATATCGATGAAAGCAAGAACAGCAATTCCAGTGAGTGGTATCCCGGTTTGGCGACGTCGTCCCACTACCTGGTAGCCCTGGAGCAAGCCGACGGCTTGTACGAATTGGAACGCAAGAACGATCATGGCGATGCCGGCGATCCATTCCCCGGGACCTTTAGTAAGACCTCGTTCAACAGCACAACCATCCCGAGCACGGACGCCTACTCCGGAACCGAGTCGCCGATCAGTGTGGAGAACATCAGTGTCATCGATGGTGTCGCATATGCTGATCTCATTGCAGGGTACTCGAATGACGATTCCCCTGATGACGGCGATAATGAGCCACTGCCAGTGCGGGCAACCCTGGCCCAAAACTATCCCAATCCGTTCAATCCAACCACCACCATAAGTTTCTCGACCGCTGTCGCGGCCCATGCGGTAGTAGAAGTTTACAACAGCCTGGGCCAAAGAGTGGCTAAGGTTCTTGATAGCAAAGTGCCGTCCGGTGTGACGTCGGTGGTATTCGACGGTACGACCGACAGCGGTCGACAATTGGCCTCAGGCGTTTATTACTATCGAATCAAGGTTGGTGATTTCGAGGAATCGAAGAAAATGGTTCTGGTACGCTGAAAATTAGACAAAACCATACACAGACTTCTCCTCCGCGCATAGCCCAAAAGAAAAACCTCGGTCATCTGACCGAGGTTTTTCGCAGACTAATCAGACAAGCCAAGTTCCGGACGCTTCACTTCAAAGCGATGTCGATCTTCGCGTTGTGCCTTTTTGTACTGAGTGTGGCAGGTCTTACATCGCTTTGGGTCCTCAGTGTACCCGCGTTCGGCGAAGTATTCCTGCGCAGCAGAAGTAAATACGAATTCCTCGTGGCACTCACAACAGATCAGGATTTTGTCATCGAATCCAGTCACAATCATTCCCCCTCTCTTGTCGCGCCGACCAACTTCCATGTTGCTCGTACCACACGACAGTCGAAGTATGTCATTAGATATTGTACATCTCAACAACGGTCAAGTAAAAAAACAGAAGTTTCTCGGATGAAATCGACTATTGCTGATGCTGATCAGTACGGATTGCAGGGCGGTGGGTTGCCGCCTTCAAACATGTATTCGACCAATGCGACCAAATCGGAGATGTCGATCCCCCCATCACAGAGGAAATCACCGGCCGCCAACACAGGGACCGGCGGGGGACCATCGATGAAAGCGTAGTCTACAAAGTACACAAGATCAGAGATGTCGATGCCGCCACTGAAGTCGAGGTCACCGGTTTGCAGGACAGTCGTCGAGATGATCGATTGCGTATCCACAACTGATGGATCACCCCATGATTCAACGGAGAAAAACAGGGTGGCGGTATCCCCGAGAGGCGTACCCTGCGGTGGGTGCACGTCAATAATGAAGACGGTATCCAACCCCGGTCCCATAGCTTTGTCAATCGTGTCAAGGGGGAGCCAGCCTTGTTCATCCCAGACAATAATGCTGACCACGTCACTCAGCGGCGCCAGGTTCTGCACCCGGTAGTTGTGCCCTCGAACGCCACCCGAATAGATGACACTGTCGGTGGATAACAGTTGCGAGGACAATTCGTACGGCGGCTGGACCTCGGCCTGATAGGTGTAGGCCACACTGCTTGAATACTCCAGGATGTTGGAGCCCGCTACAGCTACACGATAGTAACTCTCAAACTGCGGAATCTCGATGCTACCCTGAAAATTGCCGGAACTGAGCACGATCTGCTCAAACTCATGTTCATTGTCAGCCGTCGATTTGATTATCCAGGCGGACCACTCACGCGCGTCGGAACCGTTGAAGTTGATAACCAGCGTGCCGGTATCAACCCCCGGAAAGAACTGAATGTAAGTGCATCCGTAACCGGCCGGACTACCGGGGGAATCCTGAAACGGCACCGGATAACTTGAATGACTTCTGCCAACTGCCGCCAGCGGGTAGTTGGCGCCTTCCTCATGGTGCGATCCATCATCGCGGATTGAGGTGCAGAAGTTCCATACCGTGAATTCGGCAAAGGCTGAGTCCGTTGTCCAACCGTAGCGACCGTACAAGCTATCCGTAAGCGCCTCAAAGGCTGTCGGTACGTATCTCGCCCCCTCCCAAGCGGCACGCATCAGCGAGGTGTCGAATTTCTGGGCCAGGTACAACTCCCAAATGAAACAGGAATAGTAATGGTAGGAGTGTTCCATTAGTGATTTTTGGGGGAAGGGAAAGAACCCGTCGAGGTAATTGTGACAATCATTGGAGGTATCGAATACCATCTCCTCCATAAAGACGGCGTCGAGTTCCATATACCAGTTGTCTTCTCCTGCGTCATAGGCGTATTGGACGATATGGTGATACTCGTGGGCGATGGTTGCTTTGGCGGCGCCCCATTGCGAGCCCTCGGGGTCCTGGTTTGGTTCGAAACCGAGAAAATCGTTATTCAGGACAATATAGCCGTAGTAATCGTTCCACGGGGCCGGCCCCATCCCCTCAGGCATCGCGTAGCCATAGGCAGACATTTCCTGGAAGTATACATCGAACTTCTCATCGCCGCCCAGAATCCCATCGGAGACCGGCAGCAGATAACCCAGTTCGAGGTGCCGTGCACGGGTCGTGTCGCAGTAGGCAGCGCACTTCTCAATGAAATCAGGCAGTCCGTTGGAGTCGGCATCGTCCGGTGGCACACCATTGGAGTCCGGTGAAATGTTGTAGTGCAGCTTGATGAAACCACTCGGCGTATCGTAGGTAGAGTCGGTGTCGAATCGTCCCAGCGCTGCCTGAAAGGCCTGCTGAGTTGAGGCTGACAGGAGTTGCCACTCGGCCATAATGTCTCTCAACACGGGAGTAACGCACCGAGTGGCGCCACCGACCGGCGCCAGGCTGAACTGGCGGTAGGATGCGGGCAACTCTCCCGGCGCCTTGATAGCCAGGATGACAAGAAGAACGCGGTCGTCCGGGGTAAGATCACCGCTCCGGTAGTCTTCCTCGATGGCGGCGATTGGATCAAAGCGCAGCACCGCGTGGTGCTCATCGGCAGCAGCGGTCGACATCATCAGGATGCCGGAGAACAATATGATCCACGCCCAACGTTTCATTGCGCTGTAGTTAGCAGTCTCCATCTCCTTCTGTTCCTATCGGCCTGCTGCTGCGCATCTGAATCTCCCCGCGCACAGCTATCAATTCAGTTGCGTCATGAATGCAGACATCAACCTCGAAGTACACACCGATTTCGAGACTCTCCAATGTCAACTGGTCGACACGTCAGTCTCATAACAGCGATGCCGAGCGGAGTCCTGACCTTCGGTCCTTACGGCACCTCCAACCTCAATGTATTGAAATTCAACGACTTGTCAAGGTCAAAACGTCGCGGGCGGCGCTGAAGTACTGTCCTGATGAGACCGAGAGTTGCCATCCGTTGTGTTCCGAGTAGGCGATGTCACAGCGAAAAAGCGAGTTGCGCGAAGATCGTTCAAAAGACACTCTCAGACCGACACCGACACTGGCGTAAAAATCCCGCCAAGTAAGACTCTCCCCCGACTCATAGGTGCGTCCCAGGTCCACGAAAGCGACGCCGCCAAACAGCACACTGAGTAGTTCGATATCCGGGAAGAATCGGCCTTCTGCGTTGACAACAGCCCGGCGATCACCGGTACGAAAATAGCGGCTGAAACCTCTCAGACCACCGTCACCGCCCAGGATAAGATGATCGGTGGGAGCGGCCCGCCAGTCGGCAAGGTAGTCTATTCTCAGGGCCAATGTCAGGTAATCAAGGGTCGGGTTATAGTAGTGAGCGGTCAAGCGAAACAGTCGACGCTGAGTTGCACCTCGATGAAACCAGATTCGTCCCGAACCAGTCACCGTGAGAAGGCCTCTCTTGAAAGACGAACTCTGGGCCAAAAAGAGGCCAAGGGCATGATGGACCACGGAGTCCCGATTCATAGCGTGGGCCAGGTTGACGGATGCTGCCGATCCAAGTGTGAAGTCCTCGGTATAACCGAATCCATCAATACGCCGAAGTTCTATGAAGTCCAGGCTGGCGACGCCGACGGACAGACGCACCTCGTGATAGAGTGAATCAACGGGGAAACTACGGTTAGCCAGTTCGATGTGGTCCGGATCGTCGGAAAGATAAGTGGTGTCATCAGTCGTCTCGCGACGGTACTTGTATTGGAGTTTGATCAGCGTTTTCTGTCGATAGGCGCCCTGGCGAAAAGCGCCACCCAGGCTGATGTGTTTGCCTGTGTAATCGGATTGAGCCACCAGAAATCCATCCTGATAAACATCGCGTCGGCCGCCAATGTCTCTGAACGATACTTCAAAACCAACTTTCTGCGAAAGATCATAGAAGGGGCGAGAGACGGCAACCATCGTGAAACGGAGGCGCGGGTCGTCCGAATAATCAGCTATGAATCTGACCGGCCAGCCGAACAGTCGGTTGTCCGCGAAAGTGATGCGGGCGTGGTCGGCTTCGGATGCTTCCACGAAGTAAGTGGCGCTGAGCATTTGGTTCAAGCCCAGGAAATTCCGTTCGGTGGCTCCTACCCAGTAGTTGATTTCGTTGGACTCGCGCCGGAAACTGGCGCCCCCAGAGAGACTCCACTGGTCGATAGTGACCACCCTGACAAGCAAATGACCGTTCGGCAGAGTGTCGGTTTGGATCCAGGCGTCGTAAATCGGCAGACGTCGCCGCAGGTTGCGCGCTGTCTCATCGGCCAGGTCCTGTGAAAAGGGAGCATCGACTTTCAGAAGCACCTCTCGTGCTACGATCTGTCGACGCGTTTTACGGTGGAATCGGTTGGCCAGTCGGAAGATGAAGTTATCATACCGGGGATCGGTGGTGTCATAGATGTTGCGATTATCGATCAGGATACTGTCTACGACCGGTCCGACACTACCAGACGGCGCCTTAGGTTCAGCTATTTGAGCGGTGGCAGGTCGTACCGATACCACGGCCACCGCTGCTGACAAGCCGACCAACAGGGCTGACAGCAGGGTTGTCGATCTAATCCGTTGCAACATCCCGTCAATAAACACCGTTGCCGCCTCCAATCAACAAGAGAGTCGACTTGGGTGAAAACAGGCTGGTCCTGCACCTTTAGAGAAAACTGTCCTCGTCCGATAATTTAATGAATATAACTTTTTGATAATTTGACAGGTACCGGTGAAGAAGAAAATCGGCGATCTCCTCGTTGAAAGAGGTTTCATTACCCAGCAACAACTGGAAGAAGGTCTCAAAGAGCAGGCCATCTCGGGACGTCGTCTGGGCGAGGTGCTGGTAGAAAAAGAGTACATCTCCGAAGACCAACTGTTGGAGACGATCTCGGATCGACTCGGCGTACCACGGATTTCGCTTGACCAGATGGTGCTTGATCCCCAGGTCGTGCAAAAGGTCTCAGTGGAACTGGCGCGACGTTACACTCTGATTCCGATTTTTGAGATCGGCAACACTCTCACTCTCGCCATGGCCGATCCACTTAACATCATCGCCATCGATGAGATCAAGTACCTCACCGGCGCCAACATTAAACGAGCCGTAGCGTTGTCGTCGGAGATACGAACGGCCATCGACGAACACTATTCAGTCGCCGATTCGCTGATGCACATTATCGGCGCTTCCACTGAGACCGAGGTCGGCGCTACCGAAGCGACCGATGCCGAGTCCGACGAATCGGAAACACCGGTGGTGAAATTGGTCAACCTGATTTTGACCAAAGCGGTCAAAGATAGGGCCACCGACATTCACATAGAGCCGGAAGAATCCCGGCTGCGCGTGCGCTACCGTATCGACGGAGTGATGCGTGAGGAGGCCATGCCGCCCAAGTCGATGCAATCCGAGTTGATCTCGCGTATAAAAATAGCTTCCAATCTCGATGTCTCCGAGAAGAGACTACCGCAGGACGGTCGCTTCATGACCAGCGTCGACGGAAACACCATTGACTTGCGTGTCTCCACGCTGCCGACGATCCACGGTGAGAAGATCGTTATCAGGCTACTCGATCGACGCAATCTGCTCCACAGTTTTGAACAACTCGGTTTCACGCCCGATGTTGAGCGACAGTGGAAAGATGTGGTGGCTTTACCGGAGGGTCTGGTCCTGATTACCGGTCCGACCTCCAGCGGGAAAACCTCGACACTCTATGCCACTCTCCAGGAAGTGAACACGGTCGAGAAGAATATCATCACGGTTGAAGACCCGGTGGAGTATTCGTTGCCGATGATCATTCAAATCCAAATCAACGAAAAAGCCGGTCTCACCTTTCCGTCCACGTTACGCGCCATGTTGCGGCAGAATCCGGATATCATAATGATCGGTGAGGTTCGCGACGGTGAAACGGCGCGCATGGCGGTGCGCTCCGCCCTCACGGGGCATCTTGTTTTTTCGACTGTCCATACCAACGATGCACCATCGGCGATCTCCCGACTCGCCGACATGGGCATAGAAAAATACCTGCTGGCGTCAGCGCTCAAAGGTGTGCTGGCTCAGCGTCTGGTGCGGCTTAACTGCACCGAGTGCGCCGTGGATTATCAGCCGTCAGATACCGTACTGGCTCGCGCTGGTCTGACGGAACTGGCTGAGGCTATCACTTTCAAACGCGGTGAGGGCTGTCCCCAGTGCAAGAACACCGGCCAGAAAGGTCTTACCGGAATTTATGAGTATGTAGAAATCACGCCGCGTATCTCCGAGATGATCATGAACGACGCTTCTCTTAATCAAATCAAAGACGAAGCACGTCGAAACGGTTATGCGCCCCTTTTTGAAACGGGTCTGGAAAAGGTCACGGCCGGTAAGATCTGTTTGGAAGAATTGATCAAACAAACATCCAACATTGAAGACTGGCACGAGGTGACTGAACCGGGCCGGGTGACAACAGTTCATGCCGATACAGTATAAGTTTCAGGCCATCTCCGATGACGGCCGCACCGAAGACGGTGTCCTCACCGCCGAAAGCACCCAGCAGGTCCTGAACCACCTGGCCGAACAGCATTTGATTCCGATTTCAGTTAAGGCGGTCAAGGCTACGGCGCCGTTTTCATTCTGGGGCTTCTTTGGTGGCGTTCAGTATGCAGACCTCATAATGTTCACCAACAACCTCTGCACGTTATACAAAGCCGGTATCCCACTACTGAGAGCGTTGTCCATTATCAAGGTCGGGGGCTCCGGAAGTCGGTTCAACTACGCCATCTCACAAATCCGGCTCAGCCTGCAATCGGGCCGGCAGCTATCCGTCGCCATGTCCGAGTTCGATGACCTTTTCCCCCGGTTCTACATCGCCAGTGTTGCCGCCGGCGAGGAATCCGGTAAGCTTGATGAAATCCTCGAAGAGTTAGCCGACATGCTTGAGCGTGAATTAGAATTGACCCGCCAGATTAAATCCGGAATTCGCTACCCGACGATGGTGGTGCTGGCCCTGATCGCGGCCTTTATCATCATGATGACTTATGTGGTGCCGAAGTTCGTCGAATTCTTCAGCGCTTTCAACGCCGAACTGCCGATCGCCACCCGGATGCTGATCGGCACGAGTAATTTCCTCGCGGAGTACTGGCCGGTCCTGGTGGGCTTGGTTATCGTTGGGGTTTTCACCTTCCGTATGCTATCCAAGCATGAGAAATCCCGCTTTGCCATCGACGGCGCCTTTTTGAAGCTGCCGATAATCGGTGGTTTGATTATCAAGGGTAACGTAGCTCGATTCAGTCTGATGTTTCGCATTCTGATTCAGTCCGGCCTGCCAATTGTCAAGTCCCTGGACATTCTGACCGGTTCCGTGAAGAACAGCGTTATCGCTCATGAGATCGTTCGACTCAAGGTTCTGTTTACCGAGGGCAAGGACAATCGCCTCACCGGCGAGGAGTTCGTCTGCTTCCCCGATCTGGCTTTGCAGATGATCTCAATCGGACTGGAGTCAGGCTCGTTGGAACGAATGCTTAACGAGGTCAGCCGCCATTACTCACAGGAGGTCCACTACACGTCGAGCCACTTGACCTCGATCCTGGAGCCTATTCTGACGGTCGGCATGGGCGGGTTTGTGCTTATCTTGGCGCTATCAATCTTTCTGCCAATGTGGAATCTTATCAAGGTGTTCAACGGCTGAGCAAGACTAAAGCAATCATTCTGAGAGGTCGATAAACCAATTGTAAGTCTCTGTTGCCCTGAAATCTCCCGTAAGGAGGAACTATGCGCACTCGTCTTAACCAAAGCGGTTTTACGCTGATCGAGTTAGTTATTATCATCATCATTTTGGGAATCCTTGCCGCCGTGGCGATTCCGAAATATCAGGATCTCTCGTCAGAGGCCAAAGAAGCGGCCAGCCGCAGTGCCCTTGGCGCCATGCGCTCCGGAGTGATTATCTACTACGCCAACCAAGCCGTGCAAACCGGCACTGCCACCTGGCCAGCACTGGACAGTCTGAGAACGGTGGGCGTTGTGATGGAACAGGCTATCCCCAAGAACCCCTACCAGCTTAATGCCAACGCTTCGGATTCAATCGTAACCGGCGTCACCAAGGGCACTATTGTAGGCGCCCGTGGTGGTTGGGCCTATAAGGCGAGCTCTGGAGAGATCTGGCTCAACACCAGCGGGTCCGGGGAAAACGACTGGTAAGAGATTTGCCCATCAGTACTGTGCAGCACAATTCAACAAAGTCTTGCCACAGGCTCGATCAGCGAGGTTTTACCCTGATCGAGCTTGTTATTATCATCGTAGTACTGGGCATTCTGGCCGCGGTGGCTATACCGAAATTCGCCGACATGATGGACAGTTCCAAGACCGCCGCTAGCAGAAAAGAGCTACAGTCGCTACGTGAAGCGATTGTCGGTAACCCGCAGGTGGTATCCTCCGGGGTCGTCATAGATCGCGGTTTTCTGGGGGATGTTGGGTTTGTGCCGTCACAGTTGTCCGACCTTGTTGTCAAGCCTGGTTCCGTGTCGGTTTATGACAAACTGACCCGTCTCGGGTGGAACGGCCCCTATATCGATGGTGACGGCAACGACTACCAGCTTGATGCCTGGGGCGTGGCGTACTCCTATGACCCCGCCGGGCAGCGTATTGTCTCGGTGGGAGGGCCCGACAGCATTCAAATCACTTTCTAACCGGGTGTGTCCATGCTGAAGTTGGCAACACTCTTTGGCCGCACGGCTGATCCGGCAAACCCGGAGACGAATAGTGCCGGGTCGGTCGAGCGAGATTTCCAGGAAACCCGCCTTTTGCCCAAACGGCGCTGGACGGTCGGTCGACGACTGGCCTTTTCCGTAGGAAACGGATATGTCCAGATGGCCGCAGCCCGCCATCTGGCCGGATGTTGTGAGGTCATTGATGTCTCACGGGTGGCGATGCTAAGCGAAATGGAACCGGCGGAAAGGCGCGCCGACCACGTCTCAATGACAGTGGCCGAGTACGTCAGCCGGTTCGGTGGTTCATCACCTGAGATTGATCTGGTGGTTACCGGGCGCGAAGCTGCCTTTCGCTGTTTTCTCATGCCGATGCTTAAGAGAGGCGCCTTGGAATCCGCTATTCAGTTCGAGGCCTGCAAACAGATACCCTTTCCCCTCGACGACTGCATCTTCGATTACCAACGCACTTTTAGGATTCTGGGTAACCAGCGATCACGCTACCGGATAGCTCTCCATGCCGCCACGGCCAGGATGATAAAAGAGCAGCTTGAACCGTTCAGGCAGAAGGGGCTTGTTGTCAACCGCGTGGTTAATGCCGACGAGGCGGTGGGTTACTTGCTTGAGCGGATGCCGAACTTCGATGAGAGTGCCGTCTATTCCCTGGTGGAAGTGTCACAGGACCGATGCAAGATTGCTTACTACCGGGGCACTGCTCTGGAGTTTCTCCATACCGGCGCGGTGGGCACGGCCCAATTGGGTGACCAGCCGGACATCACGCGCGTTGAGTATTTTGCCGAAAATCTGGCCAACGAACTGACCGTATCGCAGGACTATTACGCCGGTCAATATGCCAAGGCGCTTCCGGACAAAGTGTATATATGCGGCGAGTTGGCTGCTCGGTGCGAATTAGTAGAACTGCTCAATGGCAAAACACCATTCGAGTATGCACCATTTCCAGCCGACAGTCTGCATGTCTTTAGGGGACACAAGATTGGTTTCGGCGCCCTTCTGCCTCAATGCCTCCCGGTACTGGCGGCAGCAACTGCACGCACACATCTCTGCAATCTGTTACCGCAGAAAATCAGGCAACAGCAACTAAGGCGACACGTCGATCGCCTAAGTCGCTTATCACTATTGCTCCTGGGGTTGATCCTCATGACCGGTTGGGTCTACCTGCGAATGTCGGTCGACAACACCACTATTATAGCTGAGTCATTGGAACAACAAGCCACCGAGGCTCTGCAGTCGGAAGCGTACAACAGTCATCGCGCTCTCCTGCAGCAGATAGCATTTGATCGGGCCTACCTCAGGAAAGCCGAGACGGCCACCGGTTACCTCAACTATAACCTGAAAGAACTATCATTGTTGACCTCTCCCCCGGTCAGCCTCTATCGCCTTGAATATGATCCCCGGCGAGATGCCCCTGGTATGGCTCTGTATGGTCGCGTGACATCTTCCGATGTTCCGCCGGAGGTAATACTGGCCCAGTACATAGAGAAGCTGAGAGCCTCCCCTTTCTACCGTGATATTACGCTGGTACGCCACTCCAAGCGGAAAGTCAGGAATGAGTTCCTCATCGAATTTCAGATCGAGATGGAGGGAGTAGCGTGAAGCGGCGGCTGGTTCTATATTCGGGGATCGCCTTGACCTTGCTGGTGGCCTGGTCCCTCCTGCTTTACTCACCGCTTGGCAAAGAACTGGCCAGTGCTCAAGTGCGTGCCGAACAAGCTAAACAGCAGATAGCTGAGTTCAGGCGAATCATGGCTCAACTGCCGATCTATCTCGAAACTCATCGCAGTCTCGAACGGAACAGAACGGATCTCAATGAGGCCCTCTACGCCAAGGATGACATCCTCGAACTGTTCGATTTGATCAGTAACCGGGCTCAGGCGCTCAATTTGAAAGTGATAGAGATCACGCCTCCGGTGGAGGAATTGCTGCTTCTGAACAACTTAATGCCCGACCATGACAAACCGCCGTTTCTTAATCTGACGGTCAGACTTCGCGGTGGATATATCAACTTCGGTAGCTACGTAGCCTTCATCGAATCGGCTGAATTCTTCCGAGGGGTGAACACGTGCCAAATCACCACTTCGCCGGACCAAGCCGGTCCGACCGATTACCTGTTGGGTTTTCAGGCCCTGCTGGGACAAATTGAGGAAACGTCATGAAGACGGCGACCCGGCAGCGGATAGTCTACGTCGCCCTGGTGGTAGCCGTTGTCTGGGGTGCGTATAATCTGCTCTGGACTGAACCCAGGACACCACTGCCGCCGGTTGAGGTGGATGTTCCGGTCCAAATGCCCACGACATCAGCGGCTGTGCAAATCGACAAGCTGGATATTGAGCGGATCGCAGCGGCCGAATGGGGGCATGATCCCTTCAAGTCATCGATCAAGCCCCGGAGCCATACGACCGACAAACCCAAAAAGGACTTGAAATGGATCCTGTCGGGAATCGTCTATAACGAACGCGCGCCGATGGCCGTCATTAACAGGAAAACAGTGCGCCCCGGGGATGTCATCGACAACGCTCGAGTGGTTACGATAAATCAAAAGACGGTGTTGATGGAACGAAACGGCAAACGATTCACGCTCAGAGTCACCAAAGGCTGATCGAATGAAATCACTCGCAGCGATGTACGCATTGGTTCAATATAATGTTCTCGCCCTGATCGTAACGACGGCCGTTATGGCGGCGCCTATCGACGAGGACGGCAAGCTGTCACTTCAGTTGGACGAAGTCGAAATCGGTGTGGCTCTACAGATGATTGCCGAGCAGAACAATTTGAATATCGTGGTCGGCGACGCCGTTGAAGGTGAGGTATCTCTACGTTTGGTAGATGTAGACCTGGAGTCGGCGCTGCAGGCAATCCTGGCGCCGGGCGGTTACAACTATTACATCCGCAACGACGTTGTAGTGGTGAAGTCAATGGCTACCTACGCAGTGGGGGAACTGGTTTCGCACTCCATCGTCCTGAAGTACCTCGATCCGGCGGCGATCAAGGGAGTCATAGAATCGCGTTTGTCCGACCGGGGCACGATGGTGACAATAAGCGCCGGCAATGATGAGGGACGACAAGAGAGCAGTCTCTCCCCCAACCAGATCGTGGTAACGGATTTTGCAGCGGTGATTGATGAGATCGTACTTCTGATGGAACAACTTGATCAGCCACCGCGACAGATATCGATAGAGGTCAAAATCATCGAAAGCAAGGTGGACTCCAAATCAAAATTAGGATTCGCCTGGCCCACCAGTGTGACCACCTCGCTGGGGGCAGGTACGCAAACCATCGGCGAGGAATCCTATCAGGCCGAACTGGAGAACGTCGCCGGCAGTATCAATCCCCAAACCGGCCGGTGGATATGGGGAACGCTCACCGTCGATCAGTTAACGACGGTACTCAATCTGTTGAATCAGGCGGGAAACAGCAAACTGATTTCCGATCCTCACATTACCACCCTTGAGAATCACGAAGCTTACATCAAGGTGCAGACGGTGATTCCGATCGCCACTATCAGCCGGTTTACTGAGGGCGCCGCAACCCAGGATATCCAGACATTCTATGACGAAGAAGTGGGCATCTCGCTCTACGTAACGCCGCGTATCAATGAGAACAACCGGATCACGCTGGACGTGCGTGCCCAGATCGAGGACATCATCGGTTTCGCCGGACCTTCCGATAATCAAAAACCGATCACGTCATCGCGCTCGCTCAAAACCACCGTAATTGTCAACGACAGCGAAACGGTGGCGCTGGGCGGTCTGCTCAAAGAAACCGAAATAGAACTGACTCAGAAATTCCCCTTGCTGGGTCATATCCCGATCATCGGGAGCCTGTTATTCACCAACAAGTCGACCGAAAAGACCATGACCGATCTGATAATACTTATCACGCCCCGGATTATGCCGTGATCATTTGCGACCGCACATCCAGCGTCGCGAGCGACTGAACCAAAGCTGCATGATCAGCAGCAACAACGCCCCGTCAAGAATCAGTGGTTGCAAGGCTGAACCGTCGATATCATCAGCCGCCTTGAAACAACCGCAGTCTATATCGAGACCGCGAGCCACCGCCAAGGTTAGGGCTCCTATGAATGCAACAGTCATAACATTGACCCACACAATTGCGCCGCGATATAGAAACCCGAAGATCAACCCCAGTCCAGCCAGCGCCTCCACCCAGGGCAACACCAGAGCTATCAAGTTAATCAATGAACCAGGCATCAGATGGTAATACCAGATCGACCGGGCAAAAGAACCGGGGTCAATGATTTTGTAGACCGAGGCGGACACGAAAACTACTCCAACCACCACCCGTGCGGCCATCGTGAGATGATCATTGTCAATTATTCGTCGCATGGCCGCCTCTGTTCGATGGGGAGATGGAAGCGTTCCCATTCACGAGAACCGCCGAAAAATATCGCCAGGTCGGTGTAGCCCAGGGCCTGCAGATTACGCGCCAGGTGAAGTGACACGTCGCACTCCTCACCCGAACAGAATATGATAATCCGTTCATCTTTGGACAGGTGCGACAAGACGGAATCGAAATATGGTCCCAAGTCCCCCTCCGGCAGGTATTCAAAGGGGATGTTGATGGCTCCCCGAATCGTACCGCACTCGAACTCGTCCGGATCACGGGCGTCAACAAAGAGAGCGGCCCTGGCGCTGAAGTCGAGTTGGGCAACGTCCACAGCGATAAACGGCGCGTCGCCGGGCTCTATATCAGGCGGCAAGATCGGCCCATCACCGTCGTGCAGGTCACGCCAGTTACCAATAAAATCAAGGCGGTTGGGCGAGACCAGATTGAGTCCCAGTCCCAACGCGGATGCAATTAACAGAATGTAGATCGTCTGCCTTAGCGCCACCGAGGTCTCCTTATACGTTACACCATTATACCGTCGCGCGGCAAATCCGTTTGGCCCAATCGGCTCTACAGTACCAGATGCCGGGATCGGATCAGGCGTCACCCAAGAAACGTACTTTCCCTTTATAGGTCAAGGATTCTGTCACCCCCCGGCAGGTTTGGACCAATAAAAAGCGGGACTCATGATATGGACGAGTCCCGCGAGGCTCAATGTTCGCTGTCCCGCATGGGACCGAGCGAAAACCTATGAAAAGTCAATTCGGATTAAGGTGCTCCACTTGCTTGTCAAGTCGGGATGAAATCAAACTGTAACGACCGCAGAGTATCTTGCTGACCACGTGCGAAAACTTGGCTGGCGTCAACATCTGCAGGCCATAAGAATGCCAACAGTCTTTTTCCCCCAAACTTGCAAACTTTTGGTTCTCCTTTCTCTTCGGCATAGCGCATCTCCTCTACTTGTTCCCCCTCTCTTACCACGTAGCAATACTCTCGATCTCAGTTAGCGGTGAGGAAACAGAGATGCTCTCAAAAAACCTATCACCTCCTTCGTTCGTCTCATCCTCCCCGAAAAGATGAGTTCACGACTTCAACGGACTCTCTATATAATAGTTTCTTGACATACACCTACGATGCCATAACCTTCTGTAACTTTTTGATAGCACGCTGCTTATAAATATTCACGACCTGTTGAGCCACTCCCAGTATCTGCGCTATCTGTCGCTCTTTTTTACCTTTAAGGTAATACCCGATCACTTGTTTCTGACGTGGTGACAAGGAGTGACTGACATGCCAGCGTAGTCTGGAGCGAAACTTGTTCAAGGCGGCGCCCGGTAAGGTGGGAGTGCCGGCGGCGTAGTAAGCAGATTGTTCGTTGGCGAACGACTCCAGGAACAACTTGTCGACGAGCACTTCGGCGAAATCGCTTTCCTTCTTAGGGGGCACTGTAACACGCTCCAACTTAGTAGCTTAGGTAGTAATGCTCACAAATCGCTTTAAGTTGCGGCATAGTAATTGAGAATTCCGCCGCCGTTTTCAGACTGATTTCATAAAGAGCAACCTTGCGCTCCTGGCTAGTCAAATCCTTTGGCAGACTCTCGTACAACTTGCCATAATGGGTCAGCACCTGCTCTTTCAATTCCGCATCAACAGCAACAGTTATGGGTTCATCATCGGCAGCCGGTTCGGATGGTGAAACGGTGGCTGGAGGATCTGTCTCGGCTTGTCTGACTTGGGATGGTTTCTCCTCTGCCACTTCCTTATCGCGCGGCTGGTCGGAGTTCTTAGCTCTCGTTGTCGGGGGCGGCGCCGCGGTTTCCGGTTTATCAAGTAACTTCGGCCGAGCTATGGCTGAATCCAGAAACCCGACCAGTCTGCTGATATCCTGTCGGTATGCGCCGTCGCGGGAAGCCAGCGAATCGGCGTATACTTCGGACTGTAATTCGAGCAGCCGTTTCAGGGAATCCACATTTTGCTGAAGCGTGGCCAGTTGGTCTCTGCTTTCAGCTTGCCCCAACTCGAACGCCTGCTGCTGCCGCGCTGTTCCCCGGGCACTCTTGATGTAAGCGATAGCCACTACCACCAATAACAGCGCTACAGCAATATACAGTCTCTTCATACTCGTCCTTTACCAATTTTGAACAGAATATCCGGCCGATATTAGCAAGTCAAGTTTGAAACTTTTCAGGGGATTTGACGGTTTGTCGCGAAACGTCAGAAAGGCGCAATGCCCCAGATCGAGGGGTTACTTCTTGAGTCGCAGAATCAGGAAAACCCAGGGCCGGATCATCGACCACCAGCCCACAAAAGGCTTGATTTTGGAGTAGTCTTGGCCGCTGGGCGGGTAGGCCATGGTGACCGGTGCTTCTATCACCCGAAAACCAAGTTTGAGAACCTTATAGTGGATGTAATACTCCATCTCATATCGCCCCAGCCAGGCTTGATCGATGTCGATCTCAGGATGGTCAAACAGGTCCAGCCGATAGGCTCGGAAGCCGCACGTAATGTCGGTCCCATTAAAGCCCACGGCAAGATTGACGATGGCGGTGAAGAGCCGTATGGCCAGTTTTCGAAACAGAGGCAGGTTCGGCGAGCGCCCGCCCTCAAGATAACGGGAACCCTGGACGTAATCAGCTTCGTTGTCACGAATTGGGTTCACCAACCGGGGAATCTCCTCCGGCAGCATCTTACCGTTGCCGGCCACAATCACAATGATGTCAAAATCATGCTGCCGACCGTACTTGACGGCGTTCCTGATTCCGGCGCCCACACCCAGGTTGGTCTCATGGCGGATCACCTCATGATTCGAGGCTTGCAGGAACGCCCCGGAGCCGTCAGTGGAACCGTCATCGACAAACAGCAACTTGTAGTCTTCCCCTTTCGGGAAGCGTTCCACGAGTGCCTTGAGTTTCTCCCCCTCATTGAAGGTCAGAACCGTGACGAGGACTTTAGGTCCCAACCTCTCCCCCGTCAGTTTGCAGGATCAAGCTGCCGTCGACAACTCGATAGCTCAGGCCGCAGGTGCACGCGATCTCGCTGTTGTCCTCGGGTGATGCTGAGAGATCCAATCGTTCGGCGCATTTGCAGACGAAACCTACCTGACGCGCCGGGTTGCCCAGCCAGAGGGTAAAGTCCGGCACGTCTGTAGTAACTACGGCCCCGGCGCCGATGAAAGCGTATTGTCCGATGGTATGTCCGGCGATGATCACCGCGTTGGCGCCGATTGTCGCGCCCCGCCGTAACACAGTACGCGCCGGAGTTTCATGGTGCACTTTGCTGCGTGGGTAGACGTCGTTGGTAAAGACGGCGTTGGGTCCGATGAAGACATCGTCCTCCACGACCACCCCATCCCACAGCGAGACGCCATTCTTGATTGTTACCCGGTCGCCCACGACGACATTGTTCTCGACAAAGCAGTGGTCACCTATATTGCAGTCCCGGCCGATTACAGCCCGGGCCTGGATATTGCAGAACGCCCAGATACGTGTACCCGCGCCGATTTGTGTGCAATCGACGATTGCGGTGGGATGGATGTACGGGTCGCTGTCGCTCATTCTAACTTAGTTCTATGACGCGGCCGTTTTCCCGGATCGAGCGGTTGGCCGCCTCCAAAATCTGTACTACCCGCAAGCCGGCCTGACCGTCGGTGCGCGGCGAACGATTCTCATTCACCGCATCGCAAAACTCACGGGTCACTTTCTTGAGAGCCTCGGTCAAATCGATCTGCGGCGCCAGCATGTCGCCGGTTCGATACTGGATCAGCAGATCGTAGACTTGATCACGGTTCTGGACCATCTCGACGCCACGGTCGTAGACCTTGACTTTCTCCGAAGGCTCGGTGTCATCGTAGATCACCATCTTCCGGGAACCGGAGACGAGCGTCTTGCGCACTTTCACCGGAGCCAGCCAGTTGACGTGGATATGGCCAAGGAGCGTGCCGTCGTAGAAGGTTGAAATGTAAGCGATGTTTTCGATATCGCTGTCGAAATGCGCCATCCCGGTAGCGGAGATAGCTCGCGGTTTGCGGTCTATGAGGTAGTCCATGATCGACACGTCGTGTGGCGCCAGATCCCAGATAACGTTGACATCGTGCTGAAACAGGCCAAGATTGACGCGCACGGAATCGAAGTAGTACAATTCCCCCAGATCGCCGTCGTCGATGAGCCGTTTTATGGTCTGAACAGCACCGGTGTAAATGAAGGTATGGTCCACCATGATTTGCAGTCGCTTCTGTTCGGCCAGGTTGATGAGGCTCTCGGCCTGTTCTACGGTGGCTGTGAACGGTTTCTCCATGAACAAGTGCTTACCGTTGGCCAGAACCTCCATGCCAAGGGGATAATGAGTCGAAACCGGGGTGGCGATGATAATGGCATCAATGTCGGGCGCTTTCAGGATGTCGTCGGCATCACCGGTCAGCCGGCCTATGGCCGGGAATTGCCGACGGATGAAATCCAGACGCTCCGCTCTTGGATCGCAGACAGCCACCACCTCGACATCGTCAAGGGCGTTGAAGTTCCGGACCAAATTCGGTCCCCAATAGCCACAGCCGATTATGCCAACTTTCATCGATGACCTTTCATGATTATGGCTCAATAAACCAGTATTTCGCCGGACTGTTTGAAATGGATCAGGAAGATGTTGTATCTCCCGGTATGCATCCCCGCCAGTGAAGAGAGATCTTGCTCTGAGGTGACATTGGTTTCATTGCGCCCAATATAATATGAAATCGTCGAATCAGACATATATTTCACTGCCTCGCGAATTCTTGGATCGCCACGGTGTACATATCGTTCGATGGTAGAATAGCTCGGGGTGGGAATGAACACGGAATCACCGGGCGTTGTGAACTTGCCATAGAGGGTAACGTAGTTGTTGGGTTCCGGGATACTATCGTTAATGGCTACTGAAATGTCAAGATAGCCATACCTGTCCAGGAAGAGTTGGATATCCTCTGGAGAGACCCAGATAATGGCGTATTGTTTGAAGGTCTCAATGCCTGTCGATTCCAGCAAGGCATACAGAAGGTATGTCGGCTTCAGGTAGAAGCCGCCGCTCAACGGCTTCTTACCTCCAACGTAGTTGTCGTGCATGTCACTGACTGATACCGTAAAGGTATTCCTGCGCCCGGATGGTGAATTCAGGTCGATGAACACACCGAGCGCTTCACCCGGCGCCACATCCTCCAGGTTCGAAATGTAGAGCCTGGTACCGGCCTTGACGCCGGGATCATCGAGGCGACATTCAAACTCCGACCAGGCATCTCGGGAGAGAGCAGGTCCCCAACTCATTAGCGTAAGAACCAGTCCGGCCGTTATCGGGAAGAACGCCTGTTTCCAACTTCTTTCGGTACACAGAAATATCCTCGATAGCAGAATCAGAGCCACCATCCACAATCCGATCTTGACACTTAGCACCGCCAAGACCATTCCCTCCGAGAGGCCGGCGCCGAACAAGGCATTGATCGTGTCTGGTTGAAGCTGCCAACCAACTAATAAGAGTAGCAGTGACAGGGCTATTCGACCCAGCCGGCGATCCTTTGATGCAACCAGTCTATCGGCAACCAGGACCACGAAAAAGGCTGCGCCGATAATCATGAACGGCATAGCGTTGAAGGCATACCTGTTGATGGAATGAAACACCAGGTGTATCGTGGTGTAGTACCCACAAATCACGACCGGCCAGGCAGCCGCCGACAAACTACGCATCATCAAGATCAGCAGGCCGAGCAAACCAAGCGCAACGATTGATAGATGCAGCCATTCGACCAACTTCAGCGGCATGATGAAGACGCGCCTGAAATCATTGTACGGCCGACTCCATAAACGCTCGAACTTCTTGGCAAACAGACCCAGGTATCCCTTCCACTGGTGCACCAGTTCACCATAAATCGCACGCTGGTTGAACTCTTCTTCTACCGCGTCCAAATCGTATCCTTCGAATATGATCGATGACGACTGTCTCAGATTGGCGGCGGCATAGGTCGGATCCCTGAGCGTGATCTGACCGTACTTCGCGGACGCTACCGCAAGCCATGACGCAAAGAGCACGCAGGCCGGTAGTGCGATCAGAATCAGCGTCTTCATAAACCGCGAAGCCGACCAGGTTTGGCGTGTATAGAAGTACAGCCCAACCACGAATGGTATCCCCATGAGCATGGCGGTTGGCTTGTGCAACACCAGAAGACCACTGATGATACCGACCAGAACGAAGTGCCGACGACGTTCGGTCTCGACTCCGCGCATCATAAGATAGATACTCAGTATTATCAGAAGACTCGTGGAAGTCTCCAGCAACAACATTGTGGAGGTCAGCACGAATGGAAAGTAGGCGGCATAGAGCAGGCCGGCAATCACCGCAGCACGTCGCCCGATCAGCCGGACAGCGACCAACATGATCATCAAAACCGAAAGAACGTCGAAACAGATTCCTGCCAACCTCGCGAAGGTGAAATCTGCAATCGGAGCCAGATAGAATACCGTTGCCAAAAGAGCCGGATAGAGCGGCCCGGAAAAAAACAGGTCGTCCCGTGCCTGGGTTAAGGTGGGCGGTGTGTAGTACTGCCAGTCAATCGGCTCCCCCTGAATGTACTCTTCGTAATAGTGCTTGAACCGATATCGATCGGCTCGCTCAGTTTCGGCGGGGGGCGGTACGCCGTCAGTCACGAGAGCAATCAACCCCAGCGCCGCGCAGGCGTAACGCCGCGCGTCCCACATCACCGGCAGGACCTCCCCGGATGTCAAGAATCCCAGTCGCAGCAAAGCGGCCAGAATCAGTGCGAGATATATCCATCGTCGAAATACCGAATCACGCATGGTCGTACTCACAACGACAATTGAGCCGCCGTTGTTGATCATGAATCCAATGAAGCACTATCGCCTCGTTCACGTATCAAGAGCATCTTCATCGTCGGAGGATGCTTCCTCCCCGAGTCGCTTAAGCGAAAGGTGCTCTTTCTTCAGGTGGTAGAAACCCATCAAAGTAACGACGATATACTGCGCGGCGTGCAGAACCAACGCGCACGAAAGCGCCTCTGCCTTGGGCACACCATAGGCAACTAACGACCAAACAGCTCCAGCATGATAGACCCCGATGAAACCAGGTGAGGACGGCACCAGGATCGAAACCGACACGACAACCAGAACCACGAAAGATGCATCCAGCGGCAGTCCAAGATCAAACGCCTTGAATACAAAAACATTGGAGATGCCCATCAGTATCCAGATCATCATCGTCTGCGTCCCTACCCAGGCCGTGGCCTTGGCGTCACTGAGAAATTCCAGGCCACGGGCGAATTTCACCACGACCGAGCGTATGAGGCTCTTTCCGGATTCGGGGACGAAGAAGAGGTAGCGCGTGATAAGTTGTCCGGTCTGTTGAGGCTTCCGGGCCAACATAAAAATCAGCGCGAGTCCCAGGAGAGCGATGCCGATTGCGACATTCAACCCCAATTTCATAGACTCGTCCAGTTCTATCCTGGAGATGTAGAGCACACCGCCGAAGATCAGCAGCAGAGCCACCAGATCGAACACCATACGTTCGACAAAGATAGTCGCCAGCGATGCGGATTTGGTAATCTGCTTATGTCGCGATGCGAGCGAGTAAGCGCGCACGAATTCACCAAGCCGCAGCGGCAGGACGTTGTTGGCCATGAACCCAATCCAGGTTGCCGACAGCAGTTTGGAAAACGGGACGTGGCCGATGGGGGCGATCATGAATTTCCAGCGATAGGCTCGCTGGTACATGGTAAAGAAGATAAGGGCAACGTTAGGGATCAGCCACAGATAGTTGGCGCCCTTCAGTGCATCCCATAATTCGGCAAAGTGGATATTGCGAAACAATGCCCAGACCAGAACCGCTGAGATCAGTAACCCGAGAAGGAAGTACAGGAATCTCTGACCGCGTAGTGTCATGATTGTTCATCCATTATCTTATGCAACAAGGCCTCAAACTTGCCGGCTGCCACATCCCAGTCGAACTGATCGGCCCATTCGAGCCCTCCTTTTTCGAGACGCACACGTAGCTGGTCGTCGGTGAGAATCATAAGTATCTTCTCGGCAAGTTGGTTGATGTTCCCGTATGGGTACAGAAACCCGGTGCTACCGTCCTTTACCGAATCGCGTAGTCCCGGAACATCGGCCGCCACCACTGTCGTTCCGACCGCGTTCGCCTCGATATTGGTGAGTCCCCAGCCTTCCTTGAGGCTCGGTAGCACCGCGACATGAGCGCGACGCATCCGTTCGACTTTCTCCTCTTGCGAAACGTAACCGGTAAACTCCACGTGTTCATTGCAATTGAGAGATCCTACCAATGACTGCAAGGTCGACAAGTAATCGCCGGTTCCGACAACCATCAAACGCGACTCGGGAAGTTGTTCCCGGATGAGTACAAACGCACGAATGAGATGTTGGATCGACTTGTACTTCTTGAGACGTCCGAGGTATAGTATCGTGGGTCGATCATACTTGGCAACCCCCGGATCCACTTTGTAGGTGTCACGGTCGATGCCGCAGTGAATGACGGAGATATTGTTCCTGGGCACGCCGCGCTTAGCGATATCATCGGCCGTCGATTGCGAAATCACGTTAAACGGCAATCCTCGATAAACTGTGACCATTGGTCTTTCGGCCAGAAAGATGTAGGACCCCAATACGAAGTTGATTTCCTGAAACACGGTGGTGGCAAAAAGATGCGGCACCACCACGAGTGTCTTGAGGTCCAGATACAGGGGTGTGTAGAACGGGATTTTGTTGATATCTTCAACCAACAGGTCGAACCGGTTTTCTTTGGCCAGCCGCCTCAGGTGGAACGGCGCAACCAGGTTGAAGTTGAACCGATTACCGCGTCGGATGATGTGGATACCTTTGATGGTTTCCTCTGGTCGGCAGTCCTTGTAGCCGGAGCAAAACAGCGTGACATCATGACCACGGCGGACCAGACGCCTGAGAAGTTCTTCGAGATGCACTTCGGCGCCACCGGCGTAAGGGTTCTTCAGGTCGTTCCAGTTTAGCGCAAGAATCTTCATTGGCTGTCTCGTGGAGAGAATTCCCGTCGACCCAACCCTCTCTGAAGTTCGGCCAGCATCGCGCGGACCCGTTGATCGTTTGGATTAGTCTGGAGCCATCGCTGTAACAGCATCTTCATGTCCGACACGCGATTGGTCTCAAAGTAGAACCGTATCAACTCCTCAAAGGCCGGTCGGTAATCCGGATTGGCCGCAAGTACCGCCGATAGAATGTCCTCGGCCTCCGCATCGAGATTGAGTGAGCGTTGGGCGCGTGCCAACAGCGTCTGCAACCATCGTTTGTCACCGGACTGCGCGTCGGCCAGCAGAGCACTCAGCGGTGCTATCATTCCCCTTTCCGCATAGACTGCGGCCAGGAACTCGACGGCATCGGTCGAGTGAGGGATCAACTCCACTGCCCTCGCCATCAGGTGCTGGGCCTGCTCCAGATCGCCTTGCGCCCGCAAGGCATCGCCGACCATAAGAAAACCATTGGCATAGTTCTTTGTGAGCCGACGAGTAGCTTCGTTCTTGGAAACCGTCGGATCATTCACCCCGCGCGCCCGAAAGCCGTTATCGCCGGTGAAGAACTCAATCGAACTCTCAATATCAGTGCGCTGACCACCACCCACCTGCTCAAGTCGCCACATCATACCGCTTAGCGACAGCATGGTGTCAACGGAACGACCCAGGTACCGGCGTGGACCTCCGCCCACCGACACGGCGTAGTTAATCGGTCTCTTGCCCAGATAGGAATAAATGATCTTGTCCATGACTTGACTGTTCAAGCGAAAGGTTGCGTTGTACGGTACCCCAAGACGGTAGAGACTATCCATCTCGCGATCAGACACACCAAGATAAGCATACACTGCCTTATCCACGTACTGCTGCCGCTGATCCAGGGTCGCGCTGTCCGGAACGTGGAAGGGGCGAAGCCCGTCGATATGGCTCTCACTCCAGCCGAGGTCAAGACCCAAACTGCTCTGCACCTGCTTGATGTACCATTTGGTGTTCGCCAGCGCCAGATTGACAATGGTTACGTCGGTACGGATACCATAAACCCCCTGCAAACACCAGAGTGGAAAGGTGTCGTTGTCGCCGTTGGTGAACAGGATGGCGTTCTCGTCGGCGCATGACAATAGGTTCCAGGCATAGTCGTAGGGCATGTAGTTGCGCGAACGATCGCACAGATAGTAGTTCTGAGCCAGCGCGAATGAGGGCAGCAGCAGCAACACGAGGCTCGAAGCCATGACTATCTTTCGCGGTATCAGTGAAAACCTGGCCACCGCCTCGCGCAAGTATTGCAGGGCAATCGCGCTGCCCAAGCCGATAGACATGCCGAAAAGAATGAACCCTGGCGTGAAAAAGTAGTCGCGTTCACGGACCTCGAGGTAGTCCGACCCATTAGGTAATTGACGAGTACCGTCGGCGAAATTCATATACAGCACCAGCCCCGCGGTACTTATCAGGAGCAGCACCACAAACGGCAAGCCGACTTTCGGTCGGCGACGTATGATCTCCCACAAACCGAACAAACCCAGCAGGAACAAGAACACAAACCTCGGTCCGACCATACCATACTGTTGGTGGAAAAAGTTCCAGAAGCCCATACGCCGATAGACACCAAACTGATGACTCCACTCCGCTCGGCGGCTAAACATCCGTTCAATCATCCCCATCGACCCATACTGTTTACGTTCGAGAAAGTTGATGGTGGCCGTGTAGCTTTCCGATGGATTGTTCTCGTTCAGATATGGTTGCTGGGCCGAACGGATGGGTACGAACAAATTGACCGACATACCGAGCGTTGCCACGACTATGACTATCAAGGCAGTCTTCCACCGGGGCAGCTTGAACAAGAGCCCCAGCACCAGAATAAGCAGCGTCCCGACGGCCATGCTGTAGAAAAACAGTTCCAGGCCGATGATGACTGTCGATACGCTGACCACAGCGACAAGGATTGGCCAGTTGATGCCGCGCCATACCCACGCCGTCAGGGCTGTCGCCACCAGCACCGAGACAATCAGGAACGATGTATATCCCTTCGGTATATAGAGCAGGCCCACCATAATCACGGAGGCAAGAGTGAAGAGAATCAGAGGCAATAGCTGTGCTCTGTGTTGTTTGTCAGCGCTTCGTGCGAAGTACTTGCTGAGACAATAGAGACCGAACAAGATTAACACGGCAAAGCCAACCAAGCCGGCAATTCCGCTCAGATCAAGCCACCGGTTGGACTCAATAAGGTCAAGACCGCGCACCGAGGCGAAGGCTCTTGCCAACATCGGCGCCATCACTAACATGAAGCCGTACCCGGCCCACATGAACATCCGGGGTATCTTGTCGAAGGAAAACACGTAGAACAGATACAGAAGAAACAGGATGGCTATCGGAACGTAGTACGGTATCTCGTTTGGTCTGGACGATAACGCGAAAATCAAATACAACTCGACAGCGAAGAAAACGGCGACAGCAAACCAAGTCGATGACGGGGCGGTTTTCTTGATGATGAAGAACAGGGCTGCGACAGGAAAGATCAGGAAGGTGGTCATGTGGACACCGATACTGAGAAAGGCCGCAAAGACTACTACCAGCATGATTCGTTCCGAGGTCATGCTGCTCCACTCTTCGAAATAGACAAGAGTCAGCCATAGTATGCCCATCAAGATCATCATTGACATGCCGTACACTTCCGCCTCAACTGAATTGGTCCAGTTCGTCAGACCGAAAGCAACGAACAACGCCCCGGAGGCAGCACCGCCGTACATCAGTACTCTGGTGAACCGATCGGAAGTAGTTCCAAACCAATATCGCAGGATTCGTACTGCCGAAAGGTAGCTGAACAAGGCTGTGAAGGCCGAGCAGAATCCGGACAGGAAATTTAGTCGGACACCGATGTCAGCCGATATTGGAATTAGTGCAAAGAGGCGTCCAATCATTACCCACAACGGCGAGCCGGGTGGATGCGGAATCGCCAGGTGATGCGCGGCTGTAATGAACTCACCACAATCCCAAAATGACAAGGTCGCGGCTCTGGTGAGCCAATAGACAACAGAAGTGCTCAGCCAGACGCCAATGGCCACCTGAGCATTGATCCTGTCGAACTGTGTGCCGAAGTAGAGTTTCATCAACGGAGTCCAGGTCTATTCTCGTTATACCCTGCTGCCTACATGAGGACCGAACGGGATCTGTCACGGCTGTCCAATATAGCAGGTTTTGTATTGCTGTCCAGTTTGTTTTGGAATGCCGTGATCCTGGGAGCTGCCCCTGTAGATATGGTGGGTTTGCGGGCAGAGTTCTCCTCCACCCCATGGTGATTCGTGAGTTGGCGCCGGGTAGGCCCTCACCCTACGCCTGGCGCGCATCCTCCATTTCCCTGGCGTATCGGTCCAGTATGCCGTTCACGAATGCGGATGACTCAACAGTGGAGAACTTCTTGGCCAGTTCGATCGCTTCGTTGAGGATCACTTTTACAGGTACATCTACCATGTGATCCAACTCAACGATGGCCAGACGCAGAATATTGAGGTCGATGGCTGCGATTCGCTTGATATCCCAGTTGGTGGCGAGGCGCTCAATACGTTTGTCGGCTTCTTCGGTGTTACTGCGGACAAGATCGATTAGTTGTCGAGCGTAGGTCATGGCCCTCGGAGGCGGCAGGTCATCCGGGTCGATGTTGAACAGGTCATCGCCCGGCGCCTCTTCACCGCACTCAAGCGCGTACAACGCCTGAAGAACCAACTCACGACCCCGGCTGCGCGGAGACTCAGACATGGTTAGTTCAAGGCTCGATACAGGTTGACCATCTCAATAGCACTTTCAGCAGCGTCCCAACCCTTATTGCCTGCTTTGGTTCCGGCCCGTTCTATCGCCTGCTCCAGCGTGTCGGCCGTGACCAGACCATACACAACGGGCAGTCCGTGTTCCAGAGCAATACGTGCGATTCCCTTGGCCGATTCACTGGCGATGTAATCGAAGTGCGGGGTGTCACCGCGCACTACGGCGCCGAGACAGATGACGGCGTCATAGTCACCTGATCCGGCCATCTTGGCGGCAACGTACGGTATCTCAAATGCGCCCGGGACGTATGCGACGGATATGTCCGCCTCCGAACCGCCGTGACGTTTCAGACAGTCAAGCGCCCCGTCGAGGAGTTTGTCGGTGAAGAAATGGTTGAACCTGCTGACGATTATGGCGACATGCATCCCACTCGCGTCCAGCTTGCCTTCGTATACTTGATAGCTCATTCTTTGCACTCCTGCCTATTTGAAATTGAGCAGATGTCCTAATTTATCTCGTTTTGTTTCCAGATATGCCTGGTTGTATCTTGACGGCGACGCTTCCAACGGTACCCGCTCGGTTAACTCAAGACCATAACCCTTCAATCCAACCACCTTGCGCGGGTTGTTGGTCAGGATGCGAATCGAGGTCAGTCCGAGATCGACCAGTATCTGAGCGCCGATACCATAATCCCGCAGGTCGGCTTCGAATCCCAACTCCTCATTCGCCTCCACCGTATCGCGTCCCGCTTCCTGTAGTTTGTAGGCAAGAATCTTGTTCACCAGGCCGATTCCGCGACCCTCCTGCCTCATGTAGAGAATGACGCCACACCCTTCATCATCGACAGCCCGCATGGCAGCATGTAACTGAGTGCCGCAATCACAGCGTCGACTACCGAAAACGTCGCCGGTCAGACAACTTGAGTGCACCCGGACAAGAACGTTCTTCTGTCCGGCCACATCACCTTTGGTCAACGCCAGGTGATGGTGGTCATCGGTTTCCGATCTATACAAATGCAGTTTGAAATGACCGTAATCAGTCGGCAGGTCCACGGTTTCCACTTTCTCCACCAGCTTTTCGGTGTGCCGACGGTATGCAATCAGATCGTGGATCGAGATTAGTTTCATATCGTATTTGAGGCACAGTTTGCGGAGTCGGGGGACTCGCGCCATACTGCCGTCATCGTCCATGATCTCACAGAGCACGGCGACCGGACTGAACCCGGCCAGACGCGCCAGATCGGTAGACGCTTCGGTGTGCCCGGCGCGGGTCAACACACCGCCCTTGAGAGCCCGGATGGGAAAGACATGACCGGGTCGCGCCAAATCATTCGGGCGGGTATTTTCGTCAGCCAGCACCTTGATGGTGTGCGACCGGTCATGCGCGGAGATGCCGGTTGTCGTTCCTTTTACGGCATCGACCGAGACGGTGAACCGGGTACCCAGGAGGGCGGTATTCTGCTCTACCATCTGATGCAGACTGAGTTGCTCAATCCGCTCCGTGGTCATGCAGGCACAGATAAGCCCACGTCCATACTTGGCCATGAAATTCACATGCTCCGGCGTAATTTTGTCGGCCACCATGATGAGATCACCTTCGTTTTCGCGGTCCTCATCATCGACTACCACGACAAACTTACCGGCTCGGATATCTTCTATTGCTTCCGGGATCGTATTGAATTCTATCGATTCATTGTTACTCATGTCACCATCCGCTTTCTATCAACTTGTCCTTGGTAAGGCCTGACGATAGATTCGCCCGACCGGATTTCAAAATGTATTTGCCAATCATATCAAACTCGAGATTTACCTTGTTTCCGGGACGCAGGCGGTCGACGGTGGTCGCACCTACGGTGTGTGGAATCAGATTGACACACAGCCGGCCGTCGCCGACGGCATTGACAGTGAGCGAGACACCGTTGATGGCTATCGACCCTTTTTCAATTACCAAACTGTCATAGCGACGATCAAATGTCACCGCCAGTTCAATCGACTCCCCCACGCGACGGGCGTAATCAACTGTTCCAATGTCATCCACATGACCGCTGACCAGATGCCCGCCCAGACGGTCCCCCATCTGCAAAGCGCGTTCGAGATTCACCAGCGTGCCTCGCTTGTACTCGCCGAGGATAGTGCGCGTGACC
This sequence comes from bacterium, assembly GCA_030605565.1. Classification (GTDB taxonomy): domain Bacteria; phylum Zixibacteria; class MSB-5A5; order GN15; family FEB-12; genus JAJRTA01. The sequence continues at coordinate 39,455 of JAUWIB010000105.1, forward strand.
GTCTCCGGCGAAGCTTCTACCACAAAGAGATCACCGGTCACTTTTGTAACCGTGAGGCAGGCGCCGTCGCAGGCAATCGACTCGCCCAGACTTATTGAGGCCGCGTCGATACTCGAGGCTATCGCCAGCACGCGGTAGTCGTAGCGTCGCGAGATGTTCCGAATCTCTCCGGTTGCTTCAATCAAACCTGTAAACATGCTTAGCCTCTCCCCTTCGGATATCCGATGAAGACGCAGTCGTGATCGGAACCGTCGAAAGAGTGCCGTTCAAATTGTACGGCATCGGCCAGACGTTTGGTGGCAAGATCACCTATGGCACTCACGCCCTTGCCGATGATAATCGGCGCCGTGATTATGACGAATTTGTCCACGAGTCCGGCTTCAACGAATGATGTCGCTAACTTCGCCCCCCCCTCCACCAACATCGAACGCAGTCCGAAATTATCGGCCTGATGTACCAGGTCAGCGACATCGACCAAACCGTTCTTAGTCCGTCGCAGTCGCCAGAAAATGATCGGAGTCTCGCGCTTGCTGAGGGGTTGTCTATTGGCATCGCAGGCGGCGGCAACGACGGTGCGACCGTCCTCGTTGTTCCGCAGGAGTTGACACTTGCGCGGCAGTTTCATGTCCGAACTCACAATGATTCGGTACGGATTGCGTCCTTTGACCAGCCTGACCGTCAGGGCGGGGTCATCGTGGCGAACGGTGCCGCTGCCGACCACTACCGCATCGACCTCGCTACGCAGCCGGTGCGTCAGTCGGCGTGACTTCGTTGACGTGATCCATTTGGAATCGCCTGAGGCGGTGGCGATGCGACCGTCCAAACTCTGAGCGCATTTGAGGACAATGAAGGGACGACCGTTCTCGTGGTAGCCGAAGAACTGTTCGTTCAAAGCCCGCGCTTGTTTTCTCAAGACGCCGCCTACGACTTCAATCCCGGACTTCCGCAGGGCGCGGATGCCTTTGCCATGGACGCGCGGGTCAGGATCCTTGACAGCGCAAACGACTCGCTTGATGCCGGCGGCAGCAATGGCATCGGTACAAGGGCCGGTGCATCCGGTGTGGCAACATGGCTCCAGAGTAACATATAAGGTTGCACCCCTGCATCCGCCCCTGGCGTTTTTGATGGCGACTACTTCCGCGTGGTCGCGACCTGCGGCATGGTGGTAGCCCTGACCGATGATGCGCCGACCTTTGACAATCACCGCCCCGACCAGCGGGTTTGGACTGGTACGGCCGCGTCCTTTCACCGCCAGGTTCAGTGCTCGCTCCATGTACGCAACGTCAGTCGCGTCGGCCATAAAAAATCCCCAAAGTGAATTCGGGGTATAGATAAGCACAAACCATCCAGTTTCGTCTGGACAGCATAAAGCCAATCTTCTCTCATCCGGACTATCACCGTCGGCGCCTGAATTTCACAGGCTCTGCCGGAGTTGTTGCCTCCAGCTCGCGGGCTTTAACCGCCGGTCGAGGGTTTTCACCTCACCCCGAAGATTTCTCAAGGGCCAATATAGTGGGCTTCGTGGAAATGGCAAGAGATTTCGGTAGCCAACAGACGGGGCGCCGATTTGTTGAAACCTAAGGGGTTTCGACAATACTGCCGACAGTGGCGGGTTCGAAGACGGACCCGCCCTACCCAGCTTCTTCAACAACCGGCCGGACTTAGGGGGCGGTCAGCTCTCTGACCAGGGCTTTGACGTCTTTCAGGTGGAATGGTTTGGGCAGGACGGTCTTGATCCCCTTCAACGACACGTCCTCTTCATCGAGTTGGGTGCCCCAGCCGGTGATCATGGCTATAGGAAGCTCCGGGAACTTTTCGTGAACAACTGCGGCCAGGTCCAGTCCGGACATGCCGGGCATCCCGAGATCGGTGATAATGAGATCGAACGATTGTTCGTCAACAGCCTCCAGAGCCTGATAGCCATCGGCACAGGCGGTAGCACTGTGACCGTCAATCGTCAGCATGTCGCTCAGCACCTCGCGGATCTGTTCATCGTCATCAACCACCAGGATGCGCAACCGATCCGATTGGCCTATGCGGCTGCTGACGTCGGATTCTTCATCAGCCCGGTCTACGGCCATGAACGACACTTTGAAGATGGCGCCACCCTCGGCGCCGTTATCAACCTCAATCTTGCCGCCGTGGCTTATCACCACGCCATGGGCGATGGCCAGACCAAGTCCGGCGCCGCGTTTAGCCTTGGTGGTGAAAAACGGATAAAAGACTTTCTTCCTGATATCGTCCGGAATGCCGTCTCCCCGGTCGGCGACCGTGAGCACCACTCGTTGACCATCGCTTTCGAGGTTTATCGCAACGCAGGAACCCTCGGGGGAATGTTCGACCGCATTCTCGATCAGTTTGTTCAGAAGGGTCAAAAGATCGTCGGCATTTCCTTCGACATAGGCCTCGTCGAGAGCGTGGCTATACGTGATTGTGACCTTCGCTGCCTCGGCGATCTTCTTCCAGGAAGAAGGTCTACTGTCAACGCAGTTACGCACGATATCGACCAAATTGACGGGATCGAGTTTCTTGTTTCGAGTGCGTCGGGTGAACTCCTGGATGCGGCGCACTGTCTCGGCGCCCTCCATCGCCAGGGACTCAACAGTGTTCAATCCCGAGAGGATCGGGCCTTCTTCCAGCTTCAGCTTCATCAACTGTACCCGGCCAACAATTCCACCCATGATATTGTTGAAGTCATGGGCGATGCCGGTGGTCATATCGGTAAGGGCAGCCAGGGCTTCCGTATCGGCCATACGGGCGCTGGATTTTTCAAGGATGCGCTTGGATTTGCGCAGGTGTCTCAGTTGTAGCGCATACTGCAGTACGGATCGTGTCGCCAGAGCAAGTACCGACAGGAGTTCAAGATCATTGGGTGTAAAGCCGGTGGGGCGGTGCGTCCACACAACCAGCAGGCACCGATGGTCTTCGTCCGGCGTTATGTCAACACTAACCGAGGCAGTACCCAGACCGGGCAATAAGTCCGAAATATCCGCAACCTCTGCCTCGGCGTCAAGCCGTCCTTCGTCCGGCAAGGAATGGTCAAGTGCCTGTACGGCTTTACCGATTCGTTCCGCGAGATCCGGGGTTGGCGCGCTGGGGTCCGCTGATTCGACTATGCTGAATCGTTCATCCCCGATACTTTTCGAGAGGAAGCAGACGCCGCACCTGGGTATCAGAGTTTGCATCAGGTGTACTATATTCGAGGCTATCTTGCCGATCGATAGTTCGTTGATGTCCATTTCGCGCACTGAAAGAACCTGAACCATACGAACGGAGAAGTCATTTACAACGTGAAGCCGGTCTGCCATGGACATAGCGCTGCTCACCAACTCCAACAGCAGCTTAAGGTGATCCGTGGTCTCCGGAGAAATCTCGGTTGGTTTGCTACACCAATAGGCAGCAACCAAAACTGTTGATTGCCCACCATCATTCAGCACTATTACCTGGCGATGGGTCAGGTTATTGGTTGCAGCAAAAGGGTCGTAGAGCGCTGGATCACCCTGGGGATCATCAGTTAGCCTTATGACCTTTGATGCACCTGAGTTGTTATCCCGGACGAACCGACCCCATTGATTATCCAGAAGGTTGAGAGAGGTAATGTTCACATTGTGGCGGTGGTTGCAGGCTACGGGGATGAGCACATCATCACCGTGGCGTCGATAGAACAGCACCGTGAAGTCAGCGGTTAGTTGTTCTGAAGCCAGGTGAGCAGCCTTATCCAACTGACCGATGATCCCACCCAATTGGTGACTGCGTTCAATGTGATAGTACTTTGAGATTAGAGCGGACAACCCCGTCATGTTTCTAACCCTTCCCCGTTCGGTGATAGACGATTGATTGTGGATTGTTCGATGTCGCGTCCGCTGGTATGAACAAACCGAATCACCGCATGGCAAGTGCGGCTGGACGTCATGCCGAAGCTGAGCGTGACATCCTCGAAGTGTACTATGCCCTCGTCGTCATTGCGACGCTCCAGCCGTTGGTGACTGTAGATTCGACCGATCATTTCTCCTAACCCCGAATGACCGATAATGTCGGCTGCGAACTCAAACACCAACTCCGCTCGGCCCGGCCCACCATCGGCTGAGATTACTAAGTGGCCGGAACAGATGGCCTCGTCCATCAGCCCCAGTACGAGCGGAAGGACATAGTCGTAAACTTCGCGGTAGGTGAGTTCAAAGTCGTTGTCCTTCGATCTACATGCTTCAATCGTGAGAGTCACATTCTTGCTGTCCTTCACCTGCGTCGCGTGTCCGCGAACGATGGTCGGTAGATCCTCGAGCAACTGACGGCTCGACAATTGTCGTGCCATTTGATCGGTGGTAAGCAGACAGAGATCGCGGAGGTTACCCAGATAGGCTGCCAGTTGATCGGCTGCCTTGCGTACCTTGGCGGACCCGTTTGAAATAGTATTCGAGGAAAGGGCATGATCCTCGTCCTTGATAGCACTTTCAATAATCTCGTTCTGGCCCACGACTACCGACAAATGCTCCATCAGGTCGTGGAAGTACCCCTCGGCCAGTTTGGCGACAGTATTCAGTCGGTCATTGGCCAGGTCAACCGAAGCGCCAGATGAGGATCCTACTACCATCGCCTCAAGATGCGCTTGCTGGGTCTTCAGGTACTGGTATAATCCAAGGAATGTCGCAACAGCCTCAAGGACCGTTCGGTGTGAGTCCAGGCACCGACCGGCATGAGGGCACCCAAAGGCAACGTACCCGGACGCATCACCTGGGTGACCGACAGGAAGCAATATCTCGGACGCTACATTATCCCGCAAGTATGACTCCTGTTCTTCAGCGCGACATGGAGACTTACGAACGTCGGGAACCATCACCGGGTTATCCGCGTCCAGTCTGGTCAGTTGCGGGGAAGGGATCGGCGCCTGTTGTTCTGTGCGAACAGTCGGTTCCCCATCGCTACCGGCGACAACTATCTCGGCTGGGGAACCATCCCCTGCCAGAACCATACGCGACAGAGGCACTTGATGATTTACAACGCGAAAGGCTTCAAGGAGTGCTTTTTTGAATTCACCGCCGGTTGTTCCGTACTCAGCGAGGCGAGCGTACAACGACGACACCTCCGCTACCGTGCTGAATTGCGACTCGTGCAGATGACCGACTATTCGCGCGATCTGTTGCAGCGCGGTTATCTCAACCCGCCCGATATTGCCGGGGATCAAGACCACGATCATGTACTCTGTTCGGTCGGAAATGATACCGGGATGGAGGAACATGTAATTGGGTGGGTGGTCAATGGCCACCGGGTAGTCCGGCATCATGTCGGCCGGCAGGAAGAACTGTTCACGGCGTATGGCATCGGTCCAGTCTCGTGCGGTCACGCTCTTCAAAGTTCCTTCCAATCGATCCGACAGATGGATATCGCCGACCGCCAGGCGTAGCTTATGGATACCTTCGGACTGGTGATAGATCGTCCCAAGAGAGCCCGGCCACTGTTCCGTCATGAGTTCGAGCACAGCCTTTTGGAATTCATCGTAACTGTGATCGCGAACAAAGAGTCGGTCAAGGAAGTCTCCCAGTAAACCGTAGTGGTCATGTTGTTCCGTGTCGGCGTAACGTGTGGATAAGATATCCAGTATCGCATCAATCGTCGGCGGATCAGGTTCAAAGGAGGTCGCAGTACCGACCGTGATCACAGCTTCCACTTTCCCTGCTACCAGTACGGGATGGAGTTTCAAATCGTCGGTCTCGATGCCGGTTCGAGCGATATGATTAAGCTGCACCTCACTTCCCTGCACTGTCAGGCTCTGTTTCATGGATGCCAACCAAGTGCCGGGAATGTGGAGCCATGCTCCGACGGCATGATCGGACTCGGCGTTCGCCAGCCTAAACACTGTCGGTAAACCGTGGGCCAGGTATACGCGCGCATCTGAGGGCAGGTTCAGTCCGGTCGCGTGTCCCTGGAGAAGGCTCTTTTGTGACTCAGTGAGCAGTTTCATAGTGGTGAGCGGGTCAGACGAATTATGAGGTCTGCTCGGTGAAACAATCGTTGATACGTTGCGCCGATTTATCGATGATCGACAAGTATTTCTCCAACGCGGGATCGGACGACTTGTGCTTCGACTTGATCATCTCCACCGAACCCAGTATTCCGCTCAATGATGATCTGATCTGACCTCGGAGTTGAGATGCTCTCATTGTCGGGGAGGCTAATCCTCTGTTCTCGACTGTTGAACCGGTTACCTTGCGTCCCAAACCCGCCTGAATGGCAAGAGCTAGTATCGCCGATATCGATCTGGCCAGAAGGACGTCGAGACGACGATAGCTTCTCCGATCTCCAAGGCACGAGTCAGCGATTCCAATCACCGCCAACACCTGCTGCCCCAGCATCACCGGAACGAGCATCGCCGACTGCACCTCGGAAGAGAAGGCCTGACCGGCTTCCGCAGGGGTCATCTGGTACTCCGCATCTGATTGATCAACCATCAGGATGCGTCCACTGTCGCGCACCAGTTGATGCAGCGGCATTAATGACATGACCATGTGTCCGTCGCCCGGCGTTGACGGTGCGGTCGATGGATCGTGAGCGATTGCCCGTGAACTCATAAAAGCGTCGTCATGGTCAAAAGTGGCTATTCGTACCATGGTACACTGAAGTTCTGTCAGTAGCGTGTCAGCCGCTCTCTGGAATATCACCCGCAAGTCGGACGTCTCCCCCGCTTCGGCCAGGAAGTCGTTTATCACCGATAGCCTTTGCTCGATTGCGACGGAGGCGCTGCGATGAGTATCATCCAGTACCAAGTCGCGGATTATCGGCACCACCGATTCGAGAAGCAGTCGATCCCGGCTTTCATAGGCACTATCTTCACGAGAGGCTACTGTAAGCACGGCGCCAGGCCCGCGATGGCATGTAACAGGCAACGCCATGACTGATTGTATTCCGCCGACCGCCACAAGATCATCAACGGGAAGATCCGTTTCGTCAGCCAAATGGTCCACGAACATCGGTTTGCCGGTTCGCGAAACATGGTCGACATGGCTGTTGCCGGCACTGAGGTCAAGACCTATTTCATCCAACAGAGTCTGGCCGACTCCCACTGTCAAACGCCTTATCGTACCGTCATCCCGGGCAATGGCCAGAGAGACGAACTCAGACCTCAACTGGTTTCGCATCAACTTAGCCAAACCTGTGAAGTTCTCTCTGAGGTCTTTGGAGTGATCTACGATTTCGGCCAGTCTGTTTCGCCACAGTTGTCGGTGGCGGTCAAAGGCCGCATCGGTACGCCGCTGATCAAGATCGATTTTGCGCGAGATAATGTCGACAGCAATCTTCAGGTTGACCCGCACCTCGTCATTATCGGATACACCTCCATCAGTGTTCCACAGCAAGAAGGCGCCGTGGACGTGGTTGTTGACGAGTAGCGGCAGAATCAGGCTCGGCGCGACCATCGACGGCGGTAATTTCTGCACCACTTTCGTTACACGCGGCATGTTGTTTTCGCCGCTCTCGTGAAAGTCAGATTCACCGAATTCAGCCTGTTGCAAAACCGCCACAGCCGTGTCGACACCTCCGGAGGTGGTCAATAGCGTAGCGCGCTCCGAACCAGGTGAACAACTGAATACAGCCCCCCAGGCGAAGTTCGGCAGTTCAACCATGTAGTCAAGGGTGGTACTCATTATCTCTGTCAGTCTGGTTTCAACCATAGCCAACTGTTGCACCCTCTTGATCAATTCCAACCGCTGTATTCGCTCCTGGCTAAATTGCCGATGACTGCGGGCAAGCGGCAGCCAGGTCGAGACACCACTGACGACGAAAGTTGCGCCGGTGGTGATGCCGATCCAACTGAGGACCTTGAAAAACAACGGGTCTGACAAGAATGGGACAACGGCAAACAGGCCGACGCCTCCGTAAATCCGCATCAGGGCTACAACCGCCAGAACCGCCAAGCCACCCGACAGGTAGTTATAACTCTCGCGATCGTGAGCGCGTATTTCATTTCTGAGACGAGCCACCACAACCAGGCTCATCAGAAAAAACAAGGCTACCATGAAATCAAGCAGCGGTAATCCCATCGAAATCGTCCTCCTTCCAAAACTCCACTCTATTACATTAGGTATCGGTCGTTGGGAGATTTCCGATTAGCCGTTCACGGCCTTTCGCTACCGGCTGATGGGTTCGTCCCATTCCCTGAGTGAACAGAGGCTAAACGAGAACTGTAACGTGGCGCCGTAAGTGCCCGTCCCCCGACTGGTTACCAGCGCTCTTCCGTGTCTGTATGGGCGTTGCGACAGATCAGGCAGGAGACTAAGAAACGTCTTAACGGCACTCTCTAAGGAGGGAGATATTATGCTTTCTCGAACAGCTCTCTTGACCGGCACTGCCGTCCGCGACCGTGCCGCCCGGCTTTCTCATGACCGTTCAGTGAACAACCGTGGATTGACTACTCGTTGATAGTTCTTGAAGTGTGTTTTGGCCAGCTTCGTAAGAATTCCCGGTCCGTGTTTTCGAACGATTTGCCGGCCGGCTGCGTCCACGTGTGCAGCCGCTCCCTTGGGGATTTCAACGCCGCAACGGCTGGAGAGCTTCTCCATTTCCCGGATGAATCTCGCCCGCGCCAGGATCGAGGCAGCCGCTACCTGGATGATGCGCTCACCGCGAACCAGTTGATTCAACTTAACAGAAACACCGCGTCTCGCCAGGGCATCCTCGACCAACTCTGCCTTGCCGAACTTATCGGACACCGCCAGGTCGGCAGGATGGTCGGCCAGCAAACGATGTATCACTTCGGCGTGTCCCTCAGCCAGGAGCTTGTTGAGGTTCCTGATCTCAGCGTACTTCCGGTTGTACTCTTCGGGGGCGACCACTATCACAGTGTGGGCGTAATCGGCACGCAGACGTTCATCGATCTGAAGTATTTTTTTGTCGGCGATCAACTTGCCGTCGCGAACGCCGAGCGCTTTCAGAGCATCTGTCTGCGACTCGTCGGCCAGAAAGGCTGCCACGACCAAGGGGCCGAAGAAATCTCCCTTGCCTGATTCATCGACGCCGACGATGCGGCGGGCGCCGGCCATTGATCAGTTGGCCCGTTCCAGGTACGCCCCGGAGCGAGTGTCGACTTTGACTTTGTCACCCTCTTTGACGAATGGCGGCACTTTGACAGTCAGGCCGGTCTGAAGTTTGGCCGGCTTCGTTACGTTGGACACGGTATCGCCTCTGGCCGATGGTTCAGTCTCCACGACCTTCAAAACCACCGAAGCTGGCAGGTCGACAGAGATTGCTTCACCGTCAAGAAACAGAACTTTGTACTCTTCGTTCTCCAGCAGATACCATTTCGCGTCACCCAGGTTCTCAATTGCGATCTCGATCTGCTCGAAGGTCTGTGAGTCCATGAAGGACATCTCGCCGCCATTTTCGTACAGGTACTGCATCTTCTTTTCCTCCATGTCGGGAGGTTTGAAGCTGTCGTTGGACGAGAACACTTTTTCCACCACCCCACCGGTCCTGATATGCTTCAGTTTGGTGCGGATGTTGGCCTTGCCCCGACCCATCTTGAAGTGTTGGTACTCGACCACGTAGTAAGGTTGGTCGTCGACTATGATGCGCAAACCTCTTCGAAAATCAGACGGCGTATACATCTTACCTCCTGCTAAAGTAGGCAGGAATATAACAAAAATACGAATTGTCCCAAGCGAATTCTTGGGTCCTGCGGCCGTACGAGTTGCCTCACAATAAATGTTACCGAAGATCGATCAACGGGAGGTGTCAAATGATACATTGCCTCATAATTGATGTTACCGAAAGGAGACGCGATTATGGGTGGAGATTCCAAACAAGAGTACCGGGCCGCGATACGGCAACGCTATTCTCAGGCCTCCAAAGAAGAAAAAAGGCGTAGAATTCCGAACACCCTCCATTCTGACAATGCACAGACTACAAATCGTCTATGAATTTCCTCATTTGATCAACAAAATCGTCGATTATTTTTCCGCCAGCCGCACTGATTCTTCCGGTTTTGGTTTTCTGCTTTAACACGTTGCCTGCATTCTCTGCCCTTTTGCAGAGATCTTTCAACTGCTCAACAAGCTCTTGCGGATACTCTGCATCGTCGTATCGGGTCAACTCTTTGCCATTGCGCTTAATCATAGGTTTGCTCCTCAAGTCTCGATATTCCTTTAGGTTATGAACACTATCGTAATCACGAAGTCGCGCGGGGATAGGCCATACTCACCGAAGGATAGTCTCGGCAGGCGGCCTGGGAGTCTGACCGGCATCGAGGCTGTCCAGATGACGGCGCGGCAGGCATACCAGGAAAGTCGTCCCCTGCCCTGAAGCTGATTGATAAGTCAGTCGTCCGCCGTGCAGGTCGACGATTTTTTTTGCCAACGGCAAACCCAGTCCGCTGCCGGAGGGACGCGTGGAATAGAACGGCGTGAAGATCTTGTCGGCGTCTCGCTGGTCGATTCCGCAGCCGGTATCCGACACTTCGATAGTCATCTGCTCATCCGTCGCCGTCACCCGGACAGTCACCTTGCCGTGATCGCCGGCATGGGCGTTAACGCCGTTTTCCAGCAGGTTGGTGAGGGCTTGCTTCAACAGCAAACCATCAGCCTCGATCAGTGGAATCCGGTCGGTGTGGTATGCGAATTCGATTAGGGCACAGTCCGACCGAACGCGGAAAGAATCGATCAACTCCCTGATCATCGTGTCGACGTCGAGCATGGCCGGACTAAAGTTGAGTGGGCGTGCAAAGTACAGGAAGCGCTCGATTAGCGATTCAGCCTCTTTCGTCTCCTGGACCAAAGCCACGGCATGGTCGGCGTTGAGATCGTGACCGATGAGTTTTTTCCTGAGCAGGCTACCGTACCCGGCGACCGCACCAAGCGAGTTTCGGATTTGGTGAGCCAGGCCGGCGGCCATCTCACCAAGGGCAGCCAGTCGTTCTTTGGTTTCCAGTTGACGGCGTAAAGTCGACAACTCGGTAAGATCGTTGATCAATAACGACGCTCCCAGAACCGCGCCGGTATGATCGTGGATCATCGATATGGTAACTCCAAGGGTAAGTTGCCGGCCGGAAGTTGTCGTGAATTCCGTTTCGCGATACGCCTGATTCCGACCGCAATCGAGCACACGGCTGACGGCATCTACCAGGTGGACATTCGATCCAAGCAGGTCCCAGTAGTGTCCGCCTTCGTAGCAGGTACGCTCCACATCGAGAATCTCCTCGGCGACGGTATTGAGCGACATCACTCGACCGCGCTGGTTTACAGTGATGAGCCCAGAGTTCATAGAGCGAAGCAGATGTTCGTTGAACTGCTCAAGTGAATCGGCTCGATGGGTTATCTCGCGATTCAGCCTGAGCAATTCGGATTCTTTCTCTCGAAGTTCGTCGATGATCCGACGGTAGTCGGTGACCATCGCTTCAACCTCGTCGTGGTCATCATCGACCATACGCCCAGCCTGAAGGGCCTCCTGCCTAATGCGGCGAAACGGCGACAATACGAATCGTGACAACAGGACATACACTCCCAATGTCAGGAATGCAGCCACCAGACTCACGATTATCATGGTGCGCCAGGCGGTGTCGAGGTAGGACAGAAGCGGCGCCTTTTCGCCGAGGATGATCAGTCCGCGGGCGTTGCGACCCGGCATGGGATAGAGATAGAAGTACTCACCCTGATCACCGCGTGTGATCCGATGCATTTCGATGGTCTCGAATTGCGCCACAATCTCGCCCCACTTCTTGGAACCGGTGGCGATCACGAGAGAGGACAACTCATCCTTGGTGAGCCTCTTCCCTTCTGAAGGCAGCGAGCCGGGGAAATACCCCAGTTTGCTCAGCCCCAGTTGCTGTCGCAGGGTGCTTTCCCGGTCTTCGCTCAACTGGGTCACGCCCCAGTTATCGATATTCCGACTCACGATTAGGCTGGTATCGTTCAGATGGTTTTCTATCCTCTCTCGCTCCGCCATCCGGGCATGGTAGGCGATGTAGTTCGAGGCTGCATTCAAAACCAGCAGAACGAGGATTATGGCCAGAAATCCCAGATGAACTTCGGACTCAAATCTGTGTGACAACTTATTCATGGTCCTAAGCCGAGTATCGGCTATACCGAGGTCGAGTTGAACCGGAAGTTGTCTTAGGGCAGGGTCAGGAAGTTGGTAACGTAGAAATCGATAATCCGATCACCGGCGACCATCGCCAGCATCGCGGCAATGGAAAGAAAGGGGCCGAACGGCACTGTCCGTTCACGGCGCAATCGGGCTGAAAAGGCCATCAGAACCAGCGAGACTACCAGGCCGATCACGGCGGCACTGACAAAAATCAGAAAGACCTTCTGCCACCCGAGAAAGGCGCCCAGCATGGCGGCCATTTTGATATCACCGCCTCCCATTGACTCTTTTTTGAACAGCCAGTCCCCCAAGAGCGCGATCAGATACAGCGCCCCGCCTCCGACCAGCAAACCGATAGTGGCGTTCACAATACCGATACCATCGGGAATCAGCGACACTCCCAGCGCAATGATCATACCGGGCAGAGTTATTCCGTCGGGAATGATGCGGAACTCGAGGTCAATGAAAAAGATGACCAGCAGCGCCGACGATAGCAGGGCAAAGGCTGCCGTCTGGAAGCCCAGTCCATACTGCCAGTAGAGGTAGAAGTAAAAAAGTCCATTGAGAACCTCAACCAGGGGGTATCTGATCGAGATGCCGGTTGAGCAGAAAGCACACTTCCCACGGAGGACAAGATAACTGAGTACGGGAATATTATGGAACCATCTCAGTGATCGTCCGCAGTGAGGACAGAGGGACCTACCGGCGACAAAGTTGATCTTGCGGGGTACACGATAGATGACGACGTTCAGAAACGAGCCGATGACCAGACCGGCCGTAAGCACCAGAATAAGCGCCAGAACATGCATGTTATAGTATCGGTTGGCAGGCCGCCTATCTCAACTCCCCCAGCAGCGCCATAACCAGAGCACAGGCTACGGGCGCCGCAGTCTCGCTACGGAGCACCCGTCGGCCCAGAGAAACTACTTTGAACCCAGTCTCCCCGGCTGCGGCCACTTCCTCCGGTGTGAAGCCCGCCTCCGGTCCGACCAGCAATGTCACCCTGGGCGCCTGAGTATCCGCTAAACACTCCTCGAGAGGGCGGCCCTCATTTGTCGGATGAAAAACCAGATTGACATCAGAGCGATCTGTCTCCTTCAAGAACTGTTCAAGGGACACCGGATTGCTCACGTCGGGTCGATATGATCGGCGAGACTGTTTCACAGCCGCCAACGCAACTTTTTCGAGACGCCTCAGACGCGATGCCGCCCGCTTGGGATCGTCCAGTTTCACTCGCGACTTCTCAGACAGAATCGGCACGAACCGCTTAATACCCAACTCGGTGGCTTTCTGGACAATGGTGTCGAGTTTCGACCCGGTCGATAGTCCGGCGGCCAAAGTCAGTCGCACTGTCGCTTCACCATAATTGCGCAGGCGGGTATGTACGCGCACTTGAAAACTCTTGCTCCTCCCCGCTCGCTCGATCTCACCACGGCAGGCATTGCCCAGACCGTCCACGACCAGTACGATGTCGCCCTGTCTCAGCCGAAGAACCGTTCCGGCATGGTGACTCTCGACCTTAGATAGCTCAATGATGTCATCGTGAATCGAATCGGGTGGTGCAAAAAAAACAGGTGGTTCCATCGGTTCATGCTTTCTCAACGACAAACGTCAGCCACTCGTTATCAAGTGTCGTCGAGAACCTATTGAGCCCAAGTTCGGCCAGTCGCGCGCATAGCTCGGACTCGTCGCGCTGCAACAAGCCAGCTAACAGCAGCACTCCACCATCAGCCGTCAGACTCTCAAGCCGCGGTAGCATATCGAGTATTGTCTTCTTGATAATGTTCGCGCAGACAAATTCATACGGTGGATCCTGAAGGCACTTCTCGATCGATCCGAACAGGACGTCAAAAGGTGCGCCAATATCGTTGAGGCGAAAATTACCACGGCAGTTATCCACGGCGACGACATCGTAGTCGATCGCTTTAATGAAAGCAGCACCTTTCTTGTCAGCCAGGATCGACAGGATGCCGGAACCGCAACCAAGATCAAGAAACCTCCAACCCTTCCGGAATCGTTGGGCAATTACTTTTAGACAAGTTCGTGTCGTTTCGTGCCGCCCGGTGCCGAAGGCCATTCTCGGCTCAAGGAGAATTTCATATTGCGCTTCTGGAGAACTCTCATGCCACGGCGCCCGGATTACTATGTCCGGTTCTATCCTGATCGGCTCCACGGAAACACGGTATTGTTCTTCCCACTCAACATTGGTGACCTTCTTGCTGTTAATCATTGGAGGTTCTGATACAGCCTTCGGCGATATCTGTTTGACATAAGCTGCGAGCGGTTCAAGGTCCGGGGTAGCGTCGTCAGCCAGGTAGAACTTAATGGTCGTGCGCTTTGAATCTTGTTCATCTTCGAGAACGAGACCGGAAGCGTGGTTTTCGATAATGAAATCACAGACCGGATCGACCAATATCAGATCGACAGTCACACTTACCTCGATAAAGGCCGTAAGTTCTTTCTCAAGTTTCTTCATACGCCGAGCGTTTCCCGGAACTTGTCGAAGAATGACTTATTGCCGGTCGGCGGCGTCATCGCCTCCGACTGGGCAAGTTTCTCGATTTGTCGTTTGTCCTCCGCGCTCAGTTTGGTCGGGACCCAGACCGTGATCCGCACCAGTTGTTCGCCGCGGCCGTTACGGTGCAGGCGCGGAATCCCCTTGCCCCGCATTCTCAGAACTTTGCCCGACTGAGTTCCGGATGGGACACGAAGTTGAGCCTCACCATCGAGGGTGGGCACAGTCACACTGCCACCGAGCGCCGCCGTAACGAACGAAATCGTTTTGTCACACACAATGTTGTCGCCGTGGCGAGTGAAGTGCTCATGCGGCGCTTCCTCGAATACCGCTATCAAATCACCGGACTCGCCGTTGTTCGGAGCGGCATTGCCCATTCCATCGACCGCCATATAGTTGCCGCTGGAAACACCCGGAGGGACTTTGAGGTTGACGGTCGACGATCCCCGTATCCGTCCCTCCCCGCGACAAGTGGGGCATGGCTCCGAGATTACTTCACCCGCGCCGCGACATTGGTTGCAGGTGACCACCTGCTGAATAGTACCAAGAAAGGTCCGACTCACCGTGCGTACACGACCGGCCCCTTTGCACTGAGGACAGGTTCGCCGTGACGAGCCGGCCGCCACCCCGGAACCACCGCAAGTGTCGCAGGCTTTCAGTCTTTTGACGCGAATCGACCTCTCCGCCCCGGACGCGATTTCTTCCAGAGTGAGTTCGATCCTTACTCTCAGATCCTCACCACGGTTACTTCGCCGTGCTCCCCCCCCGCCGCCCATACCGAAAAGATCGTCGAAGATCGACCCGCCACCGCCGCCGAAGTCGCGCATGAAGGCTCTGAGAGCATCGCTGATATCGAACCCCCCCCCAAAGCCTCCGAATCCGGCGGCGCCCTGACCAAGGCCGGCATGACCGTACTGATCGTAGGTCTGTCGTTTCTGCGAATCCTTGAGGATTTCGTAGGCTTCGGTAGCTTCTTTGAACTTGTCTTCGGCTGTTCGGTCGTTCGGGTTACGATCCGGATGGAACTTCAGAGCCAACTTGCGATAAGCCGACTTTATCTCATCCTCGCCGGCGCCGTGATCGATTCCGAGTATCTCGTAGTAGTCCCGCTGGGTCATTGGTTACTTACTTTTTGTCGTCGTCGACCACTTCGAAATCCGCATCCACGGCGCCGGAATCAGCATCGCCACTGTCAGCCGTATCGGCTTTGCCAGCTTCACCGGTCGAACTCTCAGTCTCGCTGCCGGCCTGCTCAGCCTGAGCCTGTTTGTACATTTCCTCAGCCAGTTTGTGCGAGGCGGTCGTCAGCTCTTCTTTGGCTTTGTTAATCACTTCAACCGAGTCGCCGGTAGCGGCATCCTTGAGAGTCTTGATCTTCTCTTCGATACTCTTTCTCTCCTCGTCAGAGATTTTGTCACCATGTTCTTTGAGCGTCTTCTCGGTGGAGTACGCGAAATGGTCGGCTTCATTGCGAGCCTTGATCAATTCCTCACGTTGCTTGTCTTCATCTGCGTGAGCCTCGGCATCATGTACCATCTTGTCGACTTCCTCGTCGGAGAGGCCGGATGACACTTCGATCCTGATCGACTGCTCCTTACCGGTAGCCTTGTCCTTGGCGGACACATGCACGATACCGTTCTGGTCGATGTCGAAGGTCACCTCGATTTGCGGTATACCGCGCGCCGCCGCCGGGATGCCGACCAAATCGAAACGACCCAGCGTGCGGTTGTCGATCGCCATCGGACGTTCACCCTGGAGGACATGGATCGACACGGCCGGTTGATTGTCATCGGCGGTTGAGAAAATCTGTGACTTCCGGGTAGGTATGGTAGTGTTACGTTCGATCAATTTGGTTAAGACACCGCCCAGTGTTTCGATACCAAGCGACAACGGTGTCACATCCAATAGAACGATCTCCCGATCACCCATGTCGCCGGACAAAATTCCGCCCTGAATGGCCGCGCCGACAGCGACAACTTCGTCCGGATTAACGCCCTTGTGGGGATCACGTCCGAAAACCTCCCTGACCCGTTCGATCACTTTGGGCATGCGGGTCATGCCGCCGACCAGAACAACTTCATCAATGTCAGACGGCGACAGTTTGGCGTCAGCCAGCGCTGATTTGCACGGCCCCACGGAACGTTCGATCAACTCTTCGGTCAACTGCTCATACTTCGACCGCGTAAGAGTGAGATCCAAATGTTTCGGCCCCGCCTGATCGGCGGTAACGAACGGCAAGTTGATATTGGTCTGCATAGTCGTGGACAATTCTATCTTAGCCTTCTCGGCGGCTTCTTTCAGTCGCTGGAGAGCCATACGATCCTTGCGCAGGTCGATACCGTTGGACTTCAAAAACTCATCGGCCATCCAGTCGATAACCGTCTGATCGAAGTCGTCGCCGCCGAGATGCGTGTCTCCATTGGTGGCCAATACCTGGAATACACCTTCGCCGATATCCAGGATAGAAATGTCGAAAGTACCGCCGCCAAGATCATAAACGGCGATCTTCTGGTTGCCTTCTTTCTGCAGACCGTAGGCGAGCGAGGCGGCCGTGGGTTCATTGATTATGCGCTCAACTTCGAGACCGGCAATCTTGCCGGCATCCTTGGTAGCCTGACGCTGAGCATCGTTGAAGTAGGCGGGCACGGTGATGACAGCGTGAGTGACATCCTCACCGAGGTAACTCTCCGCCGCCTGCTTCATCGACCGCAGGATCATGGCCGAAATTTCCGGCGGCGTGTGAGTCCCTCCCCCGGCCTCTACAAGAACAGCCCCTTTTTCGTTGGAAACCACCTTGTACGGAACGATCTTCTCTTCCGAGCCGACCTCGTCATGATTCCGCCCCATGAACCGCTTGATGGAAAAAACAGTGTTTTCAGGATTGGTAACCGCCTGCCGCTTAGCCGCGGCGCCAACCAACCGTTCGCCATCTTTTGCAAAGGCGACAATCGACGGGGTTGTGCGAGCGCCCTCAAGAGACGGAATCACCACCGGTTCCTGACCTTCCATGACGGCCACACATGAATTAGTGGTACCCAGATCTATGCCTATTATTTTTCCCATTTCCAGGACTCCTTGCTATTTCAAAACCACAATATTCTTGCTCTATCTGAGCCGACGGTTTGTCGCCGACTCACTCGTTATTCTCAGCTTCTTCATCACCGCCCGAATCATCGGATTCGCTTGCACCAGCACTCACGCCCACCTTGCTGTGCCTGAGGATGCGCGTACCCTGGCGGTAACCCTTGCTCATCTCAACAGCTACCGTCCCTTCCGGGTAATTATCGCTTTCGGTCTGCATCACCGCCTCGTGCAGATTGGGATCGAACGGCTTGCCGACTGCTTCAATCGGTGACACCTCATGTTTGTCCAGAAGTGTTGTCAGTTGTTCATAGATCAACTTCATCCCCTCGCGGTAACCCTCAAGGTCGGCCTGCTCGTCGCCATGGTCGAAAGCGCGTTCAAAGTTGTCGACCACATCCAACAGTTGAAGCAATATCCGATCGTTAGCGCTGCGAACGATCTCTTCAAACCGACGCGCTGTTCGCTTCTTGAAGTTGTCGAACTCCGCAGCGCTGCGCAGCAAACGATCCTCAAGGTCGGTCACTTGCGCCGCGAGTTTCTCTTCCTCGGTAAGTTCCGGCGCGGTCTCCGGTTCAATAGCTGCATCCGAACCATTCTCACTCTCGGTGGCGGCGTCTTCGGGTGCTTCTACCGTTTCATCATTGTTGTCTGAGTCAGGTTGTTCGTTGTCGTCGTCAAACTGAATCTTGATTTCCTTGTCGTCGCTCATGCTCTATCAATCCCTTTCGTGGTCAATGCCGGAGAGAACCTGGGTGATGGTCTTGGCCGTGTGCTCGACCACCGACACCAATTTCGAGTACGGCATCCGGGTAGGACCGATAATGCCGATAGCGCCGCTGATCTTGCCGACGCGGTAAGAGGACGCCACTAACGAACAGGTCATGATGTCGGCATATTTGTTTTCACTGCCGATCACGATGACCAGGCCGGCGTCATGGGCGTCACTGAGAAAGTCACTGAGAAGCTTGCCGTTCTCAAGGATTCTAACTAACTCCGAGATTTTCTCCATATCGGAGAATTCCGGTTGCCGGAGAAGGTGATCAGCACCGGCTACGCGAATTCCGTCGGGGGCTATATCGGTCCAGATTTTGTCTTTGGAATCCAACAGGAGTTTAACCAGCCGACCGCCGGATGAGACGTCAGCCAGGCGGGCGGTAATCGTCCGACGGATTTCGCCCAACGACAGACCGGTGAGACGTTCATTTAGTACTGCCTCGACCTCGCGCAGAGAACTCTCCGAAATGGCCGTTTCGATTTCAATGATCACCGTTTTGGCCAGACCGGACCGAACCACGACTATCACCATGATACGTTCATCGGAGATCGGAATCAACTCGAACCGTTTCAGAATCCCTTCCTCAAATCGAGGAGCAATCGTAACCCCCAACTCCTGTGTGATCTCACCGAGAACTTTGCAGGTCTGACCAAGAATCGCATCGATACCCCGGCCTTCGGAGAGCACAGCATCGCGGATGGTCTCTTTCTCCATCTGAGTTAATTGGTCCGGCTTGAGCAAATAGTCGACATAAACGCGGTAGCCGAGGTCGGTCGGAATGCGCCCCGCTGAAGTATGCGGCTGCTCCACCAGACCCAGTTCCTCAAGGTCCTGAAGAGTATTGCGGATGGTGGCCGATGACAGCCCCATCCGGAACCGATTAGCGATAATGCGCGAACCAACCGGATCGGCCGAACTGATATAATGAGTTATCAGGTTGTAAAGAACCTGCTTTTCACGGTCACTTAAGTTCTCAAATGCCATATACTTATCGATCCCAACAGAGTCCGACTGCCACAATGGCAGCCACCATGTCAGACTGCTAACAAGGTACTCCCAAAGGTGTGCTAAGTCAAGGATAAATGGTGTTTTGATTTGGCAACGCGGGCAAAAAGACTGTGTAGATGGTCGGGTGGCTCATCCGCTTGGAGGCCGTCTCAAAAGTGCGTGTTCCGGCAGGTCTTGCGGTTGCCTAAAGCAAATGTGTGACCTGCCGGTTGTCGGCTGCCATGCCGGACAACGTCTTAGTAAAGAGCGACAGGTCACACGCTCGGCTCCGCCGTGCGCAAGACCCGTCGCAACTACCTTTTGGGACAACCTCGTTGGGTGGGGTACAGAAGAATGAGATTGCCGCGCTCCCTGCGGTCGCTCGCAATGACAACCAATGGGACGACTTTATCAACACTCCGTTTGGAGTGGATTTCCAGAGTGTTCTAAAGTTTCCTCCGTTACTCAAAAAGATGGCTAAGAACATAATGACGAAATAGAAACCCGGGGCAAGCCCGCGGGCCACCCAGCGTCCACCGCGCACTTCCGACTTGGCGTAAGAGATTGCGGCGTTTTTCAACGGCCTGCTATTCTATTTCTTTTTCTTTTTGGTCTTCTTGGTCTTGTCCTGTGTAGTCGCTTTGGGAACCAGCTTTTCTTTGCGATCGTCGATGCCGTTGTTGTTTTTGTCGATGAAGTTATCGTACTTCTTCTCGTTGGTGACCTTCTTGGCGGTTTTCGACACAGCCAGCTTCTTTACTTTGGGCTTCTCTTGCTTGATGACCTTGGTTTTAGTGGTGTCCTTCTTGGTTTTCTTGCTAACGGCTATGACGTCGCCGGAGAAGGCCACCAGTACGGCCATGCTTACCAGTAAGACTATGAATCGTTTCATTGCACATCCTCCGATGACCGAACGGCAACTCGAAGTCAATGAGAATCTCTGTCCCCGGCTGACGGTCGGCCGGATCCTGACCTCGACCAGACCAAGGCCACGACCCGACCTCACAGTTTCACCAGCCGTTCTCATTTCCTTCGGCCTCCGCTCTTGGTCTTGCCACCGCTGCTCTTGGTTTTGCCACTGCTGGTCTTAGTCGTCGTCGACTTGGATCCGACCGAACTTGACTTCGGCTTGCTGGTGGCGGGCTTCACACTGCCGGTTTTTCTCGCATCGCCACTCTTGCCGGACGGCCTGGATTTGATCGCCGGTTTGGAACCCTTGCTGCCGCTGTCTTGCTTGCGCTGCACCTTCGGTTGAACGGTACTGCTCTTGCGAGTTTTGGAACCGGACTTCTTTTGATAGTATCCCTTTGACTGCTTGTCAGCCGGGCGGCTGTCCATTTTGGTGGTACCCGAGGTGCGCTTACCGCTGGAACCACCGGAGCCCACGCGGCCATAATCGGACTTGCGGGCCCCTGTGTCGTAACTGCCATCCGATGACCGGCGCGACTTGACGCCGCTGCTGCCACCGCTCTTGCCGGGCGTACCGAGTGTCTTCGTGCTCGGGCGAGCGCCGCGTTTACCCTTGCCTATGAACGCGCCGGCTGTTTCATACCCACGCTCCGTGGCCACTAATTTGGCATTGCCGCGAAGGTACTTCTTGTTAACGGTCGGCGTGTAATCCATCCTGGCCCCCGAGGTGACAGTGGTCTTCGACTTGACACCCGGCATTTTTGCCACGACCGACTGCTTCTCTTTGAACTTCGGGTAACCGTGCTTCACCGGATCCCGATATCCAACCCGTCGCACTTCCTTGTACTTGGAGAGAACGGCGGGACGGGGAATAATGATATCCCGATTCAGCACTACCGTGTGATAGCGTGAAAAGTGAATATCGCGCTCCCAGCAGTAACCCCAGTGGTCATAGATGGTAATCGTGTGCCAGCCCACGTAGATGCGCGGGATGTACAGCGGGGTGCAACCCCAGTAGATGCCGTTGATGTACACCGTGGCGCCCCAGGGATAGTCGAAGTAGACATTACCGCACACCGTCCAGGACGGATAGTAAGGATAATAGACCGGTCGGTAGTAGGTCGGTTCCCACTCGTTGACGTACAGCGCGGTGCGATCGAATGCAAAACTCTGTCCTCCATATCGAACGAAGTAGCGACCATTGAGATGGTCCAGGAACTCATGACGGTCATCCCAATCACAGATCAGGCCCGACACCGGATACCACTCCGGGATAGGAAACCGTTCCCGCGAGGCAATGATCTGGATATTCTCAACCCCTTCCGGACCGGAAACGACCAGGTCATAATCGTCGTTGGAGCCCGGCAGATAATTGGTCACACCACCGCGAACGAAGCCGTCCTGACCCGGTTCCGTCGGGAACAACAGATTGACCCGTCCCCTGGTGTCGATCGAGTAGATGGCCACGAAGGCGTCTCGGTTGGTGCGATAGTTAATGACCACATTGTCACCGACGAAGAAATCACCGTTGAGATGGTTGGTCCACACTTCCACATCAAGGTAACGGTCGATGCGGATATTATCGATGTAGTTCCCGTCGTTGTCGTAGTCGCGCTGGAGGTCCTGAGCGACCACCATGCCGGCAACCGCGAAACAGATCAGTGTCGCCGTCGCCATCGTCTTGAAACATCTGTGCAACATTTTAGTCACCTTCCTTTCAATGATCCTCAGATCACTATCCTATAGTCCCTAACGGGCGGCTTGCGCCTCGTGGCGAACTGGGTCGCCAACAACCGGCGGCGCCAGTTCGGGGTTGTTCTTGTCTTCCTGGTAGGCCCATTGGAACATCACCGCGCCGTTGTCACGATCTTCCTGAAGCACCCTCAACTTGGCATAGTTCCAATCGCCATGAGCGTCTCTGATAACCAGCACATAAATGTGTCCGGGCACGATCTCCGCCCAGCCGTTGTCTGACCAACCCTCCTGGGGCGCCCAGCCGACACTGTCGAAAACGGCGTGGAATCCCATAGGTTGCAGAAAGACATCAACGTCACTGGTCACGTTGATGTAGAACACAACACCAGCGCGGTCAATGTACACGTCCGCGGATGCATTGGCGGAACCGACAACAGCAGCCGTGGAGAAATCGAAGGCTGCCGAATCCGGCTTGACAGCTTCATCGTACAAAGTGACTCGGCCGTCCGGGCGGGGGGTGTCAAAGACCGACTCCGCCGACAGTTCGGACTCCTGGCCGGCGTCGTCGATCGACGTGATAGCATAGTAATAGGTAGTCCCGTTGGCAACGCTGTCATCAATATAACCCGGTTCGTAGTAGATCAGGTCCAGATCTGAGTTCGGCACTGCTTCCACCAAGCCAATCTCGCGGTAGCCGGTGAATTCATCGTATGAGCGGTAGACGGCGAAGTAGCTGATATCACCTTCATAAGGAGCGGTCCAGTATACGAAAACGGAATCATTACCGGTGATGCTAAACACGCCCTGCGGCGGCTGTGGGGGCGGATCGTAGACGGCGATTACTTCGTCATCGCAACAGCTGGCAACCATCAGACTCATCAGCACCAGCGCCAGTATCGATCTCTTCATCAGTTCCATGTCAATACTCCTTCCCGAATCTTTCAAGTTCCGCCTTCAACTAATACAAACGGCGTGCCAACAGCCATAACGGCCTGTATGGACATGAGTTAACTATATCCACAGAGGCTGCCGGAGCGTCCCTACGCACAGAATTTGTGCGCGCTCCCCTAACCCCGCACAAAAAGTAGTCAGCTTTTCCGGAGGTTATATTCTTTGATCTTGGCCCGCAGAGTATTGCGGTGGATGCCCAGTTTTTCGGCGCAGAGTCCCAGATTCCAGTCCAGTTGGTCGAGACAATGTTTGATGTGACGCCTTTCCATGTCGGACAATGGAACCACCGTCTCGGCGGCGCCTGAATTGCCCTTGAGGGTGAGACCGGTCAAGTCTTCCCTGGTGATACGGTCCGAACGTGTCAGCACAACGGCTCGTTCGATAATGTTCTCCAGTTCGCGAACATTCCCCGGCCAGTTGTACCGGACCAGCAGTTCAGCCGCTTCACTGTCAACGCCTGTTATTTCCTTGCCGATCTTGCGGCTGAACCGTTCGACAAACTTCTCGGTCAACAGCAGGACATCGCCGGCTCGTTCGACCAGAGGAGGCATGTCGATCGTTATCACATTCAACCGGTAGTACAAATCGTCACGGAAGCTGCCCTGAGCCATCGCCTTCAACAGATCGCGGTTGGTAGCGGTGATGATTCTGATATCGAGCGGAATCTCCTTGACCGATCCGAGACGTTGAATCTTGTGCTCCTCCAGCACACGCAAGAGCTTGACCTGCATGGAAGGCGGCATTTCACCGATCTCGTCAAGGAACAAAGTGCCACCGTCGGCCAGTTCGAAGCGACCTTGCTTGGCGCGATCGGCGCCGGTGAAGGCTCCCTTCTCGAAGCCGAACAGTTCCGATTCGAGTAAGGTTTCCGGGAAAGCGGCGCAGTTGATAGCGACCAGTTCTTTTTCGGCTCGTGGTGAAAGAGCGTGAATAGCCCGCGCTACCAACTCCTTGCCCGTCCCCGATGGTCCCGTAATCAGGACGGTTGCATCTTTGGGCGCTACCAGCGAGATCATCTCTTTCACTTTGAGCATGGCCGGCGATTCACCGATCATCTCGGAGGTGGGAAAAACTTCGGCCAGTCGTTCGCTCATCACTTTGTGCTCAACGACAAGACGGTTCTGCTGCACCGCTTTCTCAAGTTTGAGCAGAAGTTCGTCAAGATTCTCGACCGGTTTGGTCAGATAGTCGAATGCACCTGCCTTGATAGCCGCCACCGCTGTCTCGACCGAGCCGAAAGCTGTCAATACCAGAACCTGGATGAACGGATTGATCTCACGGAGTTTTCCCAACAACTCCAGTCCGGTCATGCCCGGCATTTTCATATCGACGATAGCCAGAGGAGAGAAAACATGATGATATTCCTCCAACGCCCTGGCGCCGGAGGCAAAGGTGTGAACCTCAAATCCTTTCTTGGAGAGAAACCCGGCCAGCATTTCACGCTGCCCGGCTTCGTCGTCCACCACCAGAAGTTTTGTCTCAGCCATCTTGTTAATCTACGCAGTTTGCCTCAGGCGGCAACACAAAAAAAGCCCGCCGATATTTCGGCGGGCTGAAGCATGCAGAATAATTTTATTCGCCTGAGCCGATCATTAATCGTACCCCGGCGTGAACGTCCAGGACGCCCAGCGTTTCATCAAAAGTCAGGGTCTCATCTTTGTATTCACGCTTGGTGTCGCTGGTGGCGGCATAATGGTAGTTGACTTCCAGAAAAACACCACTGTAGTCGGCGCTGTAATAGAACAACCCTGCCCCAATGCCGGCGGCAAAGACCGGGTCGTATGATATGGCCTGGTATCTGGTATCTTGCATCAGAGTAGTGAACTTGGCGTTTTCGATCCCGACATGCGCTTTTACATACGGTTCAAAGTTCGACTCACCGACAAAGTAGTATTTCGCAAACAGGTTCGGGTTGTACAGACGATGGTGTGCACCCTCCACCAAATCAGGACCGTCGATGCCGAACTGAGTGTACACGAAGTTGAAGCCGATGACCAGATTGGACTTGAAGAAGTACCCGAAGTCGGCGCCCAGTGACCAGCCCATCGTAGCGCCAAGGCTGTCATGCCAGTTGCTCAAACCTCCCCCCGGCGAGCCCAATCCGCCGTAGACGCAGATCTCCAGCAGGTCGCGTTCTTCGTCCTCTTGTGCCATTGCTACCATGTTGATACCAAAAAGCAGAATTACCGTTAGCAGAAGTGACCACCGTTTCATCTACCTATCCTCAATTTATTGCGCTTCGTCTACCGTTTAATATCGGCCCTTACCCGCCTTCCAAGGCGGTGCCGATGTCGATTCAGGCGGTTAATAAACATGCCAATAGACGCTTTGTCAACAGATTATGTCCAATGAAATATGAACAGAATGCCTGGTGACCCGAAGGCTCATTGCGGCCATGTCATAGTCGGGGGTGGGGTGGGGCTGTCCCAGAAGGTCGCACACCAAGGTGATAGAAAACATTGTTCACAAGGGCGTCACGTAATCCCGCGTAGGGGGCGGCCTTGTGTCGCCCCAATGAACGCCACTTGTGGCCGGCCGAGACAAGCCCCGCCGCTACGCGATAGAAAAAGCAACTTGTGGGACGACCTCAGGTCACCCAACGCCACAGTCCCTTAACGGTCTTGTCAGTTTGCCCGGAGAGTAGCTGAAAACATACATTCGCATTTTGCAGTTGCGTGACGACCGCTGTTGAGTTATTTAGTGCCTGTTACAGGTCCGAACTGAGCGTGATCAGACATGGTTACAGAAAGATCGGGCTTGGCCATGCCCCCGTGGTGTAACGGATAACGCGTCGGCCTCCGGAGCCGTAAATCCAGGTTCGATTCCTGGCGGGGGTATTTTGAAACGCTGATGTCACCCACAGCAAGCTGTGTACCACCCGGCAAGAAGGTCTGTGGAGCGAGCCACCTGTCTCGTATACTATCTCGTTCCCGGTTTCCTTGTTCTCGATACCAGTTCATCAAGGAGTGCGAACAGCTTCTGTTTCAGTTCTATATCAGCCTCTACACGCTTCCGTTTCAGAAACCTATATACACGAAACCGAGTGATCCGGCCAATCCGCCTAGCGACGGCCCTGATATCATCTTCAAGGGTGTCACGTAAATGGCTATCATAGAAATCTCTCGCGGCAGCAGTGATTCCTGCGATATCTCCGCTGTCTTCAGGGGCTGGCGTGCCTGTTCCAAAGAGCGTCTCTACTGAACTCAAATACCTGCGAATATCTGACTGAGTACGCGACCGGCCCGAAAGCGAGAAGGCCAGCAGTGGGTCAATGGTAGCAATGTCTACTATGGTCTGCTCATAGGAACCACACAATGATTGAAGGGCCTCTTGTCGGAGCGGCACAACCAAAGGTTCTATGAACTGCTGAAGGAACTCTCGAAGCTGTTCTGTTGTATATGAGTTGGCGGTGTCCGGATCATTGCTCTGTATCCATTCGTGAAGCGTTGAACTTGCCTGCGTCAAATTGGGAGGAGCCGTCAGATGGTGAAGGTTCATCAAGTTGAATAGCGCTCGCCGCAGCCGCCGCTTGTCCTCCCCCCGCTGGCGTAGATGGGCCGTTATCTCGTTGAGGAGAAAGCCAAGTAGAACGCCGCCTAGGACGCCAAATACACTCACAATGCCAGCATCCATGGGCTTACAACCTCCGGTTACAGGTTCACAATTAAAGATTCTAGCTTACCCAGCACAACTTGATTTTTCCAAGAGTCGGAGATTCTCACAAGACGGCTGCAGGAATACCCCTTAGACAAATCAGACACCCGTTTTTCAAACATATGCCCATAACCTGTACTTATCACAGGTTTGGGAATATCCGATTCTCTGTCGAAGAATCAGTGCTCTCGGTCGAGAAGGGATTGGATTTTCTCCATGTCAGCTCCTTCCCCCAAGTCAAAGACTATATCAGCGTCGTTCGAACCGGTGATACTTCTTGCATTCTCGTTTAGGGGTATATTATTCGCTTTGAATAGATCGCGTACTTTGCCCCCTTGTGCTTCAGGTACAATGACGTAGGGTCCTGCAGTACCATCACACTTGACTTCAATGCGATTTCCAGTTAGGTCGTCAATCATTCTAGTTCCTTCCGCTATATTGGCTACGGGGTACTCCCCTTATTCAGAATATTCGGCAACCGATGGACAAGACTTAGCGGTTTTTAGTTGAAAAGCAGAGGCAATGCACGTACACTTGCACGCAATATGAGACGTGTTATTTCACAAAGAGCCCAGGGAATCACACGATCAGTGATGAACATCTCTAGAAGTAGGGCCTCTGATTTTTCACGGCTCATAGGTGACGCCTACGCTGTACGTTGTTGTTGCACCACGGACTCACGTCTGGGCTACCCGGGAAATTGAGCATCTGCCTTTTATGCAGAGGGTAGCAGGTTCGATTCCCGGCGGGGGTATTGCTAATGGAATGATGGGATGGTATCAGGGAGACCGTCTACTCCACAGGGGGACCAACCTACGAAACTTCTGCCGCCTCGCCCCCACTCTTGCCCCACTTGATAAAACCGAACAACTCCGACAACACCTTCGGAAAAAAGCCCAGCCATAAGATCAGCGGCAGGGCATCGTTCACGAGGTAGATCGGGACGATGATCCGGTAAGCGCTTTTTGACATCGAGTATGCCTCGACGATATAATAGATGGCGATGGACATGGCGATGTGCACGAGCACGATGACGGCCAGACCGCCGAAGAGCGCGAGCAACGATTGTCTCCAATGCTTGATGATGCCGGGCGTTGCCAGCAGCAGCGCCAGGTATGGCACGAGGTTCGTGAAATGCTCAGCGGTCAACGCCAGATGCCAGGTGCGTACCCCGAACAGCTTGAAGAAAAACGTCGCAATCGGATCGATCCAGTAAGGATAGGCATGTTGGCACTGTGTGAACCAGAGCCAGCCGAGCAGCAGAGTGGCGGGTAGCAGTTTAAGAAGAAACAGCCACAGGTTTCTTTTCACGGTACACCACCAGATACAACCACCCGACCCAGACCGACCCGATCATGATTATCAGCGTCCCCTGCCAAAAGTAGAGATGCATGAAGTCGAACGCTGCCGGCCAAAAAGCGCCGACTACAATCAGCAGCGTAATGCGCACAACATTGAACAAGTAAATGGCCGGCAAACCGATCAGCAAGCCAAGGAGTTTCTTGCGAATTGTCGTCGAGAAGGACAGCACCGCAGCGAGGTAAATGACCATCTCCAGTAAACCCGTACATTCATCGATGATCTCAACCATAAAGCCGTGGAAGGCACAATGCTTGCCCTGGTAGAACACCTCGTCTGAAAAGATCGAAAGGACGAAACCGGAGATATGAGCCGTCGCCTTCATCAAGGGAATGAGGCTGTCATGATAGCTGGCCGTCACGTGCGCGTAGATCCCACCGAAAACGGCCAGACCGACCAAAAACAGAATTATGAACTTGAGAATGGGTGAGAGTTTGCGCCTCTGTTTCGTGGACGCCGGGACTGGTTGCGAATCGTTCGGGGTTAGGTTCGGAGTGTCGGAGTCGTTTTGTGCTGTCATGGCGCTAATTTAATCCAAAGATGATCAAGTCGCAACAGGTAATCTGTTAGCCGAGACGCCTGCCGCCGCCTGGCAGGCGACAAAGGAATCTGCTGAACATTGGGCGCTGTCACAAGACGTAGGTCAGAACCACCGCCAGCCAGACGATCACCACTGCCAGTTGTCCGGGCCAGCGACCGCTGCCCACAAACATAGCGATGGCTGAATAGATCAGGGCAATCCCCAGCCGGGCAGTCCATTTGGCCAAATGCGCGACGTGATAGGCATCGGCGAGCAACAGCAATCCGGCCAGCGCCAAAGCCACGTAGACCAACCAGTACGGCTCGTTTCTGGTTGATGATGATGACTTGTTATTTCCCATGGTTGTACTCCTTCAGGAAATGCTCGATACCCTTGGCTATCCCTTTGGCCACTTTCTTGCGAAACTTCCCCGTTTGCAGCAAAGCTTCCTGTTCCGGAAGTATCATAAAGGCGCACTCAACCAGCACGGCCGGATACTGCGTGGGGCGATTAACGGCGAAGTTGCCGTGGAACAAACCATAGTCGTTCAGACCGGTCGCCTTTAGCAGTTCTCCCTGAATCGACCGCGCCAGGTCCATCGAATGCAGATGATAATAATATGTGGAACTGCCATTGTTCGCAAAGGGGTTTACGCCATCGGGGAGGGCGTTATTGTGGATGGAGACGAACAGGTCGGCCTCGTTGACCTTGGCAATGGCCGGGCGGTCGTAGAGGTCCACGTGGCGATCATCGTGACGGGTCATGATAACCTTGGCGCCTCGTCGCCTTAATTCCTTCTTCAGAGCCAGAGCCAATTCCAAATTGGCCTGCGCCTCAGTGTATCCGGTAGGACCGATGGCGCCCGGATCGCGGGAATGACCGGGATCAATCACGATTGTCTTACCCCGAATGCGAGTGACATCGGCTGGAGTTCGATTCAGTTGAAAAACAAGAGTGTTGCCGGCGTAGTAGCTGTCGTACCCCCAGATATCACTGGTGAGTTGGATCTTAAGTTCATAGAGGCCCGGCTCCGGTTGTGACCAGGTAGCTATATCGATCAGGCTGTCGGGAAAATCGTAGCGAATCCAATCGGTGTCGGTAGTCACACCGAATAGTTGCACCCGAATAGTGCGGCGGTTGTCCTCGATAACACGAAAGGGATGCTTCCCGGCGAGTGGGAATTCCACCCGTACGTGATCGGCGGCGGCGTGCGTGCGGATGGACGTCAGGTATGAATGCGGTGGAAGGATACCCCTGGCCAGTGCTTTCACCGACCGCCGAGCTACCCATCCAAACTGCGTCTGCGAAAGTTGAAGGCGATACCAATCACCCTCGGCCGACACCGCCAAAGCCTCTACCCCCTCCGGTTGAAATATCGACAGATACCCTTTTCTGGGACCATGCCTGACGATCTGCACCGAATCGGCAAACCTGACCGTGAACGGGTAACTCGGGTTGTTGAAACTCACCCGACAGGAACTCGGTTTTTCAACCGCGCCGGCCTGCATCCACAACAGGTACCGGTGAAGTTTCAAGGCTGAGACATGCATCAACCATTCGGCTAAGACCGTTTCTCTCGACGGCGGCGCCAAGTGGTAAAGAATCTGCGCAGTATCGATGCGAGCGGTATCCGACACATCGTAGAAGCCGGTATAGATGCCACGAATCTTCAGCGAATCCGGCACGGCGCCAGCGCCAAAGACCGCCTCACCCCAATACGGCTGCAGGCGTGGTGGGGTCTCGGACATCGGCACCGAATCCGCCACGCCCTCGATAGAAAACCAGGCGCGGCAGTTCGGCGTGCCGCGAAAGGCAACCGCCAACCTGTCCCCCGCGCGCAGTTCCAGACTACCACGCGGTGGTTTGTAGTCACCTGCGATCACCAGTGTATCAGCATCCACAGTCAACAAGGGTTCAGGAACAAAGACAGTCAACTCTCTCGACAACCGCACCGAGTACGGCGGCAATCGCGGGCTGAATGGGGATTTAATGCGTGATTGATAATCCCGGTCCTTCTCTTCCAGAAAAGCATCGAGTTGAAACTTGAAGGCGCCGGGCTGAATCGGCAGGAAGGCAATGAACCCACCGTCGGGGTGGACGTCCACGGCCTGTTCGTTAATTTGGAGTCGGTAGGACCAGTCGCCACGCTTGGGCGGCACATGACCAAGTATGAAAGTCGAATCGACAGCCGAGATTCGCTGATCAGGTTTGGGATAGATGACGACGATTTCGTCTTTGACCTCAGCCGCAGAGACATCGAAGGCCAACCATCCCGACGCCGACATGCCTGCCAGCATGACAAAGACGGTGAGGCATTTAGTCGCTAATGTACTTCTCGACCACATCGCGCTTAAGTTTCGGGCCACCGATGATTTCTCGGTCGACCTGAATCAACTCCTTGTCATAATTAATTCCGCGTGCGATGTCATCCTCCAAAAGGAGGGGGCCGTCGAGGTCGAAGTAATCCGCCAGCGACGACATGTATACAGACTGGGCGATGCCCACCGATGACTCGACCATACATCCGAGCATGACTTTCTTGCCGTCGTTACGTGCTCGCTCGGCCATTTGTATCGACGGCAGGACACCTCCGGATTTCTCCATTTTTATATTGATGCCGTCGACATGGCCTGAATACTGATCGTAGTCTTCGCGTGAACCCAGACCCTCATCCATGATGAGTTCGACCTGTTCAGCCTTCCCTTTCAGATGCGGCCATTCCTTGACAAAGTCCTCACTGGTCGGCTGTTCAATGATTGTCACACCGGCGTTCGCCAGTTGGTGGATCATCTCTTCGGCTTTGGCACACGACCAGCCGCCATTGGCGTCGACGCGAATTTCCTTGTCTTTGATCCGTCTGAGGGCGTCCAGAAGCATGACGTCCTGTTCGTGGCCCATCTTCACCTTGACGATTGGATAGGGCGAGTTCTTGATGTCCTCGATCATTGCCGCCGTATCTGATATCGCGACCGTGAAGGAGCTTCTTATGCCGACCGGCGTGCTCAGTTTCAGAATTTCCCACGGGTAGCGTCGCGTCTCGCCGGACACATAGTTGAGAACCATACCCATCAGGGCTGCCCGAGCTGCTGGTTGGATATCGAATCCGTCGATCAGTTGAAGCGTGTCTCCATCGATCTGATCAAGGTTCCGAAGATACTCCAGCCCTTTCTCGATGTCGGTTTGGATCTCTTCCACCGTCGGTCCATACTTCACCGACGGCGCCGCCTCGCCATGGTACCGATTGTTGAGCACGGTCAATAGATTAGTCTTGACGGTAACATCTCCCCCGGTAACAGCGAACTTTTTCTTCAGCGGTATGCTAACCTTGAATGTATCCAGTTCAATCACAGAATTCTCCTTGCCTGATTGAAATCGCGATCCAGATCAGCACGGTAGGCAGGGTCGTCCTGACTCAGAGCGTTGATCCTCACACCGCCGCCGCCGCGTGAGGCGTGAAGTATTCGTGTCCGCCCGATCGCCAGTCCGACATGTCTGTCGAAAAACAACAGGTCTCCGGTTCTTGTACTATCCCGGTCCACGTTCCGTCCCATTTTGATCTGTTCCCGGGTGTCTCGCGGCAGCGTGATCCCGAAGGCGCCGAACAGGGCCTTTATTAACCCGGAGCAATCGAACCCCAGAGGGCTGACACCGCCCCACAAGTACGGCACACCCAGAAACCGTCGCGCCTCGGCCAGCAAACGTCCACCCGTCAGCATCTTGCCGGTTGTCTTGTAGATCGGCCTGATATGCGCGCTCTTTACGTATACCTTGGCGCCGCCGGGCAATTGCAGCGCTGAGAAGCCGTTCTTGTCATTAACAACTCTGACCTGCGTGCCGTACAAAATGAAGTAAGGAGACGTTGGTCGGGCGCTCCGGTTAGCATACAAAGTGGCCCTTTGTGACTTGATCACGGCGTTCACCTGCGAATTCCATTGGGCAAACTCGACCTTACCGGCCTTGCGTAGAAATCGACAGTCCACCCAACCATGGTAGCCATCCACCTGGCGAACGTGAGCAAACCCTTTCCTCACCGAAAGGACACGGACCGGCTCGCCGAAAAGCAACTGGCTGGCCAGGTCGGCGGCATAGTCCGGCCGGCTTCTGAGGTCCAGTAGATTGGTCGATACGACAGCATACGGCATGTGCTTATGTTAGGAACCCCACTGCTTTCGATCAATTAAAAACGGCTACAAAAAAGCGGCCGAGTGTCAACCCGACCGCGTTGCGTACACAATTCAGAACCTGAGTCAGGCTGCCGCCCCCGCCAGAAACTTCTCAAATCGGGCCAGCGCCTCCTTGATGTTCTCGACGGAATTGGCATACGAGAAACGCAGGTAACCCTCGCCGAAAGACCCAAAGGCAGTCCCGGACAGACCGGCAACCCCGACTTCATCGAGTAGCCTGGTGGCCAGATCCTTTGATTTGAATCCGGTCCTGGTGATATTCGGGAAAACATAGAAAGCGCCAAGCGGGTTGGTGCAACTGACACCTTCAATGTTGTTCAGCCCTTCGACGAAGACATCACGCCGCCGCTGGAATTCGGCCACCATTTTCTCGACATCGTCCTGCGGCCCGGTGAGCGCTTCGATCAGGGCGTACTGTGCAAAGGTATTGGTGCATGAGAAATTGTTGATGGCCAGTTTGGTTTGAATCTCGGCCATTTCCTTCGGCATGATGCCGTACCCCAAACGCCAACCGGTCATAGAGTAGGCCTTCGACATGCCGTCAATAGCCACCGTGCGTTTCAGCGCGCCCGGAATCGAGCAGATAGACTCGAACGGTTTTTCGTATGTGATCCGCGAGTAGATCTCGTCGGTCACAACCCACAGATCGTGCTCTTCGGCCAGTCCATAAATGGCCTCCAAGTCCTCACGAGTCAGCACCCCACCGGTGGGATTCTGGGGCGAGTTGACCATTATCATCTTCGTCTTTGGTGTGATCAAAGCCTTGAGATCTTCGATTGAGAAGCGGAAGTTGACCTCTTCCCTGAGATGCATCGGTACGACCTTAGCGCCACAGTAATTCACCACCGATTCATAAATCGGGTAGCCCGGATTGGGACAAATGACCTCATCTCCCTCATTAGCCAAGGCGAATATCGCGTTGAAAATCAGAGGCTTGACCCCCGGCATAATCACTACGTTCTCGACGGCGACATTCACACCGCGAGTCCGGGAAAAATTCTCAGCCACTACTTTGCGAGCCTCCGGCACACCGGCCGACGGACAGTAATGAGTCTTACCGTCATCGATAGCCTTCTTGGCGACTTCGCAGATGTTCTTGGGCGTATCGAAATCCGGCTCCCCTATTTCGAGATGGATAACCGATTTCCCTTGTGCCTCCAGTTGCCTGGCGTGAGCCAGCACTTCAAAGGCGCCTTCTGTTCCCAGACGGGAGAGTCTGTCGGCGAATTGCATGACGCTACCTTCTTTCTTAGAGTCCAAGGAGTTTCTTTGCTTCGGCTGCGATATACTCGGCGGCCAGACCGAATTCCTTTATGAGCTGCCACGACTGGCCGGACTCACCGAAACGATCCTGAACACCGATCATGCCAAACGGCTTGCCTTTGGAATCGTTGGCGCCGTCACGACAAATAACGGCAGCCACGAGATTGCCCAGACCGCCTACCTGATGCTCTTCAGCCGTCAGGATGGCTTTGGTCTCGGCCACAGCGCGGACGATCGCTTGTTTATCGATCGGCTTGACCGTGTGCATATTGATAACACGTGTTTCGATGCCGAAATCGCTTTTCAGGATCCAGGCCGCTCGCAGCGCCTCCGGTGTTTCCGGGCCGCAGGAAATTATCGCCAGAGTCTCATTTTCGTTCTTGTATTCGGACGCCAGCGTTACATCGAACGCATCCACCATGTTCTCGGCTTCACGTCGCAGTCTGAAAACATTGGCTTCGCCGAATTTGAACGGAGTGCTTTCTTTTGTGATGATCGGCGTGGCCTCGCGGGCGAACCGGATATATTTGGGGCCGACGATATCGAACAACAACGTCTTTGTCATTTTCTCAGTCTCCACCGAGTCACACGGCACGGCCACGCGCATGTTCGGCAGTCCGGTCATTTGAAACAAGCTCTCCAACTCCTGGTGAGTGGCGCCGTCCGGACCGACCGAAACACCGCCGTGAGCGCCGACGACAAAGACGTTGAAGTCACCGTAACAGACCGACACCCGCAACTGATCGAGATTGCGCGCCGACGAAAACACACCGTAGGTTCCGAAGACCGGCAGCTTGCCCTCCTTGGCCAGGCCAACTGCTACCGTGGTGCAGTTTTGCTCGGCCACACCGAGCGATATCCAGCGATCCATGCGTTCCGGATGCTTCTCGTAGAACTGAGAAATCGTGATCGATCCCGATATATCGGCCCCGATACAAACCACCCGTTCGTCGTCACCATACTTATCAAGCGCGCGTCCGAATCCTTTGCGCGTCGGATCCATCTCAACCTTCATCTGATCGGTATTGTTCCACCAGAAATCCTTTGAGAACTTCGGCAGGTTATCGGCCAGCCGCGCCTCAATCTTTTTTTGAAACGCCACGCCATACCCCAGCCACTCGTCGACATCGAATGTCTCGGTCAGACCCAACTCGACCAGGCTCTTGTCGAGCTCTTCGCGGTTCGGCGGTTTGCCATGCCACCCGGCGACGTCCTCCATAAACGAGACACCCTTGCCCTTGATCGTGTTGCAGATAATCGCCACCGGTTTCCCGGTATCATTATGGTTGCGGGCGAAGTCAAGTTGCTCGACGATCTCGTCCATGTTGTGGCCGTCAATCTCTACGACGTGCCAGCCAAAGGCACGGTACTTGTCGCCGACCGGGTCGATGGCCATCACTTCTTCGGTTCTACCGTCGATCTGCAGACGATTCCGATCCAGAAGCAGCACCAGGTTGTCCAGTTTGTAATGAGACGCCGACATGGCCGCCTCCCATATCGAGCCTTCCTGATGCTCGCCATCGGAGGAAATGACAAAGGTACAATAATCCTGCTTGTTCAGTCTGGCCGCCAGCGCAACGCCGACGCCGACCGAAAACCCCTGTCCGAGCGACCCGGACGAAATCTCAACCCCTTTGAGGTCCTTGCGGTGCGGATGACCCTGGAGCGGCGAGCCGAGCATGCGCAGCGTCACCATATCGCGCTCCGGGAAATAGCCGGAGACGGCCAGCGCCGTGTAGAGGGTCGGTGCTTTGTGTCCGGCCGACCAGATGATCCGATCGCGATCCTTCCAGTCCGGATCCTGAGGATTGTGCCGGGCTATCTTCAGATAAAGAGCACATGCTACATCCATAATACCCAGCGTTCCACCGGAGTGACCCGACCTGGCCGAACACAGCGCCAGCAGGTTCAAGCCACGCATATAATTCGCTCGTTCTTTGAGCTGTTCGACAGTGTAATCACCGATTTTCGTCTTCGCCGCGGAGTCCGTTATCGCCATAACCGAAACCTCATGGTATGTGAAACCTATATTTCTATTGGTGCCAAATCTATTAGTTCAACCGAAGATGTCAACCGATTCCGGGCTGAACCGCTGCAATCTTCTTAAGAAAAGTGAGGAGTTTTCTCTCAAGGGAAGCCAGCGAGCCGCTATTGAGAATCAAACGGTCGGCGCGACGGCGGAATTCGGCAAAGGGGAGTTGTGCGCGCATCCTGCGGCGAGCGTCGGAGGCTTCCATTCCTCGTTTCAACAGCCGCTTCAACCGAATCTCCTTGCCTGCGTGTATGACCAGAATCTGGTCCATATCTTCTTCGATTTCGCTGCCCAATAATAGAGGGGCATCGACGACCACGAGCGAGCTTTGTCGCATCGCCAGCCTCATCTGCTTTCTTATTTCACGGGCGATGTAGGGGTGGGTGAGAAGATTGAGTTGTTGCGTAGCCTGCTCATCAGCAAAGGCGAGGGTAGCAAGTTTCTTGCGTCTGAGACGACCGCTCGGCGTTAGGATGCTGCCACCGAATAGCCGCACCAGCTTCTTGAGCAGGGCGGGGTATAAAGCGATCACCTCGCGCGCGATCTTGTCGGCATCGATCAGCGCCGCGCCGTGCTTTGAGAGAATGCGCGCCGCAGTCGATTTGCCGGACCCGATCAAACCGGTGATACCGATAATCATGAGGGTCAATAAAGGGAGTACTCCCGATAATCGCAAGAGTGTTCGTCAATCGGGCCGGGCTTCAATGAAGATGGCAGGATCGCAGGGATCCTGCCCTACTGTTTCTGCATTGTCCAGCCACGCGCTGGTCTTCCTCACTTCGCGTCGAGCCAGTTGTCCCCGACGCCGATGTCCACTACCACCGGAACGATCAGCTTGATCGCCTTTTCCATGCCGCTCCTGACCAGCTTCTTGAGATCATCAAGTTCGTCTTTGTGGGCGTCGAACACCAACTCGTCGTGTACCTGTAGGACCATCTTCGAGCGAAGGCCGGACATCCGCTTGTGGATTTTCACCATAGCCAACTTGATCATGTCGGCGGCTGTTCCCTGGATTGGCGTGTTGATAGCCGTGCGCTCGGCGAACTGGCGCACATTGAAGTTCTTGCTGTTGATCTCCGGCAGGTAGCGACGACGGTTTAGCATGGTTGTCACGTACCCCTTGTCGCGCGCGAACTTTTTGGTCTTGTCCATGTAATCGCGGATACCGGGGTAGCGTTCAAAGTAAGTATCGATAAACTGCCTGGCGCCGGTCAGGTCAAGTTCCGTCTGCTGCGCCAAACCGAACGCCGACACGCCGTAGATCACCGCGAAGTTCGCCGTCTTGGCGGCGCGGCGCTGTTCGGGCGTGACTTCGTCAATGTTAACACCATAGACCTCGGCGGCTGTGCGGGCATGAATGTCCTCGGCGTTTCTGAAGGCGTCAATCAGGCCTGCGTCCATCGTGTAATGCGCGAGGATGCGCAATTCGATCTGCGAGTAGTCGGCCACCAGCAGCTTGTGGTTTTCATCGCGTGGGATGAACGCTTTGCGAATCTGCCGCCCCTCTTCCGTGCGCACCGGTATGTTTTGCAGGTTGGGATCGGTTGAGGAAAGCCGCCCGGTGGCCGTTACCGCCTGATTGAACGATGTATGTACGCGACCGGTTTCCGCGCTGATCAGTTTTGGTATCGCATCGATGTAAGTGCTCTTGAGTTTCGTCAGTTGGCGGAAATCCAGAATCGACTGCGCGAACGGATGAATCAGCGCCAGTTCTTCCAGCACGCGCTGGTCGGTCGAGTATCCCGTCTTCTTGGCCGTCTTGCCTTTGGTCGGCAGACCGAGTTTATCAAACAACACGTGAGAGAGCTGTCGGGTCGAGTTGATATTGAACTCTCCGCCGGAATCCTTGTATATTTCGGCACGCACAATTTCGAGTTTCTTGTCCATGTCGATTGACAGCGTCTTAAGGAAATCTGCGTCAACCCGGATGCCGGCTTCCTCGATGGACACGAGCACTTTGATGAGAGGCAGTTCACAGTTGTAAAAGAGATTCTCCAACTCGTACCGGTCGATCTCAGGAGCCAGCGTTCCGCGCAAACGGTAGGTGTAATCAGCATCTTCTGCCGCGTAGTAAGCGGCCCGATTTATCGGCACCGTGTCGAATGTCGTCTGCTTCTTGCCGCTGCCGATAAGCTCCCTGATCGGTTGCATCTTGTGGTCGAAATGCTTCATAGCCAGTAAATCCAACGAGTGCATCCGCCCCGATGGATTCAAGAGATACGATGCCAGCATGCTGTCGAACGAGACCGGGTGGATATCGATATCGTAACGATGAAGAACCTCTATATCATACTTTATGTTCTGACCGAACTTCTGGACCCTGGGGTTCTCGAGAAACTTCTTCAAAAGCTCCAATGCCTCATCGAACGGAAGGTTCTTCTCATCAGCCCCGGAATGCCCCAGAGGAATGTAATAGGCCACACCCGCCTGAGCACAGAGCGACACCCCGACCAGTTCGGCCTCAAGAGCATTGAGAGAGGTCGTCTCGGTATCGACCGCAACTTCCTTCACCTTCGACAGTTCTCCAAGCAGAGCTTGCAGTGTAGCGATTGATGTGATCGTTTCGTATTCGACCTTAACGTCCGAGGACGGCTGCTCAGGAGTGTCCTCGCCGCCCCCATCCGGCATGATCTGTTTCAGCAAGCCGGCAAACTCCATTTCGATAAACAGCGACTTGGTGGCCGCATAGTCGATGGCTCTCCGTTTGATCTGGTCGATCTCAAAAGGTATCGGGACATCCGTGTCGATCGTGACAAGCTTGCGCGAAAGCCGCGCCTCCTCGATACCGGCGGCGATCTTCTCACGCACACCTTTAGCCTTGATCTCAAGGTAGCCCTCAAGGGTGGCGTCGAATGAACCGAATTGCTCAAGAAGCTTGTCGGCTGTCTTGGGACCGATACCGGCGATGCCGGGAACGTTGTCGGAGCTGTCCCCCATTAGTGCGAGTTTATCGATCACCCGTTCCGGATAGACACCAAACTTCGCCTTCACTTCTTCGCGGCCAAGTCGGTCGGGTGGTTCGGAACCTCGCCGGGGGTAGTAAATCTTGATCTGATCGGTGACAAGTTGGAAAAAATCCTTGTCACCGGTGACACACCAAACGTCGAATCCCTCTTCGGCGGAGCGGCGCGCGAGAGTTCCAATGATGTCGTCCGCTTCGTAGCCGGGCAACTCAAACGATGGAATATTCAGCGCCCGGACCGCCTCGCGAATTCGGGGAAGCTGTTCCGCCAGTTCGTCGGGCATCTTGGGCCGCGTGGATTTGTATTCATCGTACATCTTGTGGCGAAAGGTCGGTTCGCGCGTGTCGAACACGATAGCCAGGTAGTCCGGTTCCTCATCCCTGATCAGCTTCAGAAGTGAGTTGACGAATCCAAAGGTGGCCGAAGTATCTTCGTCCTTTGAGTTAATCAGAGGATTGCGAATGAAAGCGAAGTAGGCGCGGTAGAACAAGGCGGAACCGTCAACGAGATAAACACTGCCGGGTTTGGACTTCATTGGTACAATCCGTGCTTCTTGATATACTGAACCACCGAACGAGGCATCATTTCGGCCAGCTCTTTCTCAGAGACGCCTTCATTCAACAGGCGGCGGATTTCGGTAGAGGATACATCCAGCATATCGATGGCCACCATCTCGATCCGGTCGGCGGGAAATCGGCTGATATAGTCGCTCCACTGATGCGGCGGACGTTGTCCCACCAGCATGCGCACTTCGGCGAAAATAGCCTCGGGATCACGCCATCGCTCCAACTCCTCCAGGTTGTCCTCCCCCATAATAAAAGACCAGATCGCGTAAGGGTATCGCTCTCTGATCGCTCTTATGCTATCGATCGTGTAACCGGGAAGCTCCTCATCCATCTCAATCCCACTCACGACAAACCGGTCGTCACCGGATGTCGCACACATCAGCATCTCCATCCGATGCCCAAACGACGCACGGCAGACGTCTTTGAACGGATGGCGGAGTGACGGCACCAGCAGGACACCATCGAGATTACTACTGGTCGCTACTTGCAGCGCCAGATTGAGATGTCCGTGGTGAACGGGATCGAACGTCCCGCCCAGAATGCCCCAGTGGCCTCCCTGGTCAGGAGTCGTCATCATCGGTTTTGGACGCGGTGGTTCTCTGAGCTATTTTTCGCAGATACTTGTCGGCTTTTTCAGCGAGATCGTGCTGCGGGAAGTCGCTCTTGAAAGCCTCCAGCTTCTGTTGAGCCAAAGTGTAATCACCCTCTTTGAAAGCCTGCTCACCCGGTTTGAAAGCCGCTTCAACTTCCCACCGGTGAGCTCGCACCGCTTTCTCGTGATCACCAAAAACCGCCTGGAAATCTGAGAACCTGGTTCGGGCCTGATCGTATCGACGCATCTTGAAATCCATTACGGCGTATTCATAAGTCGCCAGGGGAGCATACTCGGTGTCGGTAAAGTCATCGATAACTTTCTGGAAGTATATCTGGGCGGCCTCGTAAGCAGCGATGCGACCATAGACAACGCCGGCGTCATAGTATTTTCGGGCCAGACGAGTGCGGGCCACTAATAAGTACTTGCCGGCATCGGGCGCTACCTCCGACTCAGGAAAATCGATAATGAAGTCCTCGAACTGTCTGATGGCGGTCTCCAGTTCCGATTGATCAAGGCCGTAATGTTTGGGTGTGGCCTCGAAGAAGCAGACCGCTCTCATAAAAACCGCCTGCTCAAAATAGACACTGGAGGGATAGTTGAGCGCCAGCCGATTGAATTCAACCTGCGCCACCTCGAATTCCTTGTTGCCGAAATATGACAGAGCCAGGTAGTACTGGGCCGTGTCGACAATCGACCCGCCGGGATAGTTGTATACGCAGGACTGAAAGATCTCAATCGCCCGCAGGTATTTGTGCTTATCGTATTTCTTTTTGCCTTCAGCAAAGAGTTCTCCGGCCGTCATGCTTGAGAGCGAACGAGAACCGGCGCAGCCGGAACCAATAATCGACATGGCTGCAAGACCTGCCGCCAACAGGAAAATGACAATGCGTGATTTCAAACCGCGTATGTCTCCTTGAGCATTTTGTAGTTGTCCATTACCCGTTTCAGGTACTGCTTCGGCATTGGCAGGTTCTGGCGAATCAATCCTCGCAGCCGAGTTTCTCCCATATTGTAGGCCACGATCGCCTGCTGCACATCTCCGAATTCCAGGATTTGCTCGAACAGATGTAGCGTACCCAACTTTATATTGGATTGAGGTTCAAAAAGTGTCTGCATTCCCTCCCAGTCTACACCGGCGCGCATGGCCACATCTTCGCCGACATACGGTATCATCTGCATCAGACCGCGCGCCCCCTTGGGCGACACCTGCCCCTTGCGAAAGGACGACTCGGTGATGATAATGGCCAGCACAAACATCGGGTCGTAATGATAGCGGCGACTCTCGGTGAAGACGACATCAGACAACTGGCCGACCTCCTCATCGCTGAAACCGATCTGGAAATCCTCAATCGCTTTGAAAATCTGTAATCGTTCCTCAAGCTCCGTGATCCGCTTCTGTTGAAAAGCGATCTGTCGCTCAAGATCAAACTTGTCTTTGATGAGGAAGATCAAGAGACCGGACTGAATCAGATAAATGAACACCGCCAGAAAACTGATCCACTTGGACAGGTAAATTCCAACCTTCTCTACCTGAATCATGTCTTAGTCCTCAACTGGCATTGCATACAGATCATACCCATCGGCGGCCTCAACCCTGACCCTGAGGATATCGCCGACTGCGATCTTTGAGCCGCTGACATACAACTCCTGGTCTACTTCGGGACAGTCGCCACGCGTCCGCCCCACGGCCGGGCCGTCGGGTCCAACGGAGTCTATAATAACCTCCTGGACAGTCCCGATCAAAGCACTATTTTTGTCAAAGGCGATCTCGCGTTGCAGTGACATCAGTTGATCGAGGCGCTCATTCTTCAGTTCGTCGGCAAGTTGCTCATCCATTCCGGCGGCCGGTGAGCCCTCCTCAGGCGAGTAAACAAACCCGGCTACTCTATCGAGCTTCCGTCGGTCCATAAACTCAAACAGTTCCTCGAACTGTGTCTGGGTCTCACCGGGGAAACCGACGATAAACGTTGCCCGGATTACTGCCTCAGTTGAAGCGGCGCGGATGGACTCTATGAGGCGCTCGATGCTATCGCGATCCGTCTGACGTCCCATGGCTGCCAGCAGGTCGCTGTTCACATGTTGCAGCGGCAGGTCGAAATATTCGAGGGTCTTGTTAGAGGCCGTCATATACTCGATCAACTCCGTACGGACCTGGGCTGGGTGCAGGTACATCGGTCGTATCCAGTGAACCCCATCTATCCTGTCCAGTCTACGTAGCAAGTCGATCAAGTCGCCATTGTCTTTCAAGTCACATCCGTACAAGGTGGCGTCCTGAGAAACCAGAACCAACTCTTTCTTGCCGGCCGAGGCCAGGAACTTCGCTTCCTCGATAATCGCCTGCATCGGTCGACTGCGAAAGTTTCCACGAATCTGCGGAATCACACAGTAAGTGCAACCACGATTGCAACCGTCCGAAATCTTCAGGTAGGCATACGGAAAAGAGTCGGTGACAGCGCGCTGGGGACCGTGCAAATAACTAAGCTCGCGCGACTCGGTCTTCACGGTGCCGGTCAGCTTAGCCGCAGTACCCACGGCCTCAGCGATGGCATCAATCTCGCCCAGGCCGAAGGCGCCGTCGACCTCCGGCATTCCCGCCAGCAGTTCGTCACCGTAATGCTGGGCCATGCAGCCGGAAATATATAAGCGCTGCAGGCCACCGTCTTTTTTCAGATTCGCCAATGATAGAATCTCTTCAATAGACTCTTCGCGGGCGGGCAGGATGAAACAACAGGTGTTCACGATAATCGTCTCGGCCAAATGAGGATCGGTGGTCAACTCGTGACCGTCGCTAAGGAGGCGGGCAGCGATATAATCGGCATCGACGTCGTTCTTGGGACAGCCGAGCTTATGCAGGTAGATCTTCATCTCAGAAGAGCTTCACCGTCTCAGCAGAATCGGGGAAGACCGGCATGAAATCATCATCGGCGCAAATCGTGTCGAGTTGTTGGTTGAGCAATTCGATGCGGTTGAACTCATCGTTGATATCGTAATACTCGAGACGTCGGATAACCGGCGGATCACCGCTTATGAGTACCGTCATGGAATCGGGAAGATCGCCGGCGATTCCGGGGCGGAGGAGCAACCGGTAGCGGTTTCCCCTCGGCAGAGGGAACGTTTCATAGAACTCGTCCAGTCGTGTCACAAAAGTGATCTCGCGAGCGTGACCGGTCGTATCGCCAACTGATTCGATCAGGACCTGATTGTTTTCATGTGAGAAACTGTAGAGGAATCGGCCGTCGTAAAGATAGCTGTCGGGACCGAGCGTGACATGGTAGCGACCATCGGAGGCCAGACAGGCTGTGCCGCTCACAGAATCGACGAGATCAAAAATCTCCGACTCGAGAATGCTCACAAACTCCAGTCGCACACATCCGGCGCCAGCCAGCCGGCTTTTGATCCGGTCAAAATCGTCATCAGCTTGAGCGATGACCGATAACGCCAGCGCCATGCAGGCTACAGAGGGCAATAGATATTTCGTAGTCACGGTAGTTATACGCTTTGGGGCTAACTCAGTTCTGGCCTGTACTCAAAGTCGAAGTCGCGCGCGGGTCGGCAAACAAGGTATCAATATAAGCCTTGTCGACCAGAACATCGCGGGCCTTGCTGCCATCGAACACTGAGACGATTCCGGCCTGTTCCAGTTTGTCGATCAGCCGGGCGGCCCGCTGATAGCCAATACCGAGGCGTCGCTGCAACAGCGAAACCGAGCCCTGCTTGTGACGCACCACAACCTCGCAGGCCTCCTTGAACAAGGGATCACCAAAATCCACCTCG
Source organism: bacterium (assembly GCA_030605565.1). GTDB lineage: Bacteria > Zixibacteria > MSB-5A5 > GN15 > FEB-12 > JAJRTA01. The sequence goes on from JAUWIB010000105.1 coordinate 83,350, forward strand.
GCCTTGGTCGGTTCGCCCGACGCCTGCGACATGCTCTCCAGAGCGAACATTTCGAGACCCTGATCCTTGATGAAGGTGACAATAGCATCCGTCTCTTCGCTCGACAGATAAGCGCCGTGGATACGGATCGGCTCCGGCCGGCCGGTGTGCAGAAAAAGCATGTCACCCCGTCCCAGCAGTTTCTCGGCGCCGTTGGCGTCGATGATAGTCCTCGAATCCACTTTAGATGAAACCTGGAAGGCAATGCGAGCCGGGAAGTTGGCCTTGATGAGTCCGGTGATGACATCCACCGAGGGCCGTTGTGTGGCGAGGATAAGGTGAATACCGACAGCACGCGACATCTGGGCTAAACGGGTGATAAGAAGTTCTGTCTTGGACGAGGTCGCCGACATCATCATGTCGGCCAGTTCATCAACGAATATCACGATATACGGCAGCCGATTCTCGGGGTCTTTCTGCTTCCTGTTATACTCCTCGATATTGCGCACGGAGGCCTCGGCCAGCCTGCGGTACCGCTTTTCCATCTCCACCACAGCGTCAGCCAACACTTTCTCGGCGCGTCTCGGTTTGGTCACCACCGGACGACCAAGATGGGGAACACCTGAATATATCGAAAGCTCCAACATCTTGGGATCGATCAGGATGAACCGCACCTGGTGAGGATGCAGCCGGTACAGGAACGACGTAATCAGGATGTTCATGCAGACTGACTTGCCCGACCCGGTAGCGCCGGCGATGAGCAGGTGCGGCATCTTAGTAAGATCAGCCACGAACGGCTTGCCCGAGGTCGTCTTGCCCAGCGCCATCGGCAGCTTGTTGTCAGCATCACTGAAGGCGTTGGTCGCCAGGATGTCGCGAAGGTAAACGATCTGGGGCGATCGGTTCGGAATCTCCACGCCGACGGCGGCCTTGCCCGGAATAGGCGCAATGATCCTAATGCGCTGGGCCTTGAGAGCCAGAGCCAGATCGTCGGATAGATTAATGATCTGATTCACCTTGATACCGGCCGCGGGCTTGAACTCATAGCGCGTGATGATTGGTCCGGGGAAACGATCGATATTACCGTCAATCCTCACTCCGAATGTTTCCAGCGTTTCCTTGAGCATCCGAGCCGTGAAGTCCAACTCATCATTGTTGACCGACGTTCCGGGCTGGGGATTCTCCTTTAGCAAGTCCAGGGACGGATAAGTGTACTCGACCGACTTCATTTGGAGCTTCTGGGTCTTCCTGACGACCGTTGCGCGACGTCGGCCCTCATTGTTCGCTGTGGGAGTCTCGGCGGCATCGGCGAGTTCAGGTCCGACATCGGACGCTTGTTGATCGGGAGCCGTCTCGACCCCCGAATCTTCGACCTCCTCCACCCTATCGGGCTCGCCTCTTTTGCGGCTCAACAAAGCCGAAGCCCACTCAAAGCTCAAAGCCGCTGCAACCGGTCCACGGGATGCCTGGTAAACGCGCCGCGCCAACGCACTGCCCGGTAATGATAAACGAACCGCAAGTAAAGGTGTAATTGAAGTGTAGAGCACGAGCAGAATGAGGACAACTCCTCCGAGGAGAACGTATGACCCCAACGGGCCGACCAGCCTGACGCACAGCACAGTCAATTTCAGGCCAAAGTAGCCACCAACAGTACTGTCCGGTAAAGTCAGACTGCGGACCGTCAAGAGATGGATGTTGTAAATCATACTGCCCAGCAGCGATATGATAAACAGCAGGAAACTGTTGAGTTCCAGCCGACCGGCCAACCGTGAGGGGAACAGGCGCAGGGCAATGAAAACGAAACCAAGCGGAAGGAAGTAGGCCAACCAACCGACCAGTGTGGTTGTGACGTAAGCCAAGTAGGCTCCCATCATCCCGCCCTGGTTGCGAAAGGCAAGTTCGAAGGGATTAAGATGTCGGTCGATCTCGCCGGTTATGCGAAGATCGTCCACCCCGTCATGGGTCACCAGAGAAATCAGCAGCAGCGCTGCCAGCAGAAGCAGCAACACGCCCAGGGCTGATTTCTTGCGGTCAATCGACTTTTTGCTCTTTCTGCGTGCCATAGTCGTTTTTCAAGGTCGCCAAAGTAGGAATCGTATGCAATAATAAAACGGCAGAGAACTTCATCCCTGCCGTTATGCGAACCATGATTGAAGCTTTACTTCTTGACCGCCAGCTTCAGATGCTTGCCAGCCCTAAAAACCGGAACCTTGGTCGCCGGAATGTTGATCGAGGCGCCGGTCTGCGGGTTACGGCCGATGCGAGCCTTGCGCTTGGAGATCGTGAACGTCCCAAAGCCTGCAAAACTGACCTTCTGGCCTTTCTTAAGCTGGGTCGTCACGCCGGCCATAAATGCTTGCAGCGCCTCAGAAGCTTGGCGCTTGCTGATTCCGGACTCACTCGCCATGAGGGCGATCATTTCATCTTTCGTCATCTCTCTACCCCTCCTTGGGTCGGTAAAGGGTTCTACGGTTTACTTATATTGCACCTACAGAAAACCAAAAGAGGCCAACTCTGTCAAGATAAAAATGTCAAAAAAACCTGTTAAACCGGCGTTTTTTGGACTTTTGCAGGCATCACCGGAAACGCTGAAGACCGGTGGTAAAGCTGTCGTGTCCATTGTCGATCTTTATTTCAGGCAGATCGGTGACAAACAGCTTAAACCCGAAGCCACGGTTGGAGCCGACCGGCACCCAATACAAACTGCCGCTCCAGCAGTGCAACTTCTTGATGATGTTGACTGAACTATTGATGGTTTTGCTCTCCAGGAAGTCGTAACGCTGGGTGTAAGTTACTCTTGTGCCTTCGGTTAGGTTGAACGCCATACTGAATTGCACAAAGAAAGAGTTGCTCTTGCTCCAGGCAGCACCACGCCCCGATTCGGAGTAGCGATAATCGAGTCGGCAATTCCAACTACCCCGTCCAGCGCCGCCTGATGAGCCGGCTCCCTGCCCAACAAGTTGTGAGGCCGAATCAGCGCCTCTGGGAATACCGGTGTCGTCGAATAGAGGGAAAATCCCTTTTAGGTTGAAGCTGGCATTGAAACTGAAGCTTTGCCAAAACGGGGACCAGAAACTCAACTCGTCAGTGTCGGGATCATATAGGGAGTGCGTGAAATCTCCGTGCAGATTCAGATTCGGCACCGCTGTCGATTGATAGGTCGTCTTGAGTATACTCCACGGTTTGTCGTCGGCTTCAAAGTTGTAACTAACGCTGGAATTCAAGGTCAGCAGGTTCAGGCTGCGTTCGTCCTCACCACTCTTGATCTTAGACATGAAATCCTGTTTAAGGGCGAATGACACCAATGAACTTTTTCTACTCCCGGCGCCACCTCCCGCGAAAGCGCGAACCTCAGGATGACGGTCCACCTCCGGTGAATAACTGTAGCTGACACGTGGCTCCAGCACATGGCGCAGTCCGGTTACACCGACAACATTGGGGTGCACAGTGCCGTACAGCTTGGACGAAGCGCTCACGCCGGTGCTCCAGGAATAAGTGCGGTAAGTCCCCGGGTCAACCCCCCTGGCCTCGGACTGGTCAGTGCCAAATATCTTGAACCAGGTCTCGCTATACCGAAACGAGGGGATGATGTTCACATATGAACCCAACGCGATTCGTGGCAGAGTAACGGCCGGGCTGTGATTCAGTTTGATGTACTGCTTGCGACTCCGGTAGGAGATCGTGTCCTGGACCGTGACCGTATCCGTGGTGAACTCCCACAGACCGGTACTGTCTACGAAAACACTGTCGAGGAGAACTTCTTCATGGGTAACAGTTGAATCCGGCGTGGTGCGTGTCGAAAAGTGCTGGAGGCTTGGGGAATAGCGAAGCGTGAAATTGTGATACCACTTCTGTTGCAGCTTGCCGTCGGCGTCGCGGCTGCCGTTGCCGAATGGATAAACCGTGGGCAGGGAGATATTCAGGTTGGGGATATTATCCACCCGCGATTCTTTGTCCAGGTTGACCGTATGTGACATCGTGGCCGTAAGCGATGCCGCCGAGCCGAACTTCTTGGAGATCGTCGCTTGTGATTTGATCTCGCGATTCAGACGTTCTTCGAGATTCGGCGAGAAGTCGGTGAAGTAGCTCTTGTCCGATTGCATCTCTCCAAACGCCTTCACGGTTAGCGATGGTGTCAAATGATGGTTGTAGGCGCCCTTCACTGCCCACCGGTCCCGGCGACCTTCGTCGGCTGTAAACTCATTGTAGCTTGTCTCCCGCGTGAACGAGCCGGAGAGGTAGGTGTTCTCTATGACGTACCGTTTTGCGAAGCGCAGTTTGGAGTTCAGCGTGAAAGTTCGGCGATTGTCATAGTAATCAAGAGAGTTTCTCCAATCCCAGTGCTCTGACGCCGCCCAATAGTAGCCGAGATCTCTGACATAACGCACCCCGCGCTCGAAGTTGCCGAAGGTAAACGGCAGGAAACCCGAGTGGCGCCCACGCTTTAGAGGAAATACATAGTATGGGATGACAAACAACGGCACGCGGCCAAGGTAGAACACTACCGGGCGTGCGATCAACTTGTCCCCCTCAATCAGCTTGATATCTTTGGAGCGAAAATGAAAGTGTGGTTCCTCCCAGTCGCAGGTGGTATAAGAGGCGTCTTCGATATAGAAAATGTTCTCCTGTTCCCGAAACATCTTGTCGCCGTAGTAGTGACCCTTGTCGTAAGAGGACTTGGACTTGATAATCCTCCCCTTCTTTGTTTTGAGCGAGTATTCAAGATAATCACCATACATCAGGTCTGCGCCATCCTGCAACTCAACCGGCAAGTCGTTCGGCTGCATCCTTGCGGACAGGCCGCTCGCTTCAACGCTGCTGTCCGATTCCAACGACGCAGAAAAGGCTTCGACGATGCTGCCTTTGGTATCGAATAAGATGCGCTGAGCCGACAACGCCATCGACCCGGATGTCACTCGGCCGCCTTCCTGCAGGGTGATCAACGAATCCACCATGTTGTACTCAATGAAGTGGGCGCTGTAGTCAACGGTATCGGCGCTGGTGACAACCATACTGTCGCCGGGGGTTTTTCGTCCGTTGATATAAGTACCGATAGCGCCGCCGAGCACTTCCACCGCCAGAAGGCGCTCGTTGTCGACGCGAAAACGAATGGTGTCACCGGAGACGGAATTTTCATGGAATTCCCGCCCGCCGCGAGTTGAAGGATAGTACCAGGAGTAGGCTTGTTCGGTGCAGATAATACGGCTGAGCAGACCGTTCTCGAAATCCATCAGTATCCGTCCACCCGACAGAACCGAACGGTCAGTGAATATCCCGGCGGAGTCGACCGGTTGCGCGAAATCCCCCGCCGCCGAATCAACGACTTCTATAGAGCGGATCAAGTCATCCTGGTAGTTCACGGTGATGAGCCCCCCCGACAGCCTGGATCCGCCGCGCTCCGCCGTCGGTTCTTCCGAGAGTATCAGGATATTTTCGTCTCCATTCATGACGGCGACGCCGGAATGCGAGGCGAACTCCTCCGATGAGATTATGACCTCGCCCACCGCAACCGCCAGTGAAGAATCGCCGGTGTAGGCGACTGAATCAGCCAGCACTTCCACCATCGCCGCGCTGTCGGGGTACTTGAGATACAGGAGCGGTCTTTGGTTCATGTAGAAGTTCTGTTCACGGCGGTCGAACACAGCGAACGGACCGACAGCGTAGATGGAGTCTTCAAACGACCACAATTCCACGCGCTCCCCCCAGGCGGTGACGAGGGAATCGACGAGATCGTAGTACACGGAGTCGGCGGTGAGACTGTAGGCGCTGTCATCGACGCGCACGTGCCCGTTCAACCGGACGAATTCGTCTTGTGACCAAACGGCCGAGTCGCAGTAGATTTTGCCGGACTGGGTCTCGAACTCGACATTGCCGGTTACATACGAAAGATACCTGCCGTCCTTGAGCAGCACTTCCAATTCTTCCATGTGCGTCAGGGTCAGTTCCGACTGTTCCTGAGCGGAACCGGCGATAGCGAAGACAAGTGACAGAACTATGATGATGGGTCTGATGAACACCTGCTTACCCTTGCACAACCGTTTTCAGAAACGCCTCGATCTCGGCTAGCTTGTCCGGTTCAACACCGCCCAACTGCGCCAGGCGACCATTGCCGCCGCCCTTGAGAGAAAAACGTTCCGACAACTGTTTCGCCAACTCACCGGCGTCGAACGCGCTTCCCTGAGCGCAGGCCACAAACAGCCGAGTGTCATGAATCAGTAAGGCGACACCGTTGATCTCGTCGGCGACCAATGGCGCCAGTTGACCGGTGAGGCGGACGTCAGGAAGATCGGAGAGAGTGCATACCAGTTTCTTGCTCTCAAGCTTAGCCTTCGCGGCTATAGCCTCAGCCCGTCGCGGCAACAATTCTTTGTACAGGTCTGTCAGTTGCCGGTGCAGTGTTTTGTTTTCAGCAACGAGGGCAGCGAATTTATCCGGCAGATCCTGATGGTGACAGGTCAGCGACTGAGCCAATTGCGACGTAACCTCGAACCGCGAACGGTAGTCCTCGAAAGCTCGCTCGGCGACCAGGAATTTCACCAGAGGATGTCCACGCAGTTTCTCAACACCGATAATCTTGAGCATACCGACTTCGGCTGAGTTGGAACAGTGGGTGCCGCCGCAGGCCACGCACTCAAGCTCGCCGATCCTTATCACGCGGACCTTCCCTCCGCGTTGAGGCGGTTTACGCAACGGCATCGAGGCCAGCTCGTCCCCTTCGGCGAAGATGATCGTCACCAGCTGAGCGTCGCGGATGATTTCGTTGGCGCGTTTTTCGACCCGGTCCAATTGCTCGGAGGGTAGCACGCTTCCTTGCAGTTCAACGGCGCCGTACTCCTCGCCCAGATGCACCGAGACGGTCGGCATATCAAACAGCGTGGCGAAGATGTGGCTGAGAATATGCTGGGCGGTGTGAAAACAACAATGACGGCGGCGGCGCTCTTTGTCGACAACACCTGTCACTACGGTACTTGCGACCCCGACCGGTTGCCTGGAAAAATGCTGAACCTCACCCTCCGGTCCCTCTTGCACATCAACGATGTCAGTCGTGTTCAGTTGCCCCGTGTCGTACTGCTGGCCGCCGGAGGTCGGGTAAAACGCCGACTTATCCAGAACTGTAAACGTCCGACCATCCTGCTGACCAGTCCGAACGATGGTCGCCTCGAACTCCAGCAGGTTTGAATCGTGATAGTACAGCCGCTCAGTCATGTGTGGTTCCAATATCGATCATCCAGCCGTCAGCTTCCTCACCTCTTCAACAGTCTTACACTGACGAGCAATCTTCGTTCGCCATCGAAGTCGAATAACCCCGCCTGTTAACAAAAATCATCAAGCGCTAATCCGTTGCCGCCATATGATTGACCAACGAGCCGACATTTTCGACGCGTACTTCGATCTTGTCCCCCGGCTTCATCGGTGCGATACCGGCCGGGGTGCCGGTCGAGATCAGATCACCGGGGTACAGCGTCATGATAGACGACACATAGCTCACCAAAAAGGGCACATCGAATATCATCAGCGAGGTCCGGCCGGACTGTTTCACCTCGCCATTGAGAATTCCCTCGACCAGCACGTCCTTGTGGTCGACTCCGGTTACGATCCAGGGACCGACGGGACAGAAAGTGTCAAACCCTTTGGCCCGGCTCCACTGACCATCTTTCTTCTGCAAATCGCGCGCGGTGACATCGTTGACACAAGTCAATCCGAAAATGTACTCGTCGGCTTTTTCACGCGCCACCTTCCTGGCCGTGCGACCGATCACTACGCCCATCTCGGCTTCGTAATCTACCCGCTCGGACACCGGGGGGTGAACGATCTGTTCATCCGGTCCAATTATGGCCGACGGCGGTTTCAGAAATACCAGCGGATACTTCGGCGCCTCATCGGCCGACTGCGATGCCTGCACGTGGGCATGATAGTTAAGCCCGATGCAGACGATTTTGGAAGGTTCCACGGGCGCCTTCAGAGTAACGCTTTCGAACTCGAGAGTCTCCCCGGTCGTATCAGTGGAACGCCAGGGGGCGTGCTTCAGGAGCAACACTCGATCGTTCTCGATGCGTCCGTACTCGGTTAGCTGCGTGTTTGGACTTTCAAAACGTACGAACTTCTCAGTCATAATCATCCTCACTCAGGACATGCTTTGGAAGCAATATATCGTTGTCCTTCCCTCCTAATCAACAACTTGTTGCCGTCTATGCGCGACGCTCACACCTCTTTGAGCTTCCACTTCCCCTGTCTGAACCAATACGCTAACACCACCGCCTTCAAGGCCGAAGTTATAGTGAGTGTCCACCAGACACCGTTGATACCCCAGCCGAGATTGTAGACCAGATAGTAGGCCAGGGGGATGCGAATGGCCGAGCCGGGAATCATCACAACCATCGGCGGCACGGTGTCGCCGGCGCCGCCGAAAGCGCCCTCAAGCACGATCTCAAAAGCCATGGCGGTCTGGGTAAGACCCAGGATGATCAGGTAATCAACCGCGATCTCGAGCACTACCGAGTCATCGGTGAAAATCGATGCAATCAATTCCGGGATCAGGATGAACACCAGGGATATGATAAACGTAATCCCTACCGCCGCGCCGGTCGCACCCCAGGCACAACGGGCGGCACGGTCGGGCTGCTTCGCCCCCAGGTTTTGACCAACCATCGTCGCGGCAGCCACTGAGAAGCCGTAACAGGTCAAGTACGAGAACGACTCCATGCGATTGCCGATTCCCATGGCGGCGGCGGCGGTCTCACCAAACTCGTGCACAATCTTGATCAGGAACCAGTACACAAAAATGAACACGAACTGCTGTGTGCTTATCGGCAGTCCGATGCGGCCGATTTTCAACATGCTCGTCAATCGCGGTCTCCCGGAGATCAGACCGGTGACACGATACCCAAGTCCGCCCCTGAGCATCCTGACGATGATCGTTGTCGCTCCGATCCCCAGGGCGATAGCCGAGGCCAGACTGGCCCCCGCCACACCCAGCGAAGGAACTGGTCCCCAGCCGAATATCAACAGTGGGTCGAGAGCCATGTTTAACAGAACCACCATCACGCTGACTTTGGTCGGTGTGCGGGTATCACCGGAGGCCCGAAACACGGCGTACACGGTGTCCGTCAAGAAGAAGGCGATCGACGACAGGAAAAATATCCGCAGGTACGGCACAGCGTGTTGCATGGTGGCTTCGCTCGTATCCATGAATCCGAGCATGGCCGGTGTAAGCAGGTAGCCCACTGTCGTGAAGATCAGCGCCATCCCGACCGCCATGGCCATGCCCTGACGAATGTAGTAAACCACCTTATCGATATCTTTGGCGCCGACATAACGAGAAACCAACGCCGTGACGCCGACGCTGATAATGGAAATCGCGGCGAAGATAGTCCAGATAACGACCATCGATGAGGTGACCGCATCCTGCGCAGTAGCGCCCAGTTTGCCCACCCAGAAGTAATCGGTGCTGGCCAGGGCGAACTCCATAAACATCGCCAACACCACCGGCAAGGCCAGCGAAAACACGGTGCGGGTGATTGGCCCGCTGGTTACGTTGTCGGTATTACTTGAGTTCGTCGCATTCATGGACCTCAAACTAAGCGGCACACGGCAGGACGACAAGCGATTTCACACGACAAAGGCAGCCCCTTCTTCATATGTGAAGGAATCTCATGGTCGGCCGCGACCTACAATCCCAGCCGAGCGAGATAGTACCCCGAGTTCAGGTTCTCCCCCGTGCCGCGCTGCAACAAATCCTGCCACGGATAGCGACTGCCGAAACGCATGTAGTTCTGAACCAGAAACGAGTAGGCGTCGGGGTTGTCGACCACACCGCCGTACCGCTTCTCCAGATAGGCCAGCGTCTGCGCCGCCACTACCTTGCCGAAGAGTGCGCAGTGCAATTGCACCGGATTTGAAGCATACTCCCCAACCGTTGCCCAGTGGCCGGCCTCGTCGTGACGTGGTATCAACAAGAATTTCTCGACCATATCCCAGTAAAGCTTGTCAAAATCGCGATCGGAGCCGGTGTATGCCTCGTACTCAAACATCAAGTGCGTCAGCATCCAGCGAAGTCGGACAACCTCGACATCCTGTTGCTCGCGTCGGTACCGTTCGATCAACGACGATGGAACGTGCGCATACTTTTCCAGCCACATCGACTCTTCGCACATGTAGGCAAAAGTCTGGGCGACACTCTCACGCCAGACAGGATGCAATGTCGACCCAAACAACGGCTGGTCCTGGGCCGTATGAGTCCAGTGCAGAGCGTGGCCGATTTGGCGCATCAGTTCGCGCGTCCCATACATACCGCTGGAACGATCACCCCATATGCGAACATCGTGGGGGGGCTTAATCGGCAGACATTGGAGAGGAGTCCCCATCTCACCATCCTGCCGGGGCTGAAAATAGATGGGCAACCGATTCAGGTCAAAGCCAATAGCTGCCAGGCTTCGCTTCACGAAGGTTAGTTGAGAATCCATCGGCAGGAACCGCGCGACATTTGTTGGACGAAAGGGAACAAGCAGTCTGGACAGATCCCCAATAGCCACGTTGGAACCTCCACGTTTGAGCGCCATGCTGTCAAGCATCTGACGATAGCGCGGATGGCTGGCCTTATTGAGGCGATCCAACAGACTGAGATATTCGCCGACATCCATTCCCTGACTCTT
>JAUWIB010000116.1 GCA_030605565.1 bacterium
ACATAGATCACCAGTGTCTGCTAATAAGAGACCGCTTGTGACATGAATCACAAACAAGGACAGCTGTCAGTTACCATCGAAACACTCAAATAGTACGAGCACAGAGATAGGCATGTCCATCATCATGGACAGAGATAGTGAACGTATTCACAAACTTACCCGGCGATGAGGAGCCGGACCGACTGGATCCTGCAATGTCGGCAGTGTTGAAAAAGTTTCTTCCCTCGTCATTGCGAGGCCATAAATGGCTCCTTCCGGAGTGCGGCAATCTCTGTCTCGCTGTCTCTATCAACGCTTGAGATTGCCGCGTCGCTACGACACGAGTGTCTTCGCGCCTCGCAATGACGGCTCTCTGAGTTTATCAACAGGCCTTGTCAACCGGGTGCAGAAGCAACTTATACCAGTCACAAAAACTGCCGCAGGGAGAGCCGATATTGTGAAACAGTTCACAATGTCTACCACCGCGCGCACCTTCGAAACGGCCTGAGCATGGACCCCATCGCTCCCCCGTAGCCAAAGCTTGAGTAGCTTATGAACCGCCACTGCCAGCCGCGGAAAACCGCACCTCAACTCCAGAGATTGTAAATAGAATCACATGCCAGATCACTTGGGCTGGTCGGCCGGGCCTGGGCGTACTGATCAAAAACCATAGGTGAGGTTTGAGGACAGCAGGTACATGCGGGAGTTCTCCTCTTGCAGATCGTGCCATTCCCACTCCGCGGAAAAAAGCAAGCTGAGGCGCAGGGTAGCAGTGATGGAGAGATCACCGATCAGGCTGAGTCGCTCAAAGGAGAAATCGGTCTGGAGGTCAGACTCAGTTTTGAGATTACGCCGACCGAGAGTGGATTCGGCCGAGGCAAACAGCCGGCCGGGAGTGAGGCAGTCCAGGGTGATCTGGAGGCCGGTTTCGGCGTAGTCCTCGCCCGTCGAAAACTCGCTCTCGCGTTCATCGAGAAACCTAAGGACAGGTCCGACAGCCAGGCTATAGGGGCCGCTTTCAATTCCACCTAAGAGCGCCAGGCCGACTTCGGAGTAGTCGACATTGATAGGGTCGTCGGGGTGGTAGAGCGTCAGTTCAGTCTCCAACCGTTGGCGGCTGAACCATCCGCGGCCCAGACGGAAGCGGTGGTTGGCCTCAAACAGGAGACGATAATGATCGTCTTTGTGATTCTCCTGGCTATAGTCTTTCCTGACCAGGCCGGCCAACAGGTCCAACTCTCCCCGGTCGTAAAAGGCCAGCAAGCCGGCCTCGGCGCCGACGGCCAGGTAGTTGAGTTGGACACTGTCGGGTACGCGGCGGTGGTTGACGGTCAGACGGATGTCGCCGCTTGAGAAACCGCCGAACAGTTTTTGCAGGCTGATATCGCCACCCAGTCGGAAATAGTTGTAGCTGTAGGTTGAGGCCGAGGCGAACTGCACACCGTCGGTCTTCAGTTGCAAATTGAGCTTCAGCGATTGGCTCAGTGGCTGCGAGAGTTTTCCCCTGGCGTAACCCCGAAGGTAGCTGTCGCCGAACTCGGATTCCCCGTGGTAGCGATCTTTGAGTTCGACTTCGCCGAAGAGCTGGAGACGCCGCTCATGCCAGTCGGTCGAGAGATCGCCGCCCAGACGTATCCGGACAAACTCCGCCGTCTGGTCATACCGACCTCGGAGTTCCAGACTACCGTCGGCGAGGGGTGAATATGTCAGCCAAAGTTGACCCTTGAGGTCGTCAAGGTAATCGGTGGTGAGAGCCCAATTGACGATTAGGGAATCGGGGCCGGCAGCGGTGGCTGAATCGAGGAAATACTCCTGTGACAACAGGTCGTAACCAAGCCCCGCTTGTACCGACAAGCCGGAGGCTGAAACGGGTCGAGACAACCCGGCGGCTGCGGCTAATAGCAAGAGAAGGCCGGCGGCCCAATTGGCTCTCACGACGGCCTCGGGAGTTGTCTATGAGTTAGCGGATTCGATTCAGCCCCCATACTAACAATAATCCCCAAAGGAGCGAGCAACGGCCAGCGGCTCGATGGTGATGCCGGCCGGAGTTCTGTTGTCGATTGTCGGTTGCCGTGCCGGACAACGTCTTAGTGAAGAGCGACAGGTCACACGCTCGGTTTCACCGAGCGCAAGACCCGTCGCAACAACCTTTTGGGACAAGCAGAAGGCGTCTGCCGTCCGCAATACTCGTCGGCAGATTCGGCGTAAGAGATTGCCGCGCTCCCTGCGGCACGAGTGCCTTGGGTTGCTCGCAATGACGAGAAAAGAAGGTCTTAGAACAAGCCCATACTCGACTGGGCGGACTTCATGGAGGTCCTTACGGTGTTCCAGCATCCAGGTATCTCTTTAGTTGGTTCAGGGTCAGTTCAGCAGCTTTTAGAGCGGCGGCGGCCGCTTCAGTCCGTCCTTTGTCGAGGGCTTCTTCGGCCAGTTCCAACTGTTCATAGGTAAGTCGGATGAACTTCTGTGCGCGATCGTCGGACGGGGCGATAGCCTCGTTGAGGCGGTCGGCTTCGTTCTTGATCCGTTCAAATCTGTGGCGCAAAGCGTCCTCGCCGCGACATTCACGGGCGGCTTTGTTGGCCAGTTTTCTGGCTTGCTGTAAGGCACGCAAGGCCGCCTGATAATTTCCACTGTCGGCCAGTTCCCGGCCCCGTCGATAAGCTGTCGTAGCCTGGTCGACCAGTTCTGAGGCGTGCGCTGAGGCGCAATCGGCGGCGAGGGTTCGAGCGCGCTGAAGCAACTGCTGGGCCGCTTCCGAGCGACGATCGAAAGACATCTGTCCGCGCCAATCACCTTCGACAGCCCGGAGCAGCTTCCGGAGCGCTTTCTCAGCCTGATCGGCCAACTTGACGGCGGGACGGTACTGCTGAGAGCGGTAAAACTCCCAGGCTTTGCTGTGACTGTCCTGGGCTGAGCGGAAGATCGTCTGGTAGCTACCATCGGCTCGGCCGGCCAGAAGCTCTCTCGCTCGGTCCAACATCTCATTGACCCGCTCAAGTTTGTTCAGGACCATATGCTCGCTCTGTTCGGTCATACGACGGGCCGCGATGGCGTGCTTGGCTTGCTCTCTGGCTTGCATAGTAAGGCGATAGGCGAGTCGGGGGTACTCGTTGTCGAACGCCCGCCAGGCTTTGGCTTGGAGGTCAACGGCCGCCTTCAGTTTGAGGTGCGCTACCGGCGCGTGACAGGCGCGAACAGCTTCTTTGGCGCGGTCGATCAACTGGTCGGTCCGTTCCAATTCAGTCCTGAGAGCATCAATCTGGCTGGAGCGATCACCTTGATATCCCTGGGCCAGTATGGGGACAGAGGCAACGAGAGTCCAAACAACGGCGACAACGAATATCTTAAATGTCTTTCTCAAAATCGACTCCTTTGTTAAGATCCACCCGTCATTACATCAAACGGTATGCCGGAACTGCCTTCTTCCGGTCGTCCGAGCTAACTCGGTGCTACCATTAGACGTACTGCCAACCCTGAGAATCCGACCCGAAGGGCTGACCCCGAGAATGTACCAACCGGTACATTCTGATGACCCGGATCGAGCACTACGGCTTGATGTTGTGGACCTTCATCCGACTGTAAAGCCTTCGTCGGCTGATCTTCAGCAATCTGGCGGCCTCCGTTTTGTTGCCATCAGCCTGATCAAGAGCATTCAGGATCATGATTTTCTCTGCTGTCTCCAGACCCTCAGCGGCCGAGACACTGGCTGATCCGGTATCAACCAACGGGGCGTCATCTACCTCCAACGAGAAATCCTCAACCGAGATCGGTTCACCTCCGGCGAGGATTGTCGCTCGCTCAATTACGTTTTTCAATTCGCGGATATTCCCTGGCCAATCATATCTCAGGAGCAGGTCGCGGACCGGTGTCGTTAAGCTGGGATGAGAGTAGTTCGACTGGATCAGAAAGTGCTCTGCCAGTTCGATTATGTCATCACGTCGGGCGGCCAGGCCTGGGAGTTCAATGGGGAAAACGTTCAGCCGGTAGTAGAGGTCTTCGCGGAAGGAGCCTTGTTCGATAGCGCTCTTGAGATCTCGATTGGTGGCGGCGATGACCCTGACGTCAATGTCGACAGTGTCAACTCCACCGACCCGGAAGAGTTTCTTTTCCTCCAACACCCGCAGCAGTTTTGACTGCATGCCGTTGGTTGTTTCCGCAATCTCATCGAGAAAGATAGTGCCGTCGTCGGCCAACTCGAACCGTCCCCGCTTGCGCGCCACCGCTCCGGTGAAAGCTCCCTTTTCATGACCGAACAGTTCTGATTCCAACAGTGACTCCGGCAGGGCGGCGCAGTTGAGGGCGATAAACGGTTTGTCCTGGCGTGTTGAGAGTTCGTGCACCATCCGCGCGGCCAGTTCCTTGCCGGTACCGGAGCGGCCGGTGAGCAGAACGGTGGCGTCGGTGACGGCCACTTTGGCCAGGTCGTTCTTGACGGACATAGCGGCATCTGAGGACCCGATAAACGATCCATAACCCGTTTCCGTCACCTGCTGAAGATGGTCGATAAGGGCGGCTTGCTTCTGCTTTTGGGTGAGTTTGTCGACTAACATTTCCAGCTCGTCCAGCGAGAATGGTTTGAGCAGGTAGTCGGCGGCGCCTTTTTTCATCGCCTCGACGGCCGTCTCAGCACTGCCGAAGGCCGTCATCATTACGACCTCGGTGCCCTCTTTTTTCAGAGCTTCTTCCAAAATCGTCATGCCGGAAATCTTCGGCATAGAGAGGTCGGTGATGACGATGTCGAACGAGTGTTTGGTGATAAGATCAAGAGCCTCGGCCGGCTTGGTTGTGGTGGTGACCTGGTGGCCGGCATCCTCAAGCTGGCCGCAGATCAGCGAAGTCATTTTGGGTTCATCATCGACAACAAGGATTTTGGCCATACTCTATTCTCTCACCATTTTCTTCAGACGAATGACGACTTCGGCGCCGTGACCCGGTCGGCTCTTAATATCCATCCGACCGCCGATCTGAGCAACGATTTTCCTGCTAAGATACAGGCCGAGACCGGAGCCGGTTTGCTTGGTAGTATAGAACGGATCGAAGGCGCGGGCCAGTTCCTTTTTGTTCATGCCGTCGCCCCTGTCGGTGACGATGACCGCAACCGTACCGTCGCCGTTGTCGGTGGCGCTCAGGCCGACCTGGATCGGTCGGGAAGCGGCCTGGCAGGCATCGGCGCCGTTGATCAGGAGATTGAGTATTACCTGCCGTAGCGAGCGCGGGTGGCAAGCCACGTTTATGGGCTTGGTGGCATCATTCTTGTCCCGTGGGTCCAGCCAGGTGATAGTTTCCTGAGGATACTGGTCCTGAAAGTGTCGGCTGATGTTGGCGCATAGTTCGTGCAGGTCGATGATGGATGGTTGTTCGTTGCCGAGCATCGAATCGCCGGAGCCGCCTTTGGCAAAATCGAGGTAGCCGGAGACGATTTGATTGAGCCGGTCGACCTCCTCGATGATGAACTCGCTTTCCGCTGTCTTTTGTTTCTTGGCCAGTCGTTCGGCTGAGGCGCGGATTATCATCAGAGGGTTCTTGATCTCGTGCGCCACCACCGCCACCATGCGACCGAGATAGGCGTGGGTTTCGTTCATGAAAAGGCGCTGTTGGGCGAGGTTGAGTCGTCGTTGCACGAGAATAAACAAGAATCCGAAGAGCAGTCCGCCCAGGACCGAGATGCCGCTGGAGTAGTACAGATTTCTCTTGAGATCGGTTAGGGTGTCGAAATAGTCGACGTTGGCTTCGACTCCCAGAACGGCGATCACGGTGCCGATTTCATCGTGGATGGGTACGAAAGCGGATTTGAGAATTATCCGACCGGTCCGGTACGAGGGGGTCACGATCGCGCGGGCGGTGAGGCCGTAGATCAGGGAATCGATGTAGGGTCCGTTGAGTTCGGACAAAAAGTAGACAGTGTCCGGGCCTGCCGAGGTCGTGGCGAGATAGGTGTAGTTGTCGTCGAGGATGAAAAGCTCCGAAAGCGAGTCCGCTTCCTGTGCCTGCGAGAGCAGGTTGGTGGCGTGCAGATAGGCGTCCAGATCACCCAGCGTGAGGCCGTCGACCATCTCCGGCGTGAGCGCCAGGGAGGTGGTTGCAGCCACGGCTGAGAGTCGGCGGCTTAACTGTTGGTCGAGCAGTTGCGCGGTGCGGTCATAGAAGAGCCACCAGGCGAGGTTGACGGCGAGGATCAACAAGACAGTGAACAGCGCTACGGCCAACAGTCTCTTCGACGAGGTGAACATGTATCTATTATCGGTGGCGGCGGGTGGGGAGTCAAGGATTGTGGGGGGGTAACTGCAGGGTCATCTATGAAGAAGATGACCGTCAGGCGCAAGCAACATTTTCACAGCAGATACGTAGAAGAAACTTGAGAAAACCGGTTGGTTGACTAACACTGATTGCCGATACTAATCGGGAAGAGATCAACTGCTTGGGAAATAAGTCACATTTGTGAACTTTTTTTGCCTTGACAGGCTGAAGGTCTCGGTTTATGTTACGGCCCAATTTGGTAAAAGGTCTTTCTTATATACATTGAGGTCGAGAGGATGGAAGAAAAGAAGATCGCTTTCGGGGGATCGAATAAACCCCTTAGTAAGAAGGAAATAGAAGAGCTAAAGAAAGAGATTGAACTTTCCAAGAAGCAGTTGAAACTGGAGTCCAGAGTCGACGCATCTACACTCAAGAGTGAGTTTAACTGTTGACCCCTCGATGACTTCGCCATTCACCGTATTCAAGTTCCCTTCTGAGTTTTACCGCATTTTTGAAGATCCCCAGCCCGGCTATGAGTTGGGCATCCTTGAACAAGACGCCGTCCAGAAACCTCAAGTTCGCTATATTAGACGTTACCTTGAGAAGCTTGGCTGTCAATCCGTTCTTGTAGAAAATGCTTATATTGATCACGATTTCCTGGACGACTATGCGGCCTACTACGCAAAGTGCTTCGAGTCGTACAGACGATTCTGTCGCAGAGCACACTTTTGGTCAACCGACCTCAGCGACCTTGATGTCCCTGAGGCAGTAGCTGCGCATGACAAGCCTAAGCTGGAATGGCTGAACAATTCATACCTCGGGTTCGCAGTCCTAAAGCCATTGCCCGAGGCTGTGATTGGCAGGACTGTACTCAAAACATACGACGACGATGGGGGTAAGCGGAGAATACGAGTTATCAGAGATTACCAGGCCAATCTATTTGGGTTAACACTCAACTTGAAGAGCTTGGCCTTTCAGGAGCAGGATACCGTGCTGGCTGCCTGTGCAACAACAGCTCTGTGGTCATGCTTTCAGGTTACATCTGAGAAATTCCAGCTTACATTGCCGACTCCGTCGCAGATCACCAAGTCTGCTACCAAGTATCTGCAGATTTCCAGACCAATACCCAGCCACGGTTTGCTCGTTGAGCAGATGTGTAGTGCCATTTCCCACAACGGCTTGGTTCCGGAAGTCCAAACGATCTATCAAGACACGCCGCTCAACAGTCTTATCTTCGCCTACGTCAGTGCGGGACTGCCCGTGGTTCTGGGTTACGATTTCGCTGATGGCGGCGGCAGACACGCTGTAGCTGTCTGTGGTTACAGATTGGAGGACTCGCCTCAAGTGGAGACCGAAACAAAAGACTCGCGCTTGGATATGAATCTTGTCGGTCGCAGAATCAGGGAATTCTATGTGCATGACGATGGTCTGGGACCTTTCTCCCGACTCAAATGCTCCACTGTTCCACCAGAACTCCTGTCAAAAGGCTACAATCCCCGCCTGCTAGTGCGCGAAGTTGATGATGAGCCAGATATGACAAGAGAGTGTGTGCCGTACGTCGTGATTGTACCTTTGTACCACAAGATAAGACTCCGCTTTAGGGACGTCCTGGGAACAACGAGGTTCATTGCACGGTATTTTCGGAAGGTGGGGATAGACCTTATAGATCAGGAGAACCCAGCCGGTATTGAATGGGAGATACGTCTCGTAGATCTACCTACGTTCAGAGAAAAACTGGTCAACGCCGAAGCGATTGAGACCAGCCTTAAGAAGACTCTGCTCACTTCGAATCTGCCGCGATACCTATGGATAGCCTCAGGCATGCTTTACCGCAAGAGAGCGTTTAGTTTCGTAGCCGACGCGACAGATATTGAACGGTCATTCTACTTCAGCCACTTTGTCAGCCACGTTCCGAATCTCAAGGAGCAGATCGCAGAGCGTATCGAGACTCGTGATCCAGATCTCTCTGCGGCCGCGGAAGCCGGTTTGCCAGCAGCATTTCAGCGTTTCATTCGCGAGCAGATCCTGAAATAGCCATTCGGCAATCCATTTCCGCGGTTCAAACATGCTTGATACACAGGCTCCCCAGTCACAGGAGAGTCCCCATGAACCATGAATCCGCCCTCAATACTCCCCGTTTTTTCTTGAAAACAATATCCGTTTGGCTATGTTACACGTAGTAGAAAGGGTGGAGAAGAAGCCGATAATAAAGGAATATGAAGATTAAGAGAACATTGATACTGGCAGTCGCGCTGGGCGCTGTGCTTATCGGGTTGATCGGCTGCGAAGCGCAGAAGGGCACTCTGGTGCCGATTACCACTTCGTCAGACGAAGCGCTGGCCGCATACCTGACGGGGCGGGACTTGGGTGAAAAACTTCGCGCCGAGGAAGCGCGGCCTTATTTTGAGAAAGCGGTGGAACTGGACCACAAGTTTGCCATGGCCTATCTGTCGCTGGCGTTTACCGAGCCAAGCACCAAAGGTTTTTTCGCCCGGCTGAACAAGGCTGTGTCGCTGGTGGATAGAGTCTCGGAGGGAGAACGGCTTTGGATTCTGGGGACTCAGGCCGGTACCAACTCCGACCGCGTTGGTGAGAGGGAGTACGACCGTCAGTTGGTTGAGATGTATCCGGATGACCCGCGCGCGAACAACGTGATGGCCGGGCATTATTTCAACGGGCAGGACTGGGAACTCGCTATTGAGTACTACGACCGGGCCTTGCTGCTGTATTCGTCGTTTTCAATACCGTACAACCAGATCGGGTATGCTTATCGTTTCATGGGGGATTTCGAGAAGGCAGAGCAGGCTTTCAAGAAGTACCTCGATCTGATTCCGGACGATCCGAACCCCTACGATTCCTATGCCGAGCTTCTGATGAAAATGGGCCAGTACGACGAGTCTATAGAGATGTATGAGAAGGCGCTGGCGGTCAATCCGGCGTTCAGAATTTCCCACATCGGCGTCGCCACCAACCTTTGCTTCAAAGATGAATATGAAACTGCTCGCGAGCGTCTTCGGACACAGATGCTTGAGACCGCCCCCGACAACGGCGTGCGCCGCGCCGCGCATGGTGCGATCACGTTGACCTACGTATACGAGGGTCGTTTTGAAGAGGCGATCAAGGAACTCAAGAAGCAGTACGCCCTGGCTGAAGATATCTGGGACGCTTCTGCAATGGCGAATGATTTGGGTGTGATGGGTTCGATATTCATTGAGGAGGGCGCACCGGACAAGGCCAGGTCGGTTTGCAACAAAGCGATGAAGTTGATGGAGAACTCGGAGTTGCCGAAGCCGGTTAAGGAAACCGCCAAGCGTGGATACTTGTACAACTCGGCCCGGATATCACTCTTGAAAAAAGACCTGGCTACGGCCAAAGCCAAAGCGCGCGAGTACTCCAGGCAGGTTCAAGCTCTCGACAATCGCGGTCAGATCCGGGCCTCGCACACTCTTATGGCGTTGATCGCTCTGGAGGAGAAAAAGTACGGTCGGGCGATTGAGGAACTGACCCAAGCCAACCAGCGGGATCCTTATACATTTTATCGCATGATGTTAGCCTACCAGGGACTGAACGACCACGAAAGGGCCGAGGAAATGTGTCGGCAGGTGGTCGAGTTCAACCAGATCAACAGCCTCACCTATGCCTATGTCAGGAACACGGCGCGCGAAATCCTTGCCACTACCTACAGTCCATGAATATCGCTGACCTTGGTTGCTCAACTGATATTCCTTGACAGCGAGAGCAGAAACAGTATAATAGACGGCCAATAAGACCGAAGGCATGACCCCATCGTCCAGTGGCCTAGGACGGCGCCCTTTCACGGCGCAAACACGGGTTCGACTCCCGTTGGGGTCATTTTTCTGTGGGTGGGGTATTTCCAAAGGTATCTCAGAGATTTGCGTTCTGAGTGAACTTGAAAATGGGAACAGCCAGCCTATTGTGAGCGGACTATCAAGTACCTAATAGACAATAAGTTGAGCTTCGGTAGGTATTTTCGCCGACTTGTCCAATTAAAGGATAAGGCTGTTTCCTTTAATTCAGACCGGTGAGATTAGGAGTTCTCTAATTTGTTCTTCTCGACCGGTCTACTATGAACCTCCCCCGGTTTAGTGGACACTTAGAAAGGATAGTGTTATGATTCTTTCGGGAGGTGTTCAGATGTCTGTAAATGAATCGCGTCGCAGTTATGATCGAGCCTTCAAGGTGGAGGCAGTGCGATTGAGTCGTGAGCCCGGTCGGACAGTAGCCGGGACAGCCCGTGATTTGGATATCAACGAGAACATGTTGCATCGGTGGCTCCGGACATTTTGAATCGAGAATTAAATGTTACTCGTTCGAATGCGGTCTGGTTGTCTGATATCACGTATATCTGGATCTCGGAAGGCTTTTTGTACCTGGCCGGGGTGATTGATCTGTATTCGCGGCTGGTTGTCGGCTGGTCGATGGGAGCTCGTATCACGAGCGAGTTGACGTCGGATGCGTTGAACCAGGCGCTTGGCCGACGACAGCCTGAACCAGGTTTGCTTCATCACAGTAATCGTGGCAGTCAGTATGCTTCTGATGACTACCAGTCTCTGCTTGAAGATCACCGGATAATTTGCAGCATAGAGCCGCAAGGGTGATTGTTGGGACAACGCGCCGATGGAGTCGTTCTTTGCGACTTTGAAGACAGAGTTGATTTACGATGAACGATTTGTTACACGAGAAGATGCCAGGGCGAAGATATTTGAGTATATTGAAATGTTCTACAACCGGGAACGCCGTCATTCGAGCCTGGGTTACCAAAGCCCGGCCAACTTCGAACGACTGGCTACCCTGGCTTAACTGGGTGTCCACTTTCCCGGGGGAAGATCACTACTCCTTATGCGCCGTTCTTTCTGAGCGGGGCGGCCAACCTTGCTAGAAAATCGGCCACATTAGCCACGTTCGTCTGACTGAAACTCAATCAACATTTACTCCGCAGAGCGATGCGCCTCCGTGCTTAACTGGTCCGTTTCCACATCCACCGGGCTTCCACTATGTCATCTTGGTAGGAACGAGCGTTCACAGCGTGAGTGTCGCGTGAGGCGTGGACGTCTATTGCATCAAAGCCTAAGGTTTCACTCAGCCAATGAAGATCGTGCTTTCCGAATAATAACGCGAGAAATGGTGTAGGCGCTGAGCGTTTCTATTTCCGCTAATAGGCAAAACTGGAAATGGACGCTATAGCAGTCATGTACTTAAATAGGGACAACACTTACCCGCTGTCGTTTTTCTTTGTATCCCAAGTGTGCATAGAGCCTTGGCTCCAAAACTCATACTCGAACATACTACTGGTTTTTCAATAACCACCCAGGCGTTTCCGACCGCTACTGTGTGGCACTTCATCTTGGGGCCATATCGCTCCTCGCGTTTGGGCATGCCCCACCGGAATCTGGTAGCTCTTGGTTGCTGTTGTTGTCTGTTGATAAGGCTTGGTGTGTTGGAAATATGTTGGAAGAGGTGGGGGAGAGGCGATTGTGAGGCAACAGAAACCCCTCGAAGTTGTTAGGCTTCAAGGGGATAATTTGGTGGCGGGGGAAGGATTTGAACCTTCGACCTTCGGGTTATGAGCCCGACGAGCTACCAGACTGCTCCACCCCGCGGTATAGAACAGTCAATATAGAGAACACACTCCCCGTGTCAAGCTTTCTATCAGAAACGATATACAAATAAACTGTGGCGGGACGTCCGTGGGTCGGTGGCCCAGTCAAAACAGCACTCACACCGGAAAAAAAGATAAGCCGCCCGAGACATTGAGCGGCTTGCTGCATCGCTATTATCGAAACCAGGCTACATGGTTTTACGGACAGGGGGGCGGCGGCGGTCCGCCCGTGAACATGTAATCGACCAGATAGACCAGCGTAGTGAAGTCACCACCAAACCTGCCGGCCGTCTTCGTAGGAGAAGGGGCGTTCTTCCTGGTCGCTGTCCTCGGCTACCAACCAGTACAGGCAGCCGACTGGGACATCATCAAAAACCAAAGGCTCATCGGTCGCGGTCGCTTTCCCCAGCGACTGCCAGCCGTCGTCGAAGTAGAACAGTTCATACTCAACGCCCGGTGTCAGGAACGATTTCTCGATACCGTCGGTGGACGCTACCTGTTTGCGGCGAGTTGTTGAGGTCAACTGAGCGCGAAACAGATTATCTTCCTCCACCTCGAACTGCTGGCGGCCGGTGGTACTGTCGACCAAGAACGGCCAGCCGTATGGAACCACCTCTTTGTTCAGGTAGAGTCCCGGCAGGTAGATGAGTTGTTTGCCCATTCCGTCAAAAGTGACTTGGTCGCCGTTGATCCGTGCCCAGTCGATCGGTTTCCACTCGCCGGAGTTGAACACGCACAGGTAGGCGATGTCGACGCTGTCCGGCGCCTCCAGGGTCAGCGTGACCGTAGCGCTGCAAGTTTGAACGTAATCATCGGTGACATCGACATAACTCTTGCCGCGCAGCCAGCCGGGCAGCTTCTCCTGTTTGTGCTCCTGGAAAACGAGATTGTCCTTCTGTTGGGCGAAGGTTTTGCGGTAGACTTTGGCGGGCTTGTGCGCCAGTCTATAGTGGCGGGGGTTGGCTTCGGCACCCATGAACGGCGTTACCTGCCCGTCCCGAGTGAGGATAGCGTTCCAGGCGTGGTTGTTACCGGCGTCGGCCCAGGCGGGCGTGTAGTCGCTGGTGACCGCCAGCCCGTTGGCCCGCATGGCGTAGATGGTGATGTTGGTCATGTCCTCGCAGCGACCAACACCGGTTTGCAACATCTCCGCCAGTCCCAGATCGGTGGGATGATAGTAATAACGGGGATCGAAAGTGAAATACGTCTTGATATCGTCGTTGATCAGAGAAGCCGCCTCGACCGGATCGGTGGGGTCTGTCATATTGTCGGCCAGGTCAGCATACTTTTCGAAGAAATACTTGCGCCAGGGTTCGAGCGGTTCGCCGCTTCCACGGTATGGGAGGACATACTGATAGAACTCATCGAGCGACAGATGCGCCGCCCACGGTCTTTCCTGCCAGGCGCGAAAGGCGTAATCGATCTGAGTAATGAGGAAATCGGCTGTGATTGACTCTACGTCGGTCAGCAACTCTTTCTTCCCAAAGTCGAGTTCACCATGTTCCGCTTCCAAAGCAGAGAACGATGTTTTCAGTGAATCATAGGATGGGTAGTCGTTGACATCAAATGTGACCACATTGTCGGCGGTGTCCTTCAGATCATAGGTTGCGTAACCGTGCCCTTCCATGTTGCCGATGAGGAAGAGCGCCGCCTCAAGCTTGAGAGTGTCGCCTGCGGTGCGATAGTGGGTGATCACCTTCTCCAATTCGGCGCCGTTGTCGCCTGCCGCTTCAATGGCTGACGATACATCAACCGGCAACTTCGGTCCAAGCGAACAGGTCACCACAATGAGACCAACCGCGGCTGCGAGTAACAATCCTGTCAATACTGTCTGCTTCATGGCAATCCTTAGTTTTGTTGTAAATGTTTGATTCATGTGGGTATACTATTATGTAGGTTGCCCGTCGGCAAGTATTCTGTGATATTCCGCCGGTTTTATCGAGAATTTGGTTGCATATTCGCCGACACCGTGTATATTCAGGCCAATCTTTGACCGGATGTCCATAGAGTTCCATTCTTCGGACACATTCACCGGCAACAATTGAAGAGGTTCTGTCGAAGAGGTTTTGGATCGGGTCCGTGGTAAAGCCTCGCAACTTGATCAGCCCACGGTTGACCTCGAACAAGACTTCTGGTTAGGTAGCGTGCAGAGTACTTATAATAGGATTCATCAGTATCTGGACCGTTCGACCTTGTCTTCAATGACATCGACGCTGATGGAAAGATCCTACAAATGTTGAAACAAAACAGACTGTTGAGACGTTCAATAGATGGGCACGTCATAGACTAAAGCCGTCTGAAAGATTTCCGATAATGGTAACAAGGTTCAATCAAACAGACGACTGGTCGATCAGGGGTGGCCATTTCGAGAGCGTATATCGGTCGCCCAAGGTATCATCTATTGTAGTGCAAACGTTATAATGGTTCGACCATATGAATCAGCTTGACTAAGGTCAATGGACATCATAACGGCTGCGTGTAAATAACACTGTGGAGAAAAAGCTAACAAAAATGTTGACAAATACTATAAGAACGTGTTTGAATTGTACTCCGAGATTATTTGATCTCGATTGGTTCCTTACTCTTGGCAGGAATCCGCTGGCTACCAAGGGGTATTTCGATAACCGAACTCAGTCAGCGTGAACAGGGGTTTCATAACAACGGTCGACACCACTTGTGTGGTGCGACGAAAAGAAAGATGTGTAGGAGGTAATATGCCTAAGCGAGCAGTTTTCATGAGCTATGAAAATGACGAAGCTTGTGTTGAAGTGAGGAAGTTTATAGAAGAGTCCGGGATCATTTTGCAGGTTCGCGATATCTCCAAGCAGCCGCTGTCGGAGTGGGAGTTGACCAACCTCATCGGGCAGCTTCGGATCGAGCATTTTCTCAATACGTCAGCCCCCAGTTTTGGCAAACACAAACTGGACCAGTCGCTGCCGCCGCGAAACGACCTCATTAAGTTGATGGCCGAGGATCACACATTGATCCGCAGGCCTATCGTCAAAGCGGCTCGCCTGATTACAATTGGGTGTGACAAGAGTAAGATCGCGGAAATGCTCCAGATTAACAGCAACGGCGAAGCAGTGGTCCACGATCCGCCGCAGCCGAAAAATCACCGTCACAAAAAGGCTCACGCCGGTCGTTCCTGACGAGTCATCCCCTCCCGCCACGGGATTGTAGTAGGGCTGCGGCTGCCAGGTCAGCCAATGCCCTACAGGTTGTTTCCCCGCATCGATTCTCCCGCCATATTCTTTTGCCTGGTTGGTTGAGTTTCATGCCGCCGGGCCACCGTGTGGAGTCAAACGTGGTTCCGTAGCTTCAATATTGCGTTTCCTCTCCCGTTGGCTATATTCGGGACCATGAAGCTGATCGAAACTCAAAGGAATCACCATGACGATAGAACGTGAAGTGCTCCCTACCGATATTCTGATAGTCGGGGCCGGACCGGCTGGTCTTGCTGTGGCCTACAAGCTGGCCAAACTGGTGGCCGCCGATGAAAGCCTCGAAATGCCGGAGATTCTCCTTATGGAGAAAGGTTCTCACGTTGGCGCTCATTCGCTGTCGGGAGCTGTGATGGATCCCCGCGGAATCGCCGAGCTCATTCCTGACTTCATCGACAAGGGCGCGCCGCTGGAGTCACCAGTCACCGGCGACGCCATGTACTACCTTGGACAGGAAGCCACGCTCAAGTTCCCATTCATGCCTTCGGCTGTCAACAACCACGGCAACTACATCGTTTCTCTCAACAAATTCACTGCCTGGTTGGGTGAGCAGGTGGAAGCGGCCGGGATCGATATCTTTGCAGGGCTGGCCGGGTATGACTTGATCGTCAGCGACGGCAAAGTCACCGGCGTACAGACGGTGGATATGGGTCTTGACAAGGAGGGTGACCAGCGTTCCAACTTCGAACCAGGTTCGATCATTGAGGCGAAAGTAACCGTTCTGTGCGAAGGTGTCCATGGTTCGTTGACCCGGCATGCCTGTGAGAAAATCCCGGAACTGACCGCCGCAAAACTCCCGCAGGTTTACCTTACCGGCGTCAAAGAGGTGTGGGAAGTTCCTGAAGGACGCATCAAAGCCGGGCAGGTCTATCACACCATAGGTTGGCCTCAGCCTTCGAGCGAGTACGGCGGCGGATGGATCTATGCCATGACCGATACCATGGTCTCGGTCGGGTACGCGGTCGGGCTCAACTCGCCCGATCCCACCAACGATCCCCACATGAAGTTCCAGCGGTACAAGATGCAGCCATTGGTTCGCAAGATTCTCGATGGTGGCGCCATGCTGCACTACGGCGCCAAGACGATGCCGGATAACGGCTACTTTTCCATGCCAAGGCTGTACCACGACGGGCTGCTGTTGTGTGGTGATTCGGCCGGGATGCTGAACCCGCAGAAACTGAAAGGGATCCACCTGGCCATCAAGTCCGGCATCATGGCGGCCGAGACAATCGTCGAGTGTCTCAAGAAGGACGATTTCTCCGCAGACGCACTGCGCGGCTATGAAGAGCGCTTTGAAAAAAGCTGGGCGCGAGAGGAACTTTACAAGACCCGTAACTTCCACGCCGGGTTCAAGGGCGGGCTGTTCTCAGGTTTGTTCCATGGCGCTATGCAGATGGTCACCGGCGGCAGGGGTCTGTTTGAACGTCGCGCTGTCAAGCCGGACCATGAGCACATGTGCAAACTCGACGAATACGGTCGGCACGCCGGGCGGGAGCCGGAGAAAATATCCGTCAAGTTCGACAACGTGTACACCTTCGACAAGCTGACCGACGTCTACAAATCCGGCACCCAGCACGAAGAGGAGCAGCCGGCGCATCTGGTGATTACCGACTACGACATCTGCAATAATCGCTGCACCGAGGAATACGGCAACCCCTGTCAGCATTTCTGCCCGGCCCAAGTGTATGAGATGGTAGACGATCCCGAACGCGAGGGGAAGACCAAGCTTCAACTGACGCCGTCGAACTGTGTACACTGCAAAACGTGCGACATCGCCGATCCGTACCAGGTTATCCGCTGGGTGGTGCCTCAGGGCGGCGAAGGACCCAACTATGAGAATATGTAATGGTGGCGCAACTCATTATGGCCGGATAGCGGAGTAGCGTCATGCCTCCCGTAGTAATCGGCTCCATCGGCGTGGCGCTGCTACTGATAGCCTTCGGGCTAAACTTGGTGCGCCGTCTCTCCGAGCGCAGTGTCTGGTATCTCTCGATGAACATCGTGGGTGCATTATTGGCTGCATGGTACGCCTGGGCGGGTGGCGCTGTGCCGTTCTTGATTCTTGAAGCGGTTTGGGCTCTCACCGCGTTGGTGCGACTGATCATGCTCCTGATGTCACGCTCATCGCAGCAGCATCGACACCGGTAAACTACCGTTCGTTCGTTTGTCGCTGCCCCTCTCTCGCCAAATCCGCCACACCAGAAGCCTTGACAAAAGGCGGTCTTTGCATAACTTATGGAGAGAGTCGAAAAATCACAGGCTCGTTACACAGGGGATTGGTAACATGAGAACAAATCACTGGAAACTGTTGATGGCGGGGTTGCTTTGCTTAGCAGCATCCGGGTTTGCAAGACCGCTGGAATACGGTGAAGACAGAGTGCCGGCTGGTGCTCCGCACGGTCGAATTGTCGACAATAGCACGTACATCAATGCTAATAACATTCTGATGTTCGTCACCAACCACGGTAATTTCTGCCGTGACCTCTCCGGCGTTTTTGGGCGGGACGCGGGTACCTTCTTCCCATACGTTTCTAACGATGATATCACCAGCGGCCTCCTGGATACCTGGGTGATCTACGCTGCCGGGCTGTGGATTGGCGGCGTTGTCAACGGCGAGGTTCGCGTGGCTATTGCGGAGTTCTCCGATGAGTTCATTCCGGGACCCATGGACCAGATAGTGAGTATCGAAGGCGGTGATACCGTCTGGACATACAATCCGGCTTACGGTTCCGATCCCACTTTCAAGGTATACAGAATACACACCGACAGTCTGGCCGATAACCCCAACGACGATTACACCAACTGGCCGTCTTCTCAGGGGGCGCCAGTGTATCCCAATGATGGCAGGCCATTCTGGATGGGCGAGCAGACTCTCTGGACTGTCTGTAACGATGCCAACCCGGATCAGCACCACAACAACGCCGGTCAGACTGAGCCGCTGGGCATCGAAGTGCAGATGACCGTGTGGGCCGACGACAGCCCGGGGACCGACGAAGCACTCGTTAGTGACCCGGCGGTTGCAGTTCATGTGGGACCTTCTTACGGAACGGTGGAAGCCTACGTAGCCGATCCTGCGGCTTTGACTGGCGACGAGTACATGGTGGTGTTCGAGAGTCACCCTGTTTTGGGGATGGTCTGGCATGTAGTCAACGCTACCACTGGAACCACCGTTCTGTCAGATCAGACCAACCAATCTGGAGAGGGAGATTATCCTACGGTCGACGGTCTGTTGATCCGGGTACTTGCGCCTCCACCTGAAGGGATAGCGGCCATTGATGAGATGGCCGATGAGTTCGGCCTGCTCGACCCTCCAGAGAACGTTATGTGGTCGTTGAACTCTACCGGGGACTGGTACATCACTCCGGATTGGGGATCAGACTTCCAGCGTATGAACTGGTGCGGCCAAATTGGCATTAGTGATTGGGAATTCCGATTCGCATCTGAAGGGTCCAACTACTACGAGTGGTATTCGAATGCCCTGCAGCCTGACAGGGCTCCGTTCGAAGTCTGGAACATTGGCGAAAAGACGCCGGATGATCCTACCGACGATGTCAGGATCAACTTTTTCTTCATAGACGATGACGAAAGCGGCGACTGGAGTTGGGGTGACCGGGTCTATCCGTATGAGCATCCCTACGAAGAACCGGCGCCGCCCTTTATGGAATACGTGTGGGATGACTTCAAAATCGGCCGAATCGTATACAGAGATTCTTCCACGGTAACAAGCCGGCCGGCAACAGGCACCGTAGTACGATTCACGACCTGGATTGAGAATCTAAACACCCAGGCCGACACGTTCACCTTTAGCGCCCCTACTTACACGCTGGTCGAAACCGGCGGCGAGGGCAACGCCATTTACATCGAGTACAAACTGTACAACAAGGGCGGCAACACAATCGAAAATTGCTATGTCTCGATGTGGAATGACCCGGACCTCGGTGATGCCTCGAACGACCTTGTCGGTTGCGATACGCTGAGCGACATCTTCTTTTGCTACAACGGCACGGATTGGGATAGTCAATTCGGTAGCCGCGTGCCGGCGGTTGGGTATAAACTGCTGAACGGACCGATAGTGGTATCACCCGGCGACACGGCCTGTTTTGACGGGTATCTCAGACCGGGTTACAGGAATCTTGGCATGACCGCCTTTTCCAAGTACATTAACGGCACCAATCCGAACAATTTCATCGAAACCTACTTTTGCATGCAGGGGCTGAGCGCGACCGGCAGTCCATATCAGTGGGACGGCCGGCAACTCACGTATATGCATAGCGGCGATCCTGTGAACGGTAGCGGGGATATCGACTTTGATCCCGCCGATCGGCAATTTATGGCCAGCAGCGGACCGTTCACTTTTGCGCCCGGCGACAGTCAGTACGTGCGCTACAAACTGGCCGTGGGGCAGGGCACCGACCGCTTAGAGTCCATCACCAGGGTGAAGGAGATCCTCAACGATACCGCCTGTTGTCGCCACCGGGGTGATATCAACCACCAGGATGCACCGCCAATCGACATTGCCGATCTAGTGTACTTGATAGACTACATGTTCACGGGCGGGCCGTCACCGGTCTGTATGGAGGAAGCTGATGTCAACGGTGACGGCGATCCGATGGTAGACATCGCTGATCTGGTGTATCTGATCGACTACGCTTTCACGGGCGGGCCGCCTCCGCCTCGATGTCGTTAGCGCCATTGGCCACCTGAGAAATTGCTTGGCCGGTTGTTCCTATTGTATTATTGTTAGCTCGCTCCGGACGGGAGTAGTTGGCTGCTTCCCTCCGGATAGAAGACACGATGTGTCCGGGGCAGTAGCTCAGTTGGGAGAGCGCCACGTTCGCAACGTGGAGGTCGTGGGTTCGATCCCCATCTGCTCCATATAGATATAGGCGGCTTTGGCGGCCGTCCCTTTTTGGCTCTTTGACAGCGATAACCCGATGAGATACTCGATGTCGGGCGGGGTCGCCCGACACCACCCGTACAAGTTTGCTCTTTGCGCTTCGCGCGTCTTGTGCTTGCGGGTCCATCCCGCGAAATCGGGAATCCAGTCCGTCAGGATCACAAGGATCCTGACCTACAAGACTGGACACCGTCACCCTAAGCGGAGTCGAAGGGTGCGGTCGGATGAGATTGCCGCGGCACGCTGAGCGTGCCTCGCAATGACGGTTCGCGTGAGCATGAAGCGCCGAAGGCGCAAGAACAGGCTTGCCTGTCATTCCCGCGCAGGCGGGAATCCATCCGGTAGGTCGAAACCCCTGTGGTTTCGACATCTTGTAGGTCAGGTCTCAGGCAGACCTGACAACAGTTGTCAGGACCACAAGGATCCTGCCCTACAAGACTAGATACCGTCACCCTGAGCATCCCCCCCACCGTCACCCTGAGCGGAGTCGAAGGGTGAGCGGAGTCGATGGGTGGCACGGGTCCGGTGGCCCACAGCTTGGAGGCTGTCTCATAACTCGGTTGTGAATGCATCGTCCTCACCACTGTTTATGTGCACAGATTCTAACACCGCGTAGGGTGGGGGCTTGTCTCCCACCTCGATTCCGGCGGACACAAGGCCCGCCGCTACGCGATAG